>CAMDDX010000004.1 GCA_945893075.1 Planctomyces sp. SH-PL62 | reverse complement strand
AGCGAGTGGTCAAAGGCAAGTCCACGACCAAAGCCGTCAAACCTTCGGCAATCGTCTCGCGGAGTGAGACGGCTACGAAGAAAGTCGCTTGGCCCAAGTCACTCCCCGACCAAGTCCAAGCCATCCGCCAACACCTCGCGACCGCCGAGAAGCCGCTCGCCGCCACCGACGTCACCAAACTCTTCACCCGCGCCAACGCCGAACGAATCGCAGAAGTTCTAGAAACCCTCGTGCTCACCGGCACCGCCCGCCGCCTACGCGACGGCAAGTTCGTCGCATCATGACTTCGACGTTGGTTGTGGTCATGGTCATGTCTTTCGCGTGCTGGGCCTGCCGCCGAGTGCTCCATTGCGTCGCGCGGCTTTCGTCTTGGCGCGGGAGGTGACTTGTCCGCCTCGTCGGCCGAGTTCCCGCATCAGCAATCCGGGGCCACAAACGTCCGCCAGCAAGTGCGACACCAGAAACTGCTGGTCGAGCTGCGGCGATTCGATGCCAATGCCGGCGGGTTCGATCACCACGTTGGCCAGTTGCTTCGGAGTCGCCGGACCGAGTTCCGGCAAGAGCGTGAGCGGCACCATCAAACGACAATGATTGCTCAGCGCGACGGAGACGCTCTTGGTGGGATGATCGTACTTGACCGCAATTGCTGATGGAGTTCGTTTGGCTTCTTCACGCCCAGCGCGTTTGCCGTCGCGTAGCATCTTCCGCAGTTATTCGCGGGTGGCCTTCGTGGGAGTCTTCAATTGGCAATCAATTCCACCAGTTGGAAACACGACGAGACCATTTTGTGTCCGGTTATGAAGAATTCAGGTTAGCCCGCTTGTGGCGACGGTAACGCTTGCACCGGCACGCACGGTTATTCTGCGGAAAACGGTCTGCGCGATCCGATCATCTGCGCAGCCTCCGGATCACTCTCGCGCGCAGGATCTTCCGTATGACCCTCCGAACCGTCCTCCCCATTGCCGCTCTCTTTTCCGCACTTTCCGGTTGCGCGACCGTTGCCTCCGTGGCCACGCTCCCTGGCCGACTCGTTCAGAGTCTCACCACGGTGTCCGAGCAGGTCGATAAGAACTTCGCGGCGGCCCACGCGCTCAAAGACCGCGAACGGCAGATCTTGCTGGATGAACTCAATGCCGAACGTGAAGCACTCGTGGAAGAAGCCCAAGCCGATCTCGACGAGGTCCAACGCTGCCATGCCTACCGCAAGGCGGCGCTACGAGGAGACGCTGAACGAAGCCAAGACGACCACTCCGCTGCGTTCAAGGAAGAGGTCCGGACGAAATTGGGGCTGAATGTCGATCAAGGCTTTACGCTCGGTCAACCCGAAGTGGATGCCGAGCGACTCAAGCGGTTGATGGCCGAACGGCAGAGGACGTCCGAGTTGCGTGAAGCGCTGCACGAGCAACGGATGGCCGACTGGCAACGCCGACAACGTGCAGCGCTGATGAATCCTGAACCTAGCCCCCAGTCCGGTTTCCCCAATGGCAAGAGTGCCGAGTGGTGCGCGAACAGCGCACCACCGGTCTGCGTCCCCAACGATTGTGCGCAACCACTCCGCCTGCCGCTCGAAGAACCGCCCCCCAAGGCACCACTGCGTGAGTCGCTCCAGGTCACGGATATTCCGCTCGTGATCCCGCTGACGCTGGGGGTCGCCATGCAGCAACCGCGTGTCGAAGAGTCTGCGCCGCGACGCCTGCCCCTCAAGGCTCCCTGCCGACCGTGTCAGACCAACTGCAAGACGAAAAAACAGGGCTGGTTCAGCCGCTGGTGTCAGCCAGGCTGCACCTCGTGCGCGTCGGACCAGCAGACCTGCACGCCAGGCACACCGGTCAACCCGCCGCTCGCTCCGCCGGCCCCAGCCGCCGCCACGGAAGACTTGCCGATTCAGCCGACTGCCAAATGAAGCCGTGGCATGGCCGAGTCTTTCTGGTTACGGGATCGGCTCGCCCCAAGTCTGTTTCGCAGTGGCGATGTCGATGGACTGCGGGGCCGTGAACTTGGGTTGCCCGGCGGCATCCAGTTGCAACATCGGGTTCATCAGTGCCGCGCCATCGTTGATGTGCTCCAAGCCCAGCAGATGCCCAATCTCGTGCTCCATCGCGTACAAGTATTTCTCCGGCGTCCAGTCTTCGGACTGGTCGATGCTCAGCGTGCTCACGAGCGGCGAACCAGGGCCGTCGCCGACCGTCGCTTCGGCCAGCTTGCCACCCAGACCATCCAGCGGCACCACATTAATGATCACGTTCGCCGCGTTTTCGTCATGCACGATCCGCACGCGCATACCGATCACGTCTTGCCACGCCACGAAGGCGCGTGTCAGCAGATCGCGGTCGATGATCGCGTTGGGAGTCAGAAAGACCCGCAGCCACTTGCCGGGGTCGCCGATCTCCGCCTTCATCTCCGGCGAGAGATTCACCTCGGCATGCGTTGCCGCGTCGAACCGCGCGCGGGTCGCGACTCCGCCGGTCGTCGAACCCGTCGGACTGCCCAGGCAGAGCTTTTGAATCGCTGCCACCAACGCCGAGTCCAAGCCGCCGGCCGGCAACCCCGCTTTGTCTCGCAGGAACGGCAGCCAGTCCTTCAGGCTTCCCACCAGCTTCTGAACGGCCTCGTCAAATTGTCCCTCTGACAGTTCCTTGGGCAATTTTACGATTCCGGTGTCGTTCAATTTCTTCAGCAACGCGATGATCGCGTCCACCGGCGGAGCACCGTTCGCCTTTCCTAAGATACTCGCCGCTGTCGTGATCAAACTGAGAATCGTCAATGGGTCCATCGTTTGTCGCCTTTGTCGTGCTGATTGATCCGTGAGCCAAGGGAGTGTCATAGCCCCAAGAGAACGATTCGCAAACAGGTCGCGCGGTGCCGCCGCCGGCAACAGTCGTCACAGCCGCAACGACCGGACGAACCAGAGACACCGGAACCGCCGAAACCGGAATGAACTCCGCCCATCGCTCCGCTATTCCCAACCGCCGAGCCGACAAAAAACTTGTCGAACGTCTCGTGAAAGGACTTCAGTTTACCGAACCCGTCGCCCAACGCGGCGAGCACCAACGACACATGCAGGCCATTCGTGAGTTTCAATTTGTCCGAGTCCGCCAGCCGACGCATCGACGCTTCCACCGCCTCCAGATACGGCTTCCATTCCTCTTGCACAAAGGGTCCGGAAGTCCAGACGCGGTCCCGAATCGCCTGATGCAGATCCGCTTCCAGCTTCGCCACGTCTGTTTTTCCGGCGTGATGCTCTTGATACGCACGCCAGGCGAACTCGCTGAAGATCGTTTCCAATCGCGTCGTCGTTTCAATCGGGTCGATATCCCGCCGAGCCACCCCGCGCCGAGCGACACCCTTCACCGTCCATCCCAACGCCGTCGAGTTCAGCATGTCGGAAATCTTCGTGGCGGTCGCGGCTGAATTGGCTCCGATCTCGGTCCCCGCCCCCTTCAGCACATCCGCCGACGTCTTCGCCGCTGCCCCAAACAGACCACCCGTCTGCAACGTCGGCTTGGGAGCCACGACCGGCAAGCCTTGAGCATCCAATTTCACCGTCGCTGTCGCCGTCTTCGTTTTCAGATCGGCGGTCTTCGCAATCACCAGAATCTTGTAGTCGGCAGCGACTGGTTGCTGCTGCGCCTTCGGGATCGACAACAGCACGAAGTCGGCCGTCGGAGCCTTCACGGGAAGCGGCACCTCCACGTCATTGACCGTGATCATTGTCGGCGTCCACCCTCCAGGCAGGACGACCACGAGATCGAACGGAGTCGGCACCGTCGTTGTCCCCGGACGAGTCGATGCAATCACCAACTCATCCGCGCCACAGGCGACCGACGACAACGCACACACCACAAAGAGCGACAGCAACGCACGCATGGAACGTCTCCGAACGACAGGGCGGACTTCGCACAACTTCGGCAATATCGACCGCCACGCGCCGCACGCTGCCGACGGACTGCGGACAGCGTCACAGGCGTCGCATCTAGCGCGTTGGCTCGCTCGGATCACCGCTCGATCTCTAATGACTTGCTGCTGACCGCACCGTTGGGTTGCTCGTTCCGATCAGCCGCAGGGCGCTAGCCCCGGTTTGTGTCATCCGAACCGGGGCTAGCGCTCTGCGGCTCATAGCAGACGGTTTCACTTCTGGAAGTTATTGCGACCTCGTTCCTAAGCGATGCAATCCCGACACGGAGCGCGGCTTGATAGAGCCACAGGTCGCCACCGTAAGCGATCAGTTTGAAGCCGCGTTTCAGTTGAGATTCCCCCTCGGCGATGCTGGTGACGAGCACGGCCGGTGACTTGTTGTGTGCATGACAGGCGGCGAAGACGCGATCGGTGGCGGCGAGGACATCCGGGTGATTCATTTGGCCGGGGACGCCGAGCGAGAGGGTGAGGTCGTAGAGGCCGATCCACAACGCATCAATGCCGGGGACGGCAGCAATCTCTTCGACGTTGTCCAGGCCGTGAGCGGTTTCGATCTGCGCAATCAGCAGCGTTTCGTCGTTCGCGGAACGAATGATGTCCGGGATTGAACCGCCGCGGTAGTCGTCATGAGCGATGCTGAAGGCGGCACCGCGGCGACCGTCCGGCGGGTACTTTGCCGAGTTGACCAGCAGGCGAGCTTGGTCTGCGCTTTCGCACATCGGGACCATGACGCCCATCGCGCCCATGTCGAGCACGTTGGCGACGAAGTGATACTCGGTGGCGGGAATGCGGACGATCGGGACCATCTCGGCCTTCGGAGTCGTGGCGATCAACATGCGGATCGTCTCGATGCTCCAGCCGCTATGTTCCATGTCGAAGACGGCGAACTCGGCACCGGCGTTCGCGACGATGCGGGCGATGCCGGTGGTGTTGAACTCGAACATCATCGTGCCGATGGAGACTCCGCCTTCGCGGAGTTTGTGTTTGACGGCGTTGCGAATCATGAAATGCCTTCGTAGCCGCGTTTCGCCAGAACGCGGGTGTTCAATGACAGGCCCGCGTTCTGGCGAAACGCGGCTACCCAATGGTCCTGCTCTATTCCACGAGCCACTTCACCGGGCCTTCGCGTTTTGAGTTGGCAGGCACAAGTCGGTTCCAGCCGTCCACAGCGGCTTCAATGCGGACTCGGCGGTCGGAACGAAAAGGCTCGATCAGATCGGTCAGGTCACCTGCGGTGAGTACACCGGGAACGATGCTGTCGTGGGCCGTGAGAACTAAGTACTCGGCGAGCAGCGAACGCCAACTCGACAGACCACCGGCCGTGTAGATCGCTGAGACGTCGTCTTCAAACAATCCGGCGAGCAGCGCGAGCAGTGGAGCTTGCGGTTCGGACGGCGCGGGCAAGGCTTGGTCGTCGTCTCGTGGTTGACGAAACAGTGCGGTATTGGGATTCGGTGGCGTGAGTGATTCGCCCCACAACGCGAAGCGGCGGCCTTTCAGTTCGGGTTGCTTGCGCAGCCAAGTCAGTGCGAGCCGCACATCACGCAGTTGATGGCCGAGCAGTGGTGTGCCGAGCATCAACGCCGTGGATGACATCGACGTGGCGGAACTGCGCCGGCCGTGACTGTCGCCGAGCTTCGACTCGCCGATCCCGCGTGGATCGACCAGACAGACGGCGGCACCTCGTGCGAGCAACTCGGCGACGTCGCGTGAGCGTTCCTTGAGCAGTCTCTCTTTGCCTTGTGAGCAAAGTGCGACGACGACCGGTTGTCCGTCACGCAACTTCTGCGGCGTGAGCAGCACGAGCGGGGTACGATTGCCCGACGAACTCATGAGCGCGACCGCCTCCACGCGAACGGTCGCCGCAGTCTCTTGCCGGAGACGTTGCTCCACGACCAGCGGGTCGTCGGACGCGACGCGCAGCAGTTCGGTCCAGCGGCGGCGGAAGTCACGACGGCTCTCGCTGGCGACGAGTCGTGTCTGTCGGTCACGGACGTTTGTCGCTGCGAATTGATCCGCCAGCGCGGTCGTCATCTCGGCGAGCGATTTTGGTTGCAGCTCTTGTTTCAGTTCTGGAGTCCAGCACCGCAAGCGGTCGGCCGGCAGGCGCGAACTGAATTCCGTTTCCAGTGAGATCTCGATGCCGAACCACGAGCGGAATGCTTCGTGAATGCGGATGCGATGCGTCTTGCCGATGTGCGTGCAATGTGTGTCCTGTGGCGACGAGCCGGTGACGGCTCCTCGGCCGAGAGTGAATGCGAGGAAGTCCGTGTGGTCGTAAAAGCCGAAGATCGTTTGCAGCCGTTTCCAAACGGGGTCACGTTCTTGATCCCAGTTGAACTCGTGAGCGTAGACCAGTCGGCGCGGCGCGATGCCGCCGACGATCACCCACGGCAGAAAGCCGTGTGAGGCCGAATCTCGCAGGTTGCGAGTCGATTCCCAACTGCCGCCGCCCGCATAATTGAACGAGGTCTCGGCATCGTCGGGCAACGGGTACCGAGACTCCGGTTGTGGACCGCCGAAGTTGAACGGCACGACGGCCGCGAACCGTTCATCCAGCGCGCCGGTCACGGCGACGGGATCGCCTCCGCCAGCGACGGCTCCGAGCAGAATCAATCGCTTCGGATCGATGCCCGGCCGAGCCAGCAGCACATCGACACCGCGCATCATGTCCCACGCCATCCAGCCCACGAGACTTTCGCCGACGAGTTGTAGTTGCATCGCGCTGTCGTAGCGGAATGAGTAGTCGGCGTGTCCGACTCGATACGGTTTGTCGAAGTCGGCGGCGGTTGCAAACGGATGCTGACGCCGTTCGCCGTGGCCAACTTGATCCATCACGAGCACCAGGCAACCGGCTCTCACCCACGTCATGCCCATGTCTTGCAGTTCGCCATGTTCCTTGGGCGTGTGGTGGGCATGACAAATCAAGAGGCCGGGCATCGACTCGCGAGGCTTTGCGGGGCGATACAGATTCGCCGTCACCCACCAGCCGGGGCGACTCTGAAATACGATGTTCTCGATGACGAATCCATCGCCCTCAAAGGTTGATGTCACTCGCACGGGAACCGATGCCGGCGGTTCCGGCCACGAGCCGAGCGACTTCTTCAAGGCGGTGAGCTTCTCGCGACGAAAGCGTTCCCAATCGTCGCGAGACTTGATCTGTCGCCATTCGGCGGAACTGTGTTCGTTGGCATCGCGCATCAGGCGACGCTGTTGCTCGCGCACTTGATTAGTAAAGGTCTCGCGTTCGGCAGCGGGGACGACCTGCGCATCGAGAGATTGCAGACTCTTGATGAGCTCATCATCGGCGGCCTGCGCGGGAGTTCTCCAATACGCGGCGACAACACAAAGTGTGATAACAGCCATCAGCCATCGGCCATCAGCCATCGGCCGGATGACGGCATTGTGGTGTGGGGAAGGTACGTTCATTTCCGAACTCGCGGGGGGGAGAGTATTCTGCTCAACCTGTCGCCGACCGTCGGCGGCGGATGTGGCGGGAATCAGAACATAACTCAACGTCCAACGACAAGGTGCCGACCATGAATAGCCCTGAGCAGCTCGCGAAAGAACTTGGCCTGACGTTTTCTGAAGTGAAGCCCGGATATCTCAACCTGTGCGCGAAGGCGGGCAATCTGCTGTTCACGTCCGGGCACACCAGCGACATGAAGGGGAAGCTCGGCCGCGATCTGACCGTTGAGCAAGGCTATGCGGCGGCTCGCGAGTGCATGGTCAAGATTCTGAACTCGGTGCATTTTACTCACGGCACGCTGAACGGCCTGCGGTGCGTGAAGCTGTTGGGTTGCGTGAATTCGACGCTGGACTTCACCGATCAGCACTTGGTCATCAACGGAGCGTCGGACCTCGTGCATCAGCTCTTCGGCAAAGAGGGTGATGGCTGGCACGCTCGCAGTGCGCTGGGCTTCGCGTCGCTGCCGACGGGGCCGGCGGTTGAGGTCGAGGCGATTTTTGAGATCAAAACGTAGGTCAGCCTTTCCAGGCTGACCCGAATGTTGGTGCGACCCTGGTTCAAGAATCGGGTCAGGCTAGAAAGCCTGACCTACGACACGGAGATTTCCATGAATGCGATTCGAGGTTGGCTGTTGGTGGGCTTGATGAGTGCAGGGCTGTGGCAGTCCGCGCTGGCTGCGGACGGTGACTGGCCGCAGTGGCGCGGGCCGTTGAGCGACGGGCATTCGTCGGAGACGAATTTGCCAGTGAAGTGGGATCAAAGCTCAATCGTTTGGAAGACGGAGTTGCCGGGGAGCGGTCAGTCGTCGCCGGTCATCGTGGGCGACCGCATTTTTCTGACGACGGCGCTTGAAGCGGGGCGGCAGCGTGTTGTCTTTGGCGTGGATCGGAAGAGCGGCAAGATCGTCTGGCAAGAAACTGTCTGGACCGGTGCGCCCGAGGTATCCCACAAGATGAATGGATGGGCTTCGGCGACCTGTGCGACAGACGGCAAGCATGTCGTTGCTTTCTTCGGACGCGGCGGGATGCACGGCTTTGATGTCGCCGGGAAGAAGCTCTGGTCGAAAGATCTCGGTCCGTTCAACGGCCCGTGGGGCGCGGGAGCCTCGCCGCTGATCGTGGATGGTCTGGCCATTCAGAATTGTGATGCCGAAGGTGAAGCGTCGCTGGTGGCGATCGACTTAAAGACGGGCAGCATCGTGTGGCAAACGCCCCGCCAAATTCCGCCACGCGGCGGTTGGAGTTCTCCGGTGCTCGTCGATGCGGGAGCGCACCGTGAATTAGTGCTCAACGGCGAGGACGTCGTTACCGGATACGATCCGACCTCTGGCAAGAAGCTCTGGACGTGCAAAACCTTCAACGGCCGAGGCGAGCCGACGGTGACGCCGGGACACGGATTGCTGTTCGTGGCCAACGGGAAGCCGGGCGATTTCTACGCTCTGCGACCGGGTGGTGAAGGCGACGTCACGCAGTCGCACATGGCCTGGCATACGCCTCGCAAAAGCGGCCGCGATCAGCCGTCGCCAATTGTTGTCGGCGAGTTCGTGATCGTGGTCAGCATGGCAGGCGTCGGCTCGTGCTACGACGCGACGACCGGCAAAGAACTCTGGAACGAACGGCTGGGCGGCAACTTCACCTCCTCGCCGATCGCCGCCAACGGCTTGGCGTATCTTCAGGACGATGATGGAAAAACAACCGTCATCAAACCCGGCCCGAAGCTGGAGATCGTCGCTCAGAACACGCTGCCCGCTTCTGAGAAAGAACTCTTCCGAGCCTCGCTGACGCCGTCGCGAGGCCAGATGTTTTCGCGATCGGACAAGGTGCTGTATTGCATTGGCAAATAGCCAATGACCAAGGTCCAAGCTCCAATGTCCAATCAATGACCAAGTCCCAAGGTCCAATCAGCAGAAGTGGTTCTCCGCCCTCATATTCGAGTGCCACGATTCCGAATTGGACATTGGACATTGAGATTTCATTGGTCATTGAGATTTGGAAATTGGACATTCAAGACACGACAAATCGGCCTCACCCCGACAATAACTCCAAAGGAACCACATGCTCGCAGGACGATTCACCGCACCGCATCGCATTGATCTCGTGGAAGCTCCCGAACCGCAGCTCACGCCGGGAGGCAGCGGTGAGATCATCTTTCAGCCGGAGTTGACCTGCCTGTGTGGGTCGGACACGCCGTACTTCACCCACAGCGGCGAATGGCCGATCCGTCTGGGGCATTCGTTGCACGAGATGATCGGCAGCGTCGTCGCCACGAACGGCCAACGCTGGAAGGTCGGCGAACGAGTGCTCTGTGTGCCTCCCGAACAGAACGGTTTGTGGGAGCGATACACGGTCTCTGAAAATCAGTGTGTCGCGATCGATCCGCGATGTTCGGATCAGGAAGCGGTGTTGGCTCAACCGTTGGGGACGGCCATTTTCGCGCTGAAGAAGCTGCCGACGCTGGTTGATCTCGACGTGGCCATCGTCGGCCAAGGCCCGATGGGGCAGATCTTCAACATGAGCGTGAAGGCGCTCGGTGCTCGGCAGGTGATCGGGATCGATAAGCTCGAATCGCGATTGAAGACCAGTTGGAAATGCGGGGTGACTTCGACGATCTGCAACGCGGTCGAAGATCCGGCGGCCAAGCTCAAAGAGCTGACCGGCGGTAAAGGGGCGGACATCGTCATCGAGGCGGTCGGACATGCCGAGCAGCAATTCAACCTGTGCATCGAGTTGCTTGGCTACGGCGGCCGCATCCTGTATTTCGGAGTCGCTCCGGAGATCATCAACGGGCTGCGGTGGCGCGATCTGATCTTCAAGAACGGGACGGTCCATACCAGCATCAATCCCGACTTCCGTCGCGACTTTCCGCTGGCAATGCAGTGGATCGCCGAACGCCGAGTCGATGTGAATCCGCTGGTGACTCACACCTATAAGCTGGCCGAGATGCAAACCGCGTTCGAGACCTTCCGCGACCGCCGCGACGGAGCGATCAAAGTCTTCGTCGAGTTCCCGGCGTATCGAAAGTAGTCGGTTATGGCGAACGCTCAAGCGGCGATCGTGGTGGTGATGATCGCCATCAGCGCGGCGGTGTGGTGGTTATGGTGGCGTCGCTGGCGGCGATTCGGCGAAATCTGTCCGAGCGAATCGTTTCCACCGACTCCGATCAACATCGTCGCGCTGTTGTTGACGATCACCTATGTCTGGCTGAGCTTGATCGCCGTGGTGACTCCGGAAGTTCGTGAGCCTGCGAAGACGATCTCGTTGTCGGCCGTGCAAGCGGCTTGTGCGACGCGGATTCTGACGGCCGGACTTCTGTGTGCGCTGTTGGGTTTTGAGTCTCGATCGCTGCGCGGTTTTGGATTCACGCTCGACCATTGGCGGCGACAAATCTCCGACGGATTGGAGACCGCGCACGCCAGCTTTCTTCCGGTGCTCGCCCTGTTGCTGGCGACCTCTTGGTGGCGACAACCGGCCGAGAAGAATCTGTTGCTGCGGCTCTTGGAACAGGACGTCGGGCTGGTCACGCTCGCCTGGGTTTTGGTCGCCGCCGTGATTTGTGCCCCGCTGCTGGAAGAGCTGCTCTTCCGAGTCATCCTATTGGGCTGGCTTAAGACGAAGACTTCTTCCACGCACGCGATTGGGATTTCGTCGATTGCGTTCGCGATGGTTCACGGACCGCTCGACGGAGCCGCGTTGCTGCCGCTGGCGCTGCTGCTGGGACTTCTGTATGACCGGCGTCGCAGCTACCTCTCTGTGGTCATCGCTCACGCCTTCTTCAACCTGTGGAACATCGCGCTGACGATGGCTGCCCGGTGAAGGGGTCGGGAGTCTTTTTCATGCCGCAGTCGAGAGAGTTAGGTTGATTGACTCGTGTTGTGCGGTATGAAAAAGACTCCCGACCCCGTCGCGCCCGCTCGAGTTCTCACCGTTCCTTTGCCGGCTCCGACTTCTCCGAATATCGCCACACATAAACGATGTCGGGTTTCACATTCAATTGCGGATGCCGAGGCATGCGGTCATCAATGCTGATGGGATTGGGGGTGAACCCAATCAAGACAAACAGCAGCGTCACCCAGCCGAGCACCACTCGAAGGCCACCCAGCGGCACCGAATCGTCGCGTGTGGGGGGATGACGAACTCCCGTCACTATCAACAGGAAAACGATGGGCCAGTACGACCAATTCCCCGTGGAGAGCATCCAGAATATTGCCGTCCACAGAAGGATCACCGCTACTCGATGGGCCTTGCGGCCGATCAAGCCGTACAAGATATGACCGCCATCAAGCTGGCCGATGGGCATGAGGTTCAAGGCGGTCACGAAGATGCCGACCCATCCGGCGTGTAAGAATGGTGTCAGCACGACATCCTCGGTGGGCAGGAGCGGCCGGCCGAAGTGCCATTCGGCCAGCCACTGCAAGAGTGGTGGATTTCCGAAGCTCATGCCGCCGCCGAAGTCAGCGAGAGTTTTGATTTCGCTGTCGTGAAGTCCCAAGATTATGAACGGAATCGTGAGCACCAGTCCGGCCAGCGGGCCGGTGATGCCGATATCAAACATCTGTTTGCGGTCGGCACGACCAGCCGCTTGGACGATGACCGCCCCCATCGTCCCGAATGGCAAGAACGGAATCGGGATAAACCACGGCCAGCTCGCGGGGACTCCGTAGCGCCGTGCTTGCAAGAAGTGTCCCATCTCATGAGCCACCAGAATGGCCATGATTCCGAATGAGTATTGCAGCCCTCCCAGCAGCATTGAGGCGACTTCAATTTCGATGCGCGGCACTGCTCCAGGAAGCGGATTCATGATGAGGCGGCTGTGGTCGAAAAACTGGCTGCCCACGAAGAACGTGCTCAGGCAGGTCGCGAGGAAGAGCAGCAACGGCAGCAGTCGCCTGCGCCGAGTTGGCTCTTGCAACAGCCGCGATTGGGTGGGGCGCGAACCTTGGACGCCAAATTGAAATTGGAAAACGAACGGACGCGATGTCTCGGATGTGGGGGCATTCGAGATATGTTCGACAGGCAACTCAATCGGTTCACGTTGATCCACGACTCATCCTTTCGTCGGTGGGATTCTGGTGCGAGGAGGAGGAAATGGAAAATGAGAAATGAGAAATAGAGAATGCAAAATGTCGATCATTTCATTTTGCACTTTTCATTTCTCATTTTCCATTGCCCTCTTCCGCGCATCGCGTAGCACCGGCCAGCACTTCCTCGCGGCGGCGATGGGATCGTAGTCGGGCTTGGAACTCAGTTGACCGCTGACCTCGACGACGACCGGGCCGGAGTAGCGGCTGGATTTCAGCAAGCGAAACAACTCGACGTAGTCGATCGTGCCGTCACCTGGAAGCAGAAACTGAAACGCTCCCGGTTTGCCTCGGCCATCTTTGACATGCACGAATCGCGTTCGCTCGGCCATCATCTTCCAGGCGTCCGCCATTGGCACATCGCGAAGCTGGAAATGGCTCTGGTCGAACGTCAGTTGCAGCGACGGCGAATTGATCGTCTGCACGAGTTCTGCGGCGTCGCGGGGCAAGTGCAATGCTCCGGCGACGTGAGCTTTGATGGCGATGATCGCTTTGTGCTCGGCCGCGACGGCGGACCAGTCGCGCAGGCGTTCGACGAATTTGTCCTTCAACATCTCCCACTTGTCGGGCGAGCCACCCAGGATCGTCTCGATCAACGGGGTTTGCTTGGGCGAGAGGTCGCGTGAAAGTTCAAACGCTCGTTTGAAGCGATCGAGATTGTCGCGATGCTTTTCGCCGTCGATGGTCAGCGGCAAGTTCTCCATCAGCGATGCGAGCTGGAGTTGACGGTCTTTCAACTGCTGACGAAGGTCTCGACGCTGCTCGGCCGACAGCTTCTCCGGCGCGCAGGGCCAATCGGTCATGGCTGCGAGTTCAACGCACTCGTAGCCGATCTCCGAGCAAACCTTCAGAGCGTCCGCGACCGGCAGGCTCTTCATGCCGTACAGGCTGAAGCCGATCGGTATTCGCGGTGGCGGCTCATCGGCACCGAAGGTGATGACTGGCGAAATGCCGCCGGCCGCCGCCGCTCCGAGCGTTTTCAAGAACGTCCTGCGACTGGCGGAATCGTTGGGTGGCAAGATACTCATCGCGAACTCCCTGGACGGACAAGCGTGTGGACTGCGTGCAGGATACTGTTTGGGAACAAGGAAAAGGATAACGGCCATCGGCGATCGGCTGCCGGCCGAAAGCCGTTTGCCGATGGCCGACCCGCCGTTATCTCATTTTTTTAAGTTGGAATGCAAACCTGATGAAGTGGCGAATTGGAATCGTGGTGGTGCTGCTGACCGTTGTCGCGGTGTTGGCCGTGAGTTCGGGGATCGACGTGCGTGAGCAGACCAAGCGGTTTGTCGAAGCGTTGCAGGCTCAGGGTGATGTCGGCTTGGTGTGGCTTGCGTTGTCATACATTCCCGCGAGCTTGTTCTTCTTTCCCGCGTCGCTGCTGACGTTGGCGGGGGGCTTCGCCTTCGGTGTCGTGAAGACGCTGATCGCCGTGTCGATTGGCAGCACGGTTGGAGCGACCTCGGCGTTCCTTGCCGGGCGGACGCTACTGCGACGTTTCATCGAGCCGAAGGTCGCGGGAGACGCGCGATTTCGAGCACTCGATGCGGCCGTCGCCGAGCAAGGATTCAAGATCGTGTTCTTGACGCGGCTCTCGCCGGTGCTGCCGTTCAATCTACTGAATTACGCCTTTGGACTGACGAAGGTTCGGCTGCGCGACTTCGTGCTGGCCTCGTGGATCGGCATGTTTCCGGGGACGCTGTTGTACGTCTCGATCGGTTCGGCGGCGAAGAGTTTGAGCGACATCGTGGCGGGACGATCTGAAGGAGGCGTCGCTCAGAAAATCCTGTTGGGAGTCGGCCTGCTCGCGACGCTGGCGGTCACGGTCGTGATGGCACGCATCGCCAGGAAGGCGTTGGCGGACGCGACCGCTGTTGTCGAAGGGGAGCAGGTATGAGTGGCGATCCCTTCGACGGCGAACTCGACCGGCAGGTCGCTCCGGCGGATTGGACCAATCCAATTCCAGCGAAGCGCTATCATCTGGTCGTGATTGGTGGCGGGCCTGCGGGACTGGTCGCGGCGGCGGGAGCGGCGGGCCTCGGCGCGAAGGTCGCTTTGATTGAGAAGCATCGGCTCGGTGGCGACTGCTTGGTTTACGGATGCGTTCCCTCGAAGGCGTTGCTGAAGTCGGCTCGTGTCGCGGCAACGGTTCGCGACGCGGCCGAGTTCGGCGTCGAAGTGCCGGCCGGCACTCGCGTCAATTTCGGCACGGTGCTGAATCGAATGCGACAACTGCGAGCGTCGCTGGCTCCGCACGATTCCGCCGAGCGGTTTCGAGGACTTGGCGTCGATGTCTTTTTCGGCGCGGGCCGGTTCGCGGGCCGTGACACGATAGATGTGGCCGGTCAACCGCTGCGATTCCGTCGTGCATTGATTGCGACCGGTGGACGCGCCGCAGTTCCCGACATTCCCGGATTGGCCGAGGCGGGCTTCGTCACGAACGAGACGGTCTTTTCGCTCACGTCGTTGCCGCGCCGTTTGGTCGTGATCGGAGCTGGCCCCATCGGCTGCGAGTTGGCTCAAGCGTTCGCGCGGTTCGGATCGCAGGTGACGTTGATCGCTTCCGGGCCAAACATTCTGGCGAAGGAAGATGCCGACGCGGCAACGGTCGTGGAAGCCGCGTTGCGTCGTGACGGGATTGAGTTACTGACGAACGCTCGTGTCTCACGAGTCAGCCGCGATGATGGCGAGGCGCATGTCTGGATTGAACGAGGCGGCGACTCGTGCAACCGTTCTGCGGATGAGTTGCTAGTCGCCGTCGGCCGCGTGCCAAATGTGGACGACCTGGGTTTGCGAATTGCCGACGTTGAGTTCGACGTTCAAAATGGAATTCGAGTGGACGATCAATTCCGCACGACGAATCGAGCCGTCTTCGCGGCGGGGGATGTCTGCTCGCGATTTCAGTTCACGCACGCGGCGGACGCGATGGCTCGCATCGTTTTGCAGAACGCTCTGTTTCCGGGACGCGGCAAAGGCTCGTCGCTGGTGATCCCGCGATGTACCTACACCGATCCTGAAGTCGCTGCCGTCGGACTAACCGAAGTGGAGGCTCGCGAGCGCGGTGTCGCGGTCGATGTTCTTGTCGAAGAGATGTCACACAACGACCGCGCCGTCCTCGACGGCGAAACGGCTGGCTTCGCGAAGCTGCTGCTGGAACGCGGCACCGACCAGATCGTCGGCGCGACGATTGTGGCATCTAATGCCGGCGACATGCTCAACGAGATCACATTGGCGATGACGACGAAGCTGGGCATGGGAGTATTGGCAAAGACGATTCATCCATATCCGACTCAGAGCGAAGTCATCAAACGGCTGGCCGATCAATTTTCTCGGCGACGGCTGACGCCATTCGTCAAGCGGCTGTTTGCTCGCTGGTTCGCATGGACGTGATGGGGTCTGTGATCCCTCTCGTGGGGACGATAGAGTGCTCACCATGACCAGCCCGCGTCGGGCTGGTGATGAATGATTCTGGCAATGGCAGGTTGGTTTCATGGTCGCGATGACCTCACCTGATTATCGGATGCGTGACGACACCCTCGATCGAATGGTGCGCGCCGTGGAAAAAGTACGCGAACGAGTTCGCCGTGTTGCCGGGGCGTTGGCCGCGGCCGGAATTCCGTATGCCGTGGCCGGTGGCAACGCCGTCGCCGCGTGGGTCTCGGAAGTCGATGAGGCTGCGGTGCGAAACACGGCGGACGTTGACATCCTGATCCGCCGGCAAGACCTGGATGCAGTCATCGCGGCGTTGGAACAGGCGGGCTTCGAGCATCGTCACGCGGCTGGAATCGACTTCTTTCTCGATGGTCCCAACGCCAAATTTCGAGACGGCGTGCATTTGCTCTTCGCGGGCGAGAAGGTGCGCCCCGAATACGCCGCGCCAACGGCCGACGTCTCCGAATCGCAGCCCGGTAAACATTTTCAAGTGGTGGCACTCGATGCGTTGGTCCGAATGAAACTCACGTCGTTTCGCGACAAGGATCGGACGCATCTGCGCGACATGATCGAGCTTGGATTGATTGACGCCAGTTGGCCGGCTCGCTTCGCGCCGGAGTTGGCGGCGCGACTGCAAGAGCTGATTGACAACCCTGAATAACCCCTCCCACCGATTAACGAACCCACTATGCCCATCTCTGCCTGGATCAAAGATTCGACCACCGCCACGTTTGAAGCGGACGTCATCAAAAAATCATTCGAGCTGCCAGTCGTCGTCGACTTTTGGGGTCCATCGTGCCAGCCGTGCAAGCAACTTGGTCCCGTGCTGGAGCGGCTCGCGGATGAGTACGCCGGCAAATTCTTGCTGGTGAAGATCAATATCGAAGTCGAGCAGCAGATCGCTCAGGCGTTTCAGATTCAGTCGATCCCGCTGGTTGTCGCGTTTCGCGACGGGCAACTGGTCAACGAATTCGTCGGTGTGGTTCCGGAGCCGCAGATTCGAGAATGGTTGGCGACGTTCCTGCCCTCTGCCGCGCAGATGGCGATGATGGCGGGGATGAAGCTCGAAGAGACGGACCCGGCCGGAGCGGAAGTGAAATTCCGCGAGGCTCTGAATCTCGAACCGAAAGCGGACGTGCTGAAGATCGCGTTGGCGCGAGTCATCATGGCTCAGAACCGCGACGAAGAAGCTCGGCGGCTGATCGAGCAACTCGAAGAGCGCGGCTTCTTGGAACCGGAAGGCCAAGCGATCAAGGACGAACTCGAAGTCCGCGCCTCGGCTGAGGAATCGGGTGGCGTGGAAGAGGCTCGCCGAGCGGCCGCCGCGAACCCGAATGACTTGCCGCTGCAAATCGGCCTCGCCGATGCGCTCGCTATCGCAGGCAAGCACACGGAAGCGTTGGAATTGTGTTTGGCATTGATCGCTCGCGACAAAGCGGGCATCGGCCCGCAAGCCAAAGAGGCGATGGTCAAAATCCTCGGATTGCTGGGTCCGGCTTCCGAACTTGCTGGCGAGTACCGCCGCAAACTGGCGACCGCGTGGTACTGAGGAACTCTCCGATGAAATCGCTTCTCGCATTTGCTGTGCTCGCGATCTGCGTATTGTCTGGTTCCGCAGTGAAGTCTCAGGACAAGTCGCAGCAGTTACCGCCAGGCGTTCTTAAGTCCGAGTTCCTGTTCGAGACCGCTCCGTTTCCGAGTTGTCACGCTTCGACCATCGCGGAAACGACGAAGGGATCGTTGGTCGCTGCATGGTTTGGCGGGAAGTATGAAAAACATCCCGACGTTGGTGTGTGGGTGACGCGGCAAGTCGAGGGCCGCTGGACCGCGCCGGTTGAAATCGCGAACGGCGTGCAGTACCAGAAGCCGGATGGTTCGGTGCATCGGCATCCGTGTTGGAATCCGGTGCTGTTCCAGCCGAAGAGCGGATCGCTGATGCTCTTCTACAAAGTTGGCCCCAGCCCCAGCACTTGGTGGGGCATGTTGATGACTAGCGATGATGGGGGCGTGACGTGGTCAACGCCGCGTCGTTTGCCCGAACACATCGACGGCCCCGTGAAGAACAAACCGGTGCAACTTCCCAACGGCGATTTGCTCTGCGGTTCCAGCACCGAGCACGATGGCTGGCGAGTTCACTTGGAACGGACCAGTGATCTCGGCCGCACTTGGCAGCGGACGGGGCCGATCAACGACGGGAAAGAAATCGGAGCAATTCAGCCGAGCATCCTGTTTCTCGGTGGCGACCGACTGCTGGCCGTCGGTCGTACGAAGCAAGGCAAGGTCTTTCAAGTGGCGTCTGATGACTTGGGCCGGACTTGGGGAGCGATGTCGTTGACGTCGCTTCCGAATCCCAACGCGGGAACGGATGCAGTCACGCTCAAAGATGGCCGGCACTTAATCGTCTACAACCACACGCCGAAGGGCCGCTCGCCGCTTAACGTCGCGGTCTCGCGCGACGGTCAGGATTGGCAACCCGCACTCGTGCTCGAAAGCGAACCGGGCGAATACAGCTATCCGGCCGTCATTCAAACGGCCGACGGACTGGTCCACATCACCTACACTTGGAAACGACTGCGTGTGCGTCACGTCGTTCTCGATCCGACGAAAGCGCTCAACGGACAGTAATTCTGCCCCGCACCCTCCGTATGCTTTTGCAAACGGTCGAACACGGAAAACACGGATGACGCGGAACAAACACGGATTTGGAGAGCCTGGCTGAAAAGTTTCACTGCGCTGCGGATCGGCTGCCGTGCGGTGAGCCCATGATTGGCGTCCCTTCCGGAAGCGGCCGGGCGGCGACGGTGAAGCCCTCGCGGTGAGCGAGCGCTTGCAGCTTCCGAAACAACACAAAACTGTCGGGATAGACCCAGAAGGTGATCGTGCTCCCCGGCTCGGCTTTGCGGAGTTCGTTGCGGAACACGGAGTCCGGCCGCAAGGCGACTTCGGCCCGTTCGGCGTCGAGGTCGGATTCGGGGATGAGTTCAAACTGCGACACGCTGGCTCGGACCAGACCGAGATGTTGTTGTGTTTCGATGAGGTAATTCAGGTTCCAGCCGCGCACCGGGCCAACCGAACCGGAATACTTTTTCAGACGCAGGATGACTTCGCGCTGCCGTTCCATCTGAGCTTTCATGCGTTCGACAAGTTGGTCGATCGGCACCGTCGTGACCGCTGCGCCGAGGCAGCGGAAGTGCAGCTCGGTTTCGTTCTCGGTGATGACTCGGCTGACCGGCGTGATGTAATGCTGCAACTGTTCGACGCGGTTGGGTTGCTTCTCGGCGGCAGCGGCCTCGGCAGCCTTTTTCTTCAATCGAATCCGCACGGCCTGTGCGGCGGCCAATAGTTCTTGCGTCTGCTGTTGGTTGGTCCGGAGTTCAGCCAATTGCCCTTCGAGATTTGAACCGAGCGCAGCGGCGCGATTGCGATTCACGGCGTCTTGCGATTGGAGTTCGCTGAGCTTTGTCTCGTGCTCACCCGCCGCGCTGCGCAGGCGATCGAGTTCACTTTGCAGTTCGTCGGACTGCAATTGCAGTCCGGCCAATTCACGCCGCCGAGCCGAGGCTTGTTCCTGGTCTTCGGCGGATGCCGACGCAGTGACGATGGGAAGAGGTGATGCCACTGCGACTGGTGGAGGATCGTTGGTCAGTTTCACCGGCGCTTTCCCGGCGCGCACGCCGGCCAGCACCATCAGGATGATGAGAATGCCGACCACGTTGGCGACGACATCGAGAAATGAGTCAGAACCAAATTGTTGTTCTGCCGGAGGCGGCCGACGGCTCATCGCACACCTCCGCTTTCGCGGGGCAGGTTTTCAACCTGCTTCTTCGCCGATGACTTTTTCTGGGCGGGCAGGTTGGAATCCTGTCCCACGGGGTCCGCGTTCAAATACTCGACACTCGAAACGAGACCGAGGTCGAACAGCCCGGAGTTCAAACGCTGATGCACTTGTTCGCCGCCGGGGACGACTTCGTATTTGATCGTTGGCACCCAGTGATATCCCGCGCCCGCGCTCGGCCAGCCAGATTGCAGGCGGTCCATGGCCATCAGCACGCGGTCGATCAGGCTTTCGGTGCGCAGGCTGGGATCGACCGGAATTTCGAACTCGCCGCCGATCACCACGCGATTTGATTCGATACGAATCGGGATCGACTTTTCGAGTCCGATCCCGGCGCGCGGCATCAGATAGCGCCGTTTCATCTTCGCGAAATTGTTGCCATTCGACGAATTGTTCGCCGCACGCGGATCATTGCTGGGGCGTTGTGCGGCTCCGGCCTGAGTCTTGGGTTTTCCGAAGGGCGAAGGCGTGTCAGTGGACTTCGCTGGAGATGATTTCGTTTTCTCGCCGCGAGCCAGCGGGAACGGCTTCGTGTCGTCGTTCTCGTATTGCCGAGCTTTCGGCAACGGCTCTTCAGGGGGTTCATCACCGACCTGCGACTGTCCCGTCAGCCCACTGCTTTGGCGAGCGGGGAGCGTCAGCCCCCCGGTTTGCGGAGCACCGCGTGATTCTGAGCCGGCTGACGGTGTGTCTCGTCCGCCGTTTGTAGCCCGGACGCCTACGTCCGGGCGCTCGGACGTAGGCGTCCGAGTTACCGTCTGCGATCCAGATTTCGGGCGTTCAAAGGCATTCGCCGGTTCGCTCACCTCTTTCGGCACGAACGTCCGAGCGGTCGGTTCCAACTGAAGTTGATCTCGCTGCCCTTCGCGGTTGCGAGTCAGCGCCACCAAAACCTTCTCTCGTTCGGCCATCACTTGAGCGACCGCCGTTTGGCAGATCTGTTTGGCATCGGGATCGGGATTCGACGAGTCGATCTCCATGTCGTCCGTGATGAGTTCGTAGCCGTGCGGCACTTTGAGCTGCGACAGGAATCCCTTCGCGATGTGAAACGCGACCGCTCCGTTCGGCCTCACCAACAACAGCACATACGGCTCACGCTCTTTATCGTTGAGCGCAGCCAAGTCGGTCTCGAAGGCGTCGATGTCTTTCGCGGGAGAGGTCGTCGGTTCGTGAACCCGCTCGTAGGCTTTCCAATAGTGAATCAACTCACGCGACGCGATCAGCAGCGGATTGAACCCCGACGTGAACCCGTTGAGGTCGGCCGGTGACAGCCGCACGTCTTCGGGCAGAAACCGAATGTAGTCCTGAGTGCATTCGATGAGGACTGGCCGCTTGGTCGTTCCGGTGCGGCCGTCGAACGGCAGGAACGCGAATTTGCTCTTCGCCGTCTTCTGTCGCTCGGCCGCTTTGGAGAGCCGAAGTTCGGCATCGGTCAGGTCGCTTTGCAGCGAGTCGATTTCGGCTTGCAGTCGCTCCCGCTCGGCGGCGGTCTGTTCCTGTTGTTCGCGGATGTCTTTGATCCGATCGGCCGCCGAGGCGACTTTGACCTTCGTCCGCAGCATCGCCGCTTGCGTCGAGTCGAGCTTGCTCTTCGACTGCGAAAGGTGACCGCGCAAGAGGTCACGTTCGGCGGTCAGTTGCTCGACCTGCGTTTGCCATTCGGGCGTCGGATCGTCTTCCGGTTCTGGTTCGGCGGCGATGATGATTGGCGGTGCTTCAGAAACTGGCGTCTCTTCCGGCACGACCGCCTGTCGAGCCTTCTCGATCGCCGCCGCTCGAATCCGTTTGGTCGTCACCAGCAGCAACAGGATCAGCGAACCCATCGTGCAAACCAGCACGGCGAGAAACGGAAAGAGCGAAACGCCCGCAGCGGTATTGGTTGGTCGTCGAGACATGGATGGGGCACTGGTCCGTGTTTGGCCGACAGCCGATGGCCGAAAGCCGATAGCCGTTATCTCACTTTTTCAAACCGTCAGCGGTCCCGACTCACGCTGCTCTCAACTGCACGCGGTTCGTCAGCAGATGCACCGCCGCGTTGAGCGCGTGCAAGGTTTCCTCGAACGTCGCCGATTGCCGGACTGCTTGCAGGTTGGCGGTGAGCACGTCTTGCGACCGTTGCAGGCCCGCCTCTTGATCGACGAGCTGCAACAGGAGTTGGCCTTGCGAGTGCAGTTCCGCAGTCAATGACTGCGTCGCGACGAGCATCGCTTGCAGCCCGTCTCGTGAGGTCTCAGCCGCTTGATGAATCCCGGCGGCAAGTTGCTGAACATCGCCAAGCAAAGCCGTGCGAGCCTCGGCAAGCTGTTGATCGTGCTGTGCCAATGACTGTGACATCGCCGTTTGCAGTCCTTGCTCAAGCTGCGTTTGTTGTTGTCCCAGCGTGACCGCCCAACGTTGCCGCAGTGCGTCGAGCGATTCTTGCCAGGCCGACGTTTGCCAGTTGATCAGCGTCTCTGTCTTGCGCAGCAGTTGGTCGGCAGCTTCTCCTTCAGCGGCGAGCAACTGCGTGCCGAGTTGTTCGCCGTCGGCAAAGAGGGTCGCGAGTCGTCGCGTGCCGAACTCTTCGACTTCGGTGAGCAGTGCCTGCTCTCTGCGTTCGATGAAGAGCGTTGTGAAGACGATCACCATCGACCAACCGAGCGACAGCGCGGTCGTATCGAACGCCGTGCCGAGGCCCGCGGTGACGCTGTCGAGCGAGGCTTCCATTTGTTCCGGCGTGAGGTGCGCGATCGCGTCCGTGATGCCCACGACCGTCCCCAAGAAGCCCAGGATCGGGACTGCCCACGTCACTGTCCGCACTAGCGAGTAGCTCGAATGCAAATCGCCCGCAGCCAGTTCGCCAAGATATCGCAGGTGCTCTTCAAGCCCCGCCGCCGATCGACGGCCGAGGATGAAGCTGCACACCTCGCGAATGCGGCGAGCGATATGTGTTGAGTGCCATGCGTCCGGCGCAGACTGAGCGTTCCGCTCGACCTGCTTCGCCGTCGCGACGACATCGTTCAGCGGCATCGCGTCGGAACCGGTCCAGCCGGACCAACGTGCGGCTTGCGATTCGGTCGCGATCCGGATGGCCTTTTTGACAAGGATCGCGAGTCCAATGAAGGACAGGCCGCTCGTGACGTATTCGATCCAGTGCCCGGCGAAGTACCGAGTGATCTCAGCCTTCCACAGCGGCGAATACGGAATCAGCAAGTAGAAAAACGCGGTCGCGATGCCACCCCAGATAATGGGCGACGATTGCAGCTTGCTCCACACACTGACCTCAGCGTCGTCCTGCCAGGACGACGCGGTTGTTGCCTGCGTCATGTTCCCCCCTTGAAGCGGCCGGCAACAAATGCCGATGAGCCGGCGATCGGCGCAGGTCTCACGACCTCGCCGCTGCTGCGACCACTACGACCCATAACATCGGCGCAGATTCGCAAGCGGTTGAACCCAATCCGAGGCTTGCTCGGAAGTCAGAGTTTGTTCGGCGAGTTCGGCCGAACCCTGGAGTGCGGAGGCTTGACGCCGCCCTCCATGAAATTGGAATGACGACGTCGATAAACCAAAAACCGAGATCCGTCATTTCGTACGCGTATCAGCGTTTCTTGAACATTGAGGGTCGCTATTTCAAATGAATGGAGGGCTGCGTCGAGCCGCAGCACTCCAGGATGTGACGCTGGCAAGCGCGTGAGGGCAGGGATATTGTCACGCGACTTTTGAATTTGGCTTTTCGCTGGCAAGGGAGCGCTCATGTCCGATCAATCTCCGTCGTCGTCCACGGCATCGTTTCAAGCTCCGCATCCTGGCTCGCGAAACATGCCGCGCTGGACGACGGGCGAATTGATTGACGCTCCTATCTTCACGCGGCAAAGCCTGCTGGCGATGATCGGGCCTGGCTTGGTAATGGGAGCCTCGGCCATTGGCGGCGGTGAGTGGTTGTCGGGGCCAGCCGTGACCGCGAAGTACGGTGCCGCGCTGCTGTGGGTTGCCACGGTCAGCATCCTGGTGCAGGTGCTCTACAACATCGAGATCAGCCGCTACACGCTCTATACCGGCGAGCCGATCTTCACGGGCAAGTTCCGCATCCCGCCGCATCCCATGTTTTGGTTGGTGCTGTATCTGCTGCTCGATTGGGGGGCGATCTTCCCGTATCTCGTGGTTGGCGCGGCGGTCACTCTCGAAAAAATGTTTATCGGCGACAACTTCGATCCAGAGACCACGCATTGGTGGGTCCACAAGCTGGTCTCGACCGGCATCTTCGTGCTGTGCGTGCTGCCGCTGCTGGTGGGTGGCAAGGTCTTCAACTCGCTGAAGGTCATCATGTCGGCAAAGCTGGTGATCGTGATCGGCTTCTTGTTGTTTGTGTCAGCGGTTTATGCGCGGCCGACGCATTGGTTCGAGATCGCGTCCGGGCTGTTCAAGGTCGGGACCGTGCCGATCATCCAGGGCGAAGACCGCAACGGAAATGGAACTCTCGATCTCGGCGAGGACTTCGATAGCGACGGGCATCTGGATGTCGTTGAAAAATCACTGCCGAAGAGCGTGGACACGAACGGTGACGGCAAGCCTGACGCTTGGGACAAGGACAGCCTCGGCCGGCCCGTTTCCTTTCTGGACGAAGATGGCGACGGCAAACAAGACGGAGCGAACATCGACAACTTCGTCGTCTCGTTTCTCACCGAGGGCCGCTGGCCGAAGGTGGATTGGTCGCTGATCGGGTTCATCGCGGGGCTGGCCGCCATCGCTGGAAACGGCGGACTGACCAACACGCCGATCAGCAACTTCACGCGTGACCAAGGCTGGGGCATGGGGCATCATGTCGGAGCGATCCCCAGCATCGTGGGCGGACACGGCATTGAACTGTCGCATGTCGGCTGCGTGTTTCAGGTGACGGACGAGTCGTTGCCGCGCTGGAAGCGGTGGTATAAGCATGTGGCTCGCGATCAGATTTGTGTCTGGATGATGGCGTGCCTGATCGGCGTGTCGCTGCCGAGCATCCTGTCGGTCGGCTTTATGCCGCGCGGCACCGAAGTGCCGGGCGCGGTGGTCGCGTCGATGACCTCGGAAGGAGTCGCGAGGACCGTCACGAATCCGACCCCTGGCACGCTGGCCGCGATCCCCGCGTTCTCGTGGCTGACCGGGTCGGGCTGGGCCGAGAGTCTCCGCATCGCGACGCTGTTCTGCGGATTCCTGGTGTTGATGACCAGCATGATCTCGACGATCGACGGTTTCGTGCGCCGCTGGGTCGATGTCTGCTGGACGGCAATTCCGCGTTTGCGCGAGCTCGACACGAAGTTCATCAAGTATCTCTACTTTTTCGTGCTGCTCGGCTACGCGACTTGTTGCCTGACGATTATCTGGGTGGCCGGCAGCGAGCCGAGCACCGTCTTTAAGCTGGCGACGACCGGCTACAACTTCGCCTTCGCCTTCAGTTGCTGGCACACGATCGTCATCAACAGCACGCTGTTGCCGCGCCAACTCCGTCCGCACATGGCAATCCGCGTGCTGATGGCGATCGGTGGCGTGTACTTCTCATTCCTCGGCGTGATGGGCGTGCTCAAGTTCGCCGGGGTCGTGTAAGGAAGAGGATCGTCACCCGCCGACCTTCAGTCCGGCGAGCCGTAGGATTCGGCGTGCTTCCAGCATCGCCGGAGCATTGATTTGCAGTCGCTCGACGGTAGCCCGCCCACACGGAGTCGTGCCGTCCAGCCGGAGTGGATTTCGTCGCGACCATTGGAAATGGTCGGACCAATCTTGAGTGCGGGGATTGAACAGTGCGACGACTTGGCCGGTCACCGGATCGGTATCACGCTCGCAAGCCCACTTGGAACTGTTGCAATGCGGGCAGGCCAGAGCCAGGTTGTTCATCGCCGTCGGTCCTGACTGACTTTCGGGAACGACATGATCGACGGGAAACGTGGCAACCTGACCGGAGACAGGAAGCTGGCAGTATTCGCACTGTTTGGCGGCGCGTTCGGCCACCGCCTGGCGAATTCGGAGTGGGATTTTGCTCACAGTTCGTCCACGAGCTGCGGAGCGAAATGCTTCAACCGTTGCAAGGCGACGCGAGCTTCAAACTTCTCGATCGTCCGTTGCTGAGTGAACTCCACCAGATCGGTGAGAACGCGGTGTTGCGCCGGAGTGAGCGATTCTTTGTTCTCGCCCAATTCCAACATCAAGCGGTCAACACCCGTTTCCAATTCGTAACCGGCGAGCTTCTTCAGCAAATCAATTGCCGGCGCAAGGTCTCGCCGGGCATTAGCGCGAGGGGAGCGAGCCGTCAGAGAACGAGTTGCCATTCGCGATTCCTTAGAGATTGAAATGCCATACCTCGGAAACGAGAGCAGTCTAACAGCCGCGAAAGTCCATCCCAAGCACGATCTTTTCAGAGTCATTCGGTGCATCAAGTCGCGATCCTTCCCAACCCTTCGACCGTTCGCGAAACTGCCGCCGAAAAGTTTTTCTGAGCCTGCCGGGAATTGCATTGTTTATGTCGGGAAGTCAGCCAACCGGGGATGCCGCCGAGTCAACTCCGCCTGAGCCGGAGAGTGTGCCGAACGCTGTCGCTCCCAGTGTCCCGAAAGATGTCCCGACAGCCGCGCTGGCCAGCGGGTTTCAGGACATTCTGGGCTATCTGAATTTCTCCGGCGGCAAGCCGGATGTGAAATTTCAGGATCGCTTGAATCGCTGTCATCCGGAATGGGGTTGGCCGAATCCGTGGGGTTCGTTTGAGGCGGCGCTGCTCGCGCGGCTCGGCGAACTCGAAACGACTTCGGCGGCGTTCAAAGATTCGGCGCAGGCGCGAGCCGTTCTCAAGCTCACGTTTCATGATCTCTGGCCGGCGTATCGGCAGCATCATGGAGATTTGCTGTTTCATCTCAGCGACGCCGATTTCCAGCAGCCGTTGTTTCTCGCTCGACTGTTTGAGGCGGTGCTGGCTCAAGGATCCCCTTGGGAAGAGACCGAGCGGATTGTCAGCGGGGCACTCGACTCTCTTAACGACTTCATTGGCTTTCGCCCGGTTGCGATTCTGGAAAACGAACGCAAGATGGAGCCGTATCCGAAGGAACGCTTCCGGCCGGTTCCGATTTATTTTCAAGGAGTCGGTGCGGGGCGCGGGCCGTATCAGGAACTCATCACCAAGACGATGGAGTTGATGCAGGGAGTGCCGGCGAACCTGTGTCAGAACGCTTTTTTTGATCTGCGAAATTTGGAGGAGATCGCCTGCGACGTACGTGCTCACGATCACAATCATCCGGTTTACAAACGCACGAACTACATGTTCGGCGAATGGGATCCGCACGTCATCGACACGAAAGGGAACTTCCGCCGATTTATTTTGCGGAAGATCATTTTGGACTCGTTGCTGAATTGGATGGCCGAGCAGACCGAGCAGCCGCCGGAGGAATCGCTATTCGACGCGGCCTCGGTGCTGTGCGGTACGATGTTGATGGCCTCGGCGATCAGCGGTTCGGGACCGGACACACACGACTCGACGATTACGCTGACGTCTCTGCTGCCGCGTGTCGCTCGACAGCGCGATGCGTTCTACGAACGCCTGCTGGACGATGCGAAAGGCGAACGCGGACAACGGTTGAAGGCCGCCGCGAAGAAAACGCAACAGCCGTTCGGACATGTGCGGCAGTCGCTCAATTTGTATCTCGCGAATTATGGAGCGAGACAAATTCAGTACCGGCATCTCGCGGGGTTGTACGCGATGCTCGGTCGGCCGCAGGCTGCGCGAGAAACCGCGGCCGTGATCCCCTCGGTCGCCGCGCGCTTCGCCTGCGAAGTGCATTGGCGGATGACTGCCGCGCATCGGCATCTCAGTTCCGGCCAGCTTCTGCCGGCGGTGTCGCTGATCGCGGAAATCGAAGACTATTTCAAACGGGGCATCGAATGCGGAGCGTTCCCCGATCCGTGGAATATCCTCGGCTTTCAGGGACTGTTTCCGTTGTTCTCGTCGCGTGAGGACAGCATCCCCGACCAGCGATTGGAGGAACTGCTGTCGATCGTCGAGCAGTACCTCTCGGTCTATTCGCGAGCCTTGGGTGAGTCCGCCGCACAGGGGGATCGCGAACTCACACGCCGGTTGTCCGAGTGCTTCCGCACGTTCGCCGAGTATTGGGATCAGTTCGCGAGCGTCACTGTCGAAGACATGCCGCACGTCGCCGGCCGCGAGAGTTGGGAGTCGGCCACGCACGTTGCCGACGTCCTCTCCGAATGGCGAGCGGCTGGCGAAGCGGCGGGTGACGTCAGCTTTTGGCGGCGGCACATCGACCGCTTCACGACCGCGAAGTCGTATGCCCTCGTCGTCAAAGCCTTGCTCGACAAAGAAGACTACGTCGCCGCGACGGCGCTCTTGATGCAATGGTTGAGCCAAAATGAAGAGGTCGGCATCGAGTCCGGTTCGTACTCGCTCCCGGCGCTGCTGACCGAATGGATGACGCAAGTCACCGCCGAGCCGACCGACGGCTCGCCGCAGCCCGATCGGTGGCCGCTGATCCGGCGGTTTTTCGCGTACCTCGAAGTCAACGCCGGCGAGTTCTGGGAAGTCCCCGTGCTCGACGGACTCGCCGATGATCGCCCCAAGAAAAAGAAGAAGCCGAAGCCAGAAACGCTCGACGATGACCTCGGCGACTTCGATGACGATGACGGTGGACTGCTCGACCCGGACGACGAGGACGACGAAGACAACCCGTTTCGCAATGCGTATGAAGATGTCTCGTTCAAAGACAGTGCGGACGACGGTGTCTCCGGCGAGTTGATGGACGACGGTGCCGCCACCGGCTCGACCGAGATGGAATATCTCAGCAAGGCCCTGGAGCCGCGGCTGAAGTTCTCGGTCACGCTGGCTCAGTTGTGGCAAATGGCGGTCGCGTGCTTGATGCGCAATCCGCCGGCCGGACTGCAACGCAATCCGAAAGAGGCTCGGCGGCCCGATCTCGAAGACCCGCAGGCGGTGATCAGCGGCTGGGTTAAACATCTCGGCGAGATGCAGCACGGACTCCGCAAGCTGATGGGAGCATTGTGGGATTTCGAGATCGCCACGCCCTCCGGCGAACACGACTCGAACGTCGAATACGATCTGCAATTGCAGACGAAGCTCTACATGGTACAGACGGTGATCGCCGCGCAGCTCGCCTGCCGAATCGGCGAACGTGGCCTCGGCTGCTTCCTGCCCGGCAGCGACACCCGCAAGAAATCCAAGGCCGCGAACGACGACCTGCACATGACCGCGCTGTATCGAGCAGTCTTGCGCGGCGATGTGGACGAGGTCAAAGCGACGCTCCCCAGTCTGCTGACGATGCTCGCCCGCAAGCCGCTCTTGTATGTGCCGCTCGATGTCGGCGGTCATCCCAAGCAAGTGCTCGCCGCGCGGCTGCTGCAATCGGACATCCGCTTCCTGCTCACGCAGCTTCCGCGATTCGGACTGCTCAAAGAAACGTGGCATCTGCTGCGGACCGCGCACCGCATGGAGAAATCGTCGCGTCCCGGCGAGATGGCCGTCACCGAGTTCGACCGCCTGTTCCGCACGGCCGTCCGTTTCTCGGCCGAAGCGTTGCTGCGTTCGGCCGCGACCTGGGACGAAGGCACCTTCCCGCAAGAAAAACTGGTCGAACTGCTGCACAGCCTGATGAAACCGTTCGTCGAGGAATGGGTCAGCCACAGTGCGACAATGCGTCTCTCGGCCGTCGAGAGCATGAAGCGCGACGCCGTCTGGGATGAAGTCCGCGAGTTCATCACCAAGTTCGGAGCCGAACTGTTCCACGCCAAGATGCTGACGCTCGGCAACGTGCGAGCGATCCTGCACAACGGCATCCCGTGGTTCTTGAATTTCCTCGCCGAGTCACAAGACCCGCTGCGCCCCAGTCCGCTGCTGGAAGCTCTCGACAGCGGCGCGATCGAAACCGATCACGTCGTGCATGTGCTCGAACTGATCTACATGACCGTCGTCGACAAGTTCGACCGGTTCCTCGAATACAATACGACCACGACTCAGTCCGACTATGGCGAGAAGTTTTTCTTCCTGCTCGACTTCCTGCGCGTCGAAGCGGACTACGACCGCGATGCTTGGAACTTCACGCCGCTGAATCTGGTCCACCAAGTCCTCTGTCATGGAAACCTGCAAGAAGCCGTCGCCGCCTGGGAACGCAGTTTCGAGAAACGCGCCCGCGAATCCGCCACCGGACATCTTCGTCGCCTGAACGCTGCCGAACGCAAATACGGCATGAGACTCCCCGCCGTCAGCGACCGCCTCAACGAGCATTTCACCAAGCCGCTGGCCGTGAACCGGATGCTCGCGCACCTCCCGCAAGTGGTCGCTGACGCTCAAGCTCAACGCGCCGAGTCACCGTCCTTCGACAGCCTGCGCCGCGAGATCGACGCCTACCTCGCCGACAGCACCGGCTCCGGAATCGAGCTTCCCGCCTGGATGCAGAACCTCGAAAAGGAAGTCCTGCGACTCAACTTCCCGTCGTCCGCCAACTCCCCCGCCGAAGCCGAGTTCAACGTCACACCGCGCGTCGTCAGCATGGACGACATCAGCAAACAACTCGACTCATGGCTGCAACTCACGCCCCGCAAGCGTGCCTCCAAGAAGAAGCCACCCGAGCCTCTGGCTTAAATCATTCTGTTCCCCATGATTTTGCCCAAAAACTTGGTGGCAAAATCATGGGGAACAGAATGATAAACTGCAGCGTGAATCAGCCCATGATCTCACGAATCGGCTCGGCCCCTTCGACGCCGACCAGTTTCTGATCGAGGCCACCGTAGAAGTACGTCAGCCGATCCGGCTCGAGACCGAGTTGATTCAGCATCGTGGCGTGCAGGTGTTTGACGTGGAACGGCTTCTCGACCGCCGCGCTGCCGAGTTCATCCGTCGTGCCAACGGAAATGCCCCCTTTGACGCCGCCGCCCGCAGCCCACATCGTGAAGCCGTAGGCGTTGTGATCGCGGCCGGTCCCCTTTTCGTACTCGGCGGTCGGCTGTCGGCCGAACTCACCGCCCCAGACGATCAGCGTCGAATCGAGCAACCCGCGCGCTTTCAAATCAGTCAACAGCGCAGCGATCGGTTGATCGGTCTCACCCGCGTGCAGATCGTGATTCTGTTTGAGATCACCGTGAGCATCCCAGTTGTCGTCGTTGTGTGCTCCGCCGGAATAAATCTGCACGAAGCGGACGCCTCGTTCGACCAACCGTCGTGCAAGCAAGCATTGCCGAGCCACCGTGCCGCAACGTTTGTCGTTGAGGCCGTACATCGCTTGGATGTGCTGCGGTTCCTGCGCGAAATCAACAGCCTCCGGCGCGGACGATTGCATCTTGAACGCCAACTCATAGCTCGCGACGCGAGCGGCGAGTTTGGAATCATTGCCTAGCCGCGCCGCGTGGTCGTCATTGAATTCGCGCAGCGTATCCAGCAATCGTCGTTGCCCGGCCTCGCTCAATTCCGCCGGACGAGCCAGATCAAGAATCGGCGTGCCCTGCGAACGGAAGATTGTCCCCTCGTATTGCGCCGGCATGTAGCCGCTGTTCCAATTTTTCGCGCCGCTGATCGGTCCGCCGCGCGGGTCGAGCATCACGACGAAGCCCGGCAGGTTTTCGTTCTCGGTGCCGAGTCCGTAATTCACCCACGAACCGATGCACGGCGAACCGCTCTGCACTTTGCCCGTATTCATCTGCAACATTGCCGAGCCGTGAATCGGCGAGTCGGCCGTCATCGAATGTAGGAACGCGATGTCGTCCACATGCTTCGCAAGATTGGGAAACAGCTCGCTGACCCAATGACCGCACTGGCCGTACTGCTGGAACTTCCAACGCGGCTCGACGATCCGTCCTTGATTCTTCTTTCCGCCGCGGCCGAACGTCTTGACCGCGATCGTCTCGTTGTCGCGGCCGATCATCGTCGGCTTATAATCAAACGTGTCGATATGACTAGGACCACCATACATATAGAGAAAAATGACGCTCTTGGCCGGCGCATCGAAGTGCGGCTTCTTTGGCGCGAGCGGATTCGCAAAGACCTTGGTGCCTCCATCAGCCGGACGCGCCGAATTGGCAAAGAACGGTTGATCGAGCATCCCGGCGAGCGCGACACCGGTGAAACCGCCGCCGGTTTGCCACAAGAATTCTCGTCGGGTTCGGCCGCAAAAATTTGCTGTCATGTTTTCATCTCCGCCTCGGCTCTCTCCGCGTCTCTGCGTTGAAGGCAACGCAGAGGCACGGAGGACGCAGAGGAGTTCAATCGAGATACACAAACTCATTCAGGTTGATCGCCAGCAGGCAGAATCGCCTCAGAGCTTCATCGGCCGAGACTTTGTCATGCTGGATATTGTGATCAAGGAACTTCACGCCGCGAGCGATTTCTCTTTCGCTCGGTGAGCGTTGCAAAACGCGAGTCAGTGCAGCTTTCACGCAGGCCGTCGCGTTGTCGCCCGCCTCGCGCCGCAGGCTGCGGGCGAAGAGGGCGGCTTGCTCGTTCGCGAAAGTGCTGTTGATGAGTGCGAGAGCCTGCGCAGGTTGAGTCGTCGCGAAGCGGACCGGGCATGGTGAGTCGGGATCGGCGGAATCGAACGCCGACAATAGCGGCACAGCCAACGAACGCTTGATGTGGATGAAGACACTGCGTGAGGCCGCCTCTTCGGGAGACGACTTCTCCCAATTTCGCCCGGGCACGGACTGGCCGGCGAGCACCTCACGCGGGATTACCGGGTAGACGCTCGGCCCTTCGGTCTTGTTGAGGTTCAAGTTCCCGCAGGCAACGAGGATCGAATCGCGGACTTCCTCGGCCGACAGGCGGCGCAGATCGAAGCGCGAGAGCAGGTCGTTTTCTGGATCTGAATCGTGTGATTTGAGATTTGAGATCTCGGATTTGGAAATAACACTCGACATGCGAAAAGCGTTTGACGTGACAATCAGCCGATGCAACGGCTTGAGCTTCCAGCCGGTCCGAACAAATTCGCTGGCGAGCCAGTCGAGCAGTTCGGGATGTGTCGGCGGAGATCCCATGTAGCCGAAGTTGCTCGACGAGCGGACGAGGCCGCGGCCGAAGTGGAATTGCCAGACGCGGTTGACCATCACCCGCGCGGTCAGCGGGTTCGACGGGCTCGCGATCCAATCGGCGAGCACGCGGCGGCGGCCAGAGGATTCCGATTCTTCGCGAGGTGTGGGTAACTCCGGTGGTTTGGCATTCGCCGCCTGCAGCACGGATGGAAACGCCGGTTCGACACGATCGCCTTGCGACTGCGGATTGCCTCGCAGCAAGAGGAACGTGTCGCGAGGTCGGCCCTCTTCTTTAACGCACAACGCTTGTTCGAGGGAGCGTGGCCGCTGACGTTCGAGTTCGTTGCGTTCTTTGTGCAGCGACTCGTAACGGTCGTGGTCTTCTTTCGAGATCAGCTTGCCACGTTGCTTACGGAGGATCTCACGTCGCTTGCCGTCGAACTTGAAATCGTCGATCTCACCGCCAGGAAGTTTGTCCTTGATTGCGTCCTCGACGGCAAGGATCTGTTTCTTCACCTCGGCCAGCTTGGCATCCCAGTCGGCAGTCGCGGCCGCTTGCCGTGTACGAGTCGCGGCATCGCCAATGAATCTCAGAATTTCGTTGTCACCGCCGTAGGGCTTGATGCCGTGAAAGAATGCCAGCAGCGAGTAATAGTCGCGCTGGGTGAAAGGATCGATCTTGTGGTCATGGCAGCGAGCACAATTGGCCGTCAGTCCGAGCATCGTCTGCGAAGTGGTGGCCACGATGTCATCCAGCCCGTCGTAAAACGCCAGCGGTCGATCGGCCGGTTCGTCGTCCCACAAGCCGAGCCGATAGTAGCCGGTCGCGATAATCGAATCGGGCGTGACTTCGTCGAGTTCATCGCCGGCCAACTGTTCGCGGATGAATTGGTCATAGGGCTTGTCGGCGTTGAGCGAGCAGATCACGTAGTCGCGATACCGCCAGACGAATGGCTTCGGGTTGTCTCGCTCAAAGCTGTTGGACTCGGCATAGCGGACGAGGTCGAGCCAATGCCGCGCCCAGTGCTCGCCGTAGTGCCGCGATTCGAGCAGCCGATCGACGACCTTCTCGTAGGCATCCGGCGATTGATCGTTGTCGAACTCGGCCACATCCTTTGGCGACGGAGGCAAGCCGGTGAGCGTGTAGAACAGTCGCCGCAGCAGCGTCTCTTTCGAGGCGGGCGGTGCGGGGCGGACGCCGTTTTCGTTGAGCTTCGCGAGTACGAAGGCGTCAATTGGCGTCCGTACCCACTTTGTGTCTTTGACCGTTGGGGTGTCGTGTCGCACGACCGGTCGGAACGCCCAGAAGTTGCGGGCCTCGTCATCGACGACTGGCACGCCGTGGCCCTTCGTGGCCGCTTCGACCGCCTTCTCCGACCAGGCGAGACCGCGCGTGACCCACTTCGTGAGTGTGTCGATTTGAGCCTTCGGCAATCTCCCTTTCGGCGGCATCATCAGGCCGTCGTAGTTGATCGCTTGCAGCAACAGGCTTTCGTCCGGCTTTTTCAAATCCACCGCGGGGCCGCTTTCGCCGCCTTTCAGAATCTCGTCGCGGTTCGTCAACCGCAGTCCACCTTGCAGCTTCTTTTCCGAACCATGACAGGCGAAGCAATTGGCTTTGAGGATCGGCAAGACTTCTTTCTCAAAGAACGCCACGTCATCGGCCGATGCGGTGGGCCGATCCTGAGCGACCAGGCTGCTGGTGAAGCCGATCATGAGAGCGAGGAGAGCGAAATATGCGGGTCGTGGAAACATGCGACAGCCTTGCGAGGTCATTGAGGACGAGCGATTAACGGCTCAGAGTATCGCTCGGATCGGCGGGAATGAAGTCGCCGGAGCAGTGATCGAACGCAAACGCCTCATCGCGTGAAGCGGTGAGCGGCAGCGGATCGCCGTGCTGTCCGTTGAGGATTTGCCAAACGTGGTTCAATCGGGATGCGGCCTCGCGCACGGGAACTCGCACGCTGATCGGCCAGATCGTGCGCGTTCGACCGTCGGAGTCGCACCATGCTCCGTAACAGCAGATCCACAATGCGAGCGGCCAGCGGCCCAGCGCCGCGGAGACTTCCTCCGCCGAGAATTCGTCCGGCCACGAATGGCAGACGATGACCAGATCGGGCGGTTCGATCATCACTCCAGGCAGATGATCCATCTGTTGCACGATCGCACGCGAGCTGAGCGAGTTGATCCAGTCGCGGATGGGCGACATCTCCGAGCGTTGCCAATCGCCGACGAGAAGAATCGCAGGTTGAGACATAATGAAAAACGGTATAACGGCTGTCGGCATTCGGCTGACGGCGTTCGGCCAGAAGCAGATTGCCGATGGCCGATCACCGTTATTCGACTTTCAATTCACGAACCATGTGTCGCCGCTGTTGAGCAGTTTTTCGACATCGCCTTCGCCGAGTTTCGCGCGAGCGGCCTCGACTTGCTTCGTGACGGACTCGTCGTAGGTCGAGCGTTCGACGGCTCGGAAAATACCCATCGGTTCGGGGAATTCCGGATGTCGCATCCGCGAGAGCAAGAATGCGAGCGATGGCTCCGGAGTCTTCTCGTCGTGGAAGAGGAGGTCGTCTTCCTTCACGTCGCCGCCGAGTTGGACGATTTCCACGCGGTTACCTTCGGCAACTCGAATTCCCTTCTCACGATTCTTGCCGTAGATCAACGGCTTGCCGTGTTCGAGATAGACGATGCTGTCGCTGCGTGTCTCCTTCTCGGTGGCGTAGCTGAACGCTCCGGGGTTGAAGACGTTGCAGTCTTGATAGACCTCGACGAAGGCCGTCCCTTTGTGATGAGCGGCTCGTTCGAGAACCATTGTGAGATGCTTGATATCCACATCGACCGAACGAGCGACGAACGTGGCTTCGGCTCCAATCGCGACGGAGAGCGGCGTGAGCGGGTGATCGATCGAGCCATAGGGCGTGCTCTTGCTCTTCTTGCCCACCGGGCTGGTTGGCGAGTACTGGCCTTTGGTCAGACCATAAATTTGGTTGTTGAAGAGGATGATCTTCATGTCGATGTTGCGGCGGATCGCGTGCAGGAAGTGATTGCCGCCGATCGACAGGGCGTCGCCGTCACCGGTGATGACCCAGACTTGCAGTTCGGGATTGGCCAACTTCACGCCCGTCGCAACCGCCGGAGCGCGGCCGTGGATGCTGTGCAGGCCGTAGGTGTTGACGTAATACGGAAAGCGGCTGCTGCAACCGATCCCCGACACGAAACAAAACTTTTCCTTGGGAATGCCCAGCGTGGGCAGCACCTTTTTCATCTGGGCGAGAATCGAGTAATCGCCGCAGCGCGGGCACCAGCGGACTTCTTGGTCGCTGGCGAAATCCTTCGATTGAAGAGTCGGAGTCGGAAGAGTGGGAAGATCGACTGACATCGCGGAGTTACCTTTTGTGATTGCAGATTTGAGATTTGAAATTAAAAGTGGTGGGTATCAACCGTGGAACTCGTTGATCACATTGACCAGTTCGTTGACGAGGAACGGCTTGCCTTCGACCTTGTTGTAGCCTTTCGCGTCGACGAGGAACTGATTGCGTAGGAGCAAACTCAATTGGCCGCAGTTCAGTTCCGGCACGAGCACCTTTTCGTAGCTCTTGAGGATCGCACCGAGGTTGCGCGGGAAGGGGTTCATGTATCGCAGGTGTGTGTGCGCGACGGATTTCCCCGCCTCCTGAGCTTGATGCACCGCCGTGCGAACGGCTCCGTAAGTGCCGCCCCAACTGATGACGAGCAGCTTGCCCTTTGCCGGACCATCGACCGTTTGTTCGGGAATGAAATTGGCGATGTTCGCGACCTTCTGAGCTCGCGTGTTGGTCATGTGCTGATGGTTCTTCGGCGAGTAATCAATGTTGCCGGTGACGTCCTTCTTTTCGAGTCCGCCGATGCGGTGCTCCAAGCCCTTCGTCCCCGGCTTGACCCACGGGCGAGCGAGTTTCTCGTTTCGCTTGTACGGCAAGTATGCGCCATTCTCGCCATTGGCAGTTGTAATGTGGTCGATCTTCAAACGGGGCAAGTCTTCCACATTCGGGATTCGCCACGGCTCGGCTCCGTTCGCGATGTAGCCGTCGGAAAGGAAGATCACCGGGCACATGAACTCGGTGGCGATGCGAAACGCTTCTTGAATCATCGTGAAGCAATCGCCGGGACCACTCGCCGCGACGATCGGCAGCGGCGATTCGCCGTTGCGACCGTACATGGCGAGCAACAAGTCAGATTGTTCTGTCTTGGTCGGTAGGCCGGTGCTCGGCCCGCCGCGCTGGACGTCAATGATGACCATTGGCAACTCGGTCATCATTCCCAAGCCCATCGCCTCGCCCTTCAGGCAGATGCCGGGACCGCTGCTGGCGGTGACTGCCAGTTCTCCGGCGAAGGCGGCTCCCACGCACGAAGACATCGCGGCGATTTCGTCTTCGGCCTGAAACGTCTTCACGCCGAAGTGCTTATACATCGACAGATCATGCAAGATGTCGCTGGCCGGCGTGATTGGATAGCCGCTGAAGACGACCGTCTTGCCGGAGAGCCTGGCCATGGTCGCCAAACCCATCGCGACCGCTTCGTTGCCAGTGATCTTGCGGTATTTGCCCGGCGAAAGCTTGGCTGGCGGAACGTGATAGTGAACTGTGAAGGATTCCGTCGAGAAGCCGTAATTCATCCCGGCTCGCAGCGCCCGCAAGTTGGCTTCGACGACATCCGGCTTCTTGGCGAACTTCGACCGAATGGCCTCTTCGGTCGGCTTTGGATCTCGATCGTACAGCCAGTAGACCAAGCCGAGTGCGAAGAAGTTGCGGCACAAGTCCGCGTTTTTCAATGTGAGTCCCAGTCCCTCGACCGCATCGCGATTGAGCCGCGTCATCGGCACTTTGTGAACACGGAACTTGGCCATCAAGGTTTCGTCGTCGAGCGGGTTCGCGTCGTACAACGCTTTTTGCAAACCGCCCTTGTTGAACTCTTCCTCGTTGACGATCAACGTGCCGCCGCGTTTGAGATCGGCAACGTTGGTCTTGAGCGCCGCCGGGTTCATCGCGACGAGCGTGTCCACGTCGTCACCGGGCGTGAAGATGTCATGGTTCGAGAAGCACAACTGATAGCCCGACACTCCGAAGAGCGAACCGGCAGGAGCACGAATCTCGGCGGGGAAGTCGGGGAACGTACAGACGTCGTTGCCGAAAATCGCCGAAGCGTTCGTCATCTGGATTCCGACCGACTGCATTCCGTCGCCGGAGTCACCGCAGAAGCGGATGACGACTGTTTCGAGATTCTCTAACTTCTTGCCGTTGCTGGATGCGGGAGCTTCCAAGGTGGCGGTTGACATTGCGGATGCGACTCCTGGTGTGCCGTTAAGGGGGCCGAGGATCAAGGCTCAGAGGACGAGACACTGAGCCAGATGTGGTTTCGTGGTGGGAAGTAGGTTGGGTCTCCGACCCGACCCGCTTGAGTACATTCCGTCAGGTTGGAGACACAACCGACGAACTGCCGCGATGCGAGACGCCCGAAGTTGTCTCGACTTTCGGGGGACTTTGTCAATTGAGCGATCCCTGCCGGTCAGTCGAACCTGAGGCACGACCATTCATCGGCTGATTGAGGCTACCGGTTGAGTTCGTCAACGCCGAAAACTTGGTCGGGACGCGAGCCAAAGTAGACGAGTCACTCCGTGACTGGATTCGAGTCACGGAGTGACTCGTCTACTTTAGCCGCATCGCTGCTTGATCCGCTTATTCTTCAGTCTTCTTGCGTTTTTCCTGACGCTTCTTGCGATTGACCTGCATTCCCAGAATTGGCTTGTAGCGACGACGAGCCGGGCCATCTTTGGTCAGCGACCGATACCCGGTCACCTTGCCTTCGAGAATTTCTTTTCCGTCAGCCGTCATGGGCTTCGGTGGCCGAGCACCGCGCTGGCCTCGAACGGGCAGTTCTCGATTTCCCGCTTGGCCATAAGGGCGCGAGCCGCGAGCCGGACGACGTTGCGCGGAATATCCACCCGCTTGTGGCTGTGGGTACTGATCGTTGTTGGTGCTTCGTCGCTGCGGCGGACGCCGTTGCGAGGAATAGCCACCTGCTGGCGGCGGAGAGTTCTCGTCGTTGTAGGCTCGCCGACGTGGTGGCGGTCCTCCATCCTGAGCGGGAGGTCGGCGAGTGAATGACGATTCGGGAGTGTCGTCCGTGACGAATCGACGACGACCACCATTGAAGTCCCCGTCGTTGTCGTTGGACTGCGATTGCGACTGATTGGACTGCGATTGGAATTCTTCGCCCGCTTGATCCGATTGATAGCGGCGCGGCGGACGGCTCCCTTGTGGCGGACCCGATGAGTAGCCCCCTCGCGAATCACCGTCTCCTTGTGAGGATCGACGCTGAGCAGGTGGACCACCTTGACCATAGCCACCTTGGCGATTCGGCGGACGACTCCCTTGCGAGTACCGACGTGGCGGTCCCGCTTGCGAGTCCCCTTGCTGTTGATTGTCGTCGCGACGACCGTAGCGGCGCGGCCCCGCAGTTTGCTCGCCTCCTTGTTGTTCTTCGTCGCGTCGTCCGTAGCGGCGCGGTCCACCTTGGCCTTCGCCCCCTTGAGAATATGCACCGGGTCGCGGCCGGCCTTCAGGACGGCGTTGGCGAGTGTTGCCTTGAGCTGCCTCATCGCCGCTCGACGAAGCATTCACTCCGTCGTCGGTCTGCGAGACAAACTGGCGGCGTGGCGGTCGATCTCCGTAGGACGACTCGCCACCACGAGGCGCTCGGTCCGGCTGTCCTGATCCAGCCGCAGGTTTCCCGTAGTTCGATTTGCGCGGCGGGCGACCTTCGCTCGAAAACTCGGTGGATGCGGGAGACTCAGTCCGAGCACCGAACGGCTTGCTGCCGAATTTTGTTTTCTCGCCGAACTTCTTCTTGCGACCGCGGCCGGCCGTGTTGTCGAGATGGGCTCGCTGTTGCGAGAGATCGTTGAGCAACGCGACTTCCGGAGTCGTCAATTGCCGAAACGCACCGACCGGCAAATCGCCGAGCCGGATTGGGCCGAACCCAACGCGCTTCAAACGCATGACCTTGTGATTCACGCGAGCCAGCAGCCGGCGAATCTCGCGGTTCTGGCCTTCGTTCAGCACGATGTCCAAGTACGAGCTATCTCCCACCGCCTTCTTCATCCGCACCCCTTCGACGGAGAACTTGCCTTCGTCGAAGTACATGCCCCGCTTCAGTTCGGCGAGCGTTTCGGAAGTCGGTACTCCCTTCACATGACAGATGTAAAACTTTGGCACTCGATAACGCGGGTGAGCCATCCGATTGGCCAGCTCGCCGTCGTTCGTGACCAGCAGCAAACCTTCGGATTCTTCGTCGAGTCTTCCGATCGCGAAGATCCGCTCCTTGAACTGCGGGAACAAGTCGATGACTCGCGGCTTGCCCGAGGGATCGAAGTTCGTGCAGAGCACTCCGCGCGGCTTGTTGAGCACGAAGTAGACTTTGCGATGCACCTTGAGCTTCTCGCCGTCGAGCTCAATCTTCTGCGAATACGGATCGGCTCGAAACGCAACGTCGGTGATGACCTTGCCATCAACCGTGACGCGACCGGTCGTGACGAACTCCTCGCACTTCCGCCGAGCATCAATCCCCGCTGCCGCCAGAATCTTCGCCAGCCTCTGCGGAGCAAACTTCGCCGGCCCGGTGTGCTCATGCTTTTTCAAACGCGCCCCCGGTGACGGGTCGTTGTCGCCATCGAACTCGCTCACTTCAGAAATGCCCGACTCGTCCGCGAGTGCTTTCTTCTTCTTGTCTTTCTTTTTGCCGTAGGAGTTCTCGCGCTCCTGCTTCGGGGCCGGATCGAATTCCTCGTCAACCACGCCGTCATAGTCATACGGGGCCGAGTCGTCTTCGGATTCCATGTCCGCTTCGGACTCTTCTTCGTCCGCCGCTTCGTAGGCGAAATCATCCGAGGCATCGTCGAACATGCCGTGCTCGATCACTTCGGTCTCCGGTTCGCCGTCAAGAATGGAAGCGACCGGCTCTTCTGACGAGATCAGCCGGCACGCGCTAGCGTCCGGTTCCAGGTCGGATTCCTCGCTCGAACCGAGGGCTAGCGCCCTGCGGCTGATGGAATCGCCGTCGTGACAATCGGCGCTGGCTTCGATTGGCTCGACATGCTCAAGCGGCAATGCGGCGTCAATCTCTGGAATGGGTTGTTGTGTGTCGTCAGACATGATCGGCCCCTTTCGTGGGCGAGAAGATCACTCCACAAGGCGAACCTCGGAAGTGGCGGCAACTGATGGCCGCAGTAGCAATGTGAAGCGGAATAGGCAGGGATTCGCAAAAAGCGTGATGGGTTGACCGTCGAGTTGTCGCAACCGTCGGTCGTTTTCAGCCGTAAGGCGGGGCAGAGTGTATCGCCACGCCGCAGAATGGCGAGCGACGTCGGCACACGCGCGGCTGGCAATCGTCATTGGGGAGCCTCACAATTCGTCCCCATGCCGACGTCGATCACGCGAGAATTTCTGGGTTGGGAGCAGCCGCTGTTGCCATCAGCGGTCGAGTGGCTTGCTCGGAAATATGCGGCGAAAGACGAGCTAACTCTGGGCGAAGTGACTGTCGTTGTGCCCGGTCGGCGAGCGGGACGGCGGTTGTTGGAACTGCTGGTCCTGCGGGCGGAGAACGAACGACTCCGGCTCACGCCGCCGCAGATCGTGACGCTCGGCGAATTGCCGGAGCGGCTGTATCCATTACAGAAGCCGCTGGCGAGCGATCTGGTTCAACAACTGACGTGGGCGAAGGTGCTGCGCGAATCAGACCGCAGCCTGTTGGAGAAAATCATCCCTCGTCCCCCTGGCGACGATGACGTGCTCGCCTGGTGGTCGCTGGGGACGCTGCTGTGGAATCAGCATCGCGAACTGGCGGCGGATGGCCGTGACTTCGGCGATGTCGCGAAGCTCGGTCGTCAATTGCCGGACTTCGCAGAAGCGGCCCGATGGGACACGTTGCAGAAGGTGCAGAAAGCGTATCTGCGAACGCTCGACGAACTGAAATTGTGGGAAGTGCAGACCGCTCGGCTGGTGGCGATCAAGCACCGCGAACCACAAACAGATCGTGACATCGTGCTGGTTGGGACTGTCGATCAGAATCAATCGACACAGCAAATTCTGAATCTCGTGGCAGACCGAGTGACCGCGCTGATCGCCGCGCCGCCAGATCGCGCGGAGTCGTTTGACTCGCAAGGCTGTCTGTTACCGGCGGCCTGGACCGAGATCGCCGTGGACATTCCGGCGGAGCGGCTTCGAGTTTGCGATGGCCCGACCGAGCAAGCGGAACAGGTCGCTCGCGAACTGTCGGCAATGGGCGAGCGATTCCGAGCCGATGAAGTCGTCATCGGCTTGGCCGATGATCGCTTGGGATCGTTCGTCGAGCGCCGGCTTGCCGAGTGCGACGTGGCGACTCGCTGGATCGAAGGGACACGTCTGGCGGACTCTGGTCCCTGTCGATTGCTGGCCGCGCTGGCGGACTTTCTGGAGCGCAGCCGCTTCGATGATTTCGCGGCAGTCGTGCGGCACCCGGATCTCGATGCCGCGTTGGTGCTGAAGAATCCGATCGACTTGGCGGAGTTGGATGCGCTCTATCAAACGCATCTGCCGCTGGGGCCGGAGACGCTGCTCGCGATTCTCGAACAGCCGAACGCGCGGCGGCGACGTTCTTCCAAGGGGGACGGGCAGGTTGAAAACCTGCCCCACGAATTGTTGCGAACCTTGCGCAATGTGTTCGCTCCCTTGCAGGGTTCGTCGCGAGCATTGAACGAATGGGCGATTCCGCTGCGAACCTGGTTGGCCGGGATCTATGGCGACCGCGAAGTGGACGACTCGAGCCGCGAAGGTCGCATCCTGGTCAAAGCTCTCAAGGAACTGAATCAGGCGATCGAAGAGTTGGCTGAAGTTCCGCCGTCGATCGCGCCGCTTGTGAGCGCGGCGGATGCCGTGCGTTGCGCCGTCAAACGCCTGTCCGAAGAGGTCGTCCCGCCGGAGCCCGAAGTAGATGCCGTCGAACTGCTCGGCTGGCTGGAGTTGCCTTTGGACGACACACCGGCTGCGATCGTCACCTCGTTCAACGAGGGGTTTGTGCCGACGAGTTTGAACTCAGATTTATTTCTGCCGAATGAACTGCGGCAGCGATTGGGGCTGAACGATAACGCTCGGCGATACGCCCGCGATGCGTATGCGGTGACGCTGTTGCAACACGCTCGGCGCGAGGTCGTGTGGTTGGTCAGTTGCCGTGATCTCGATGGCAATCCACAGATCCCCAGCCGGTTGTTGTTCGCGGTTCCGTCGGATGAGTTGCCTGAGCGAGTGCTCCTGTTGATGAACCGGGAGGGCGAGGCTCCCGCCGAGCCGTCGGCGGTGACCACGAACGAGTTCGCCACAGCGGCTCGGCGGGAGCCTCGCGCTCCCGATGCCGCTGGCCTGAGCGTCCCGCATCCGACGCTTATCATCGCGTCGCTCGGTCTGACGGAGTTGCAGCAACCGACTCAGGTCTTGAAGCTGAACGTGACCGAGTTCAAGTCGTACCTCGCATGCCCGTACCGTTATTTTCTGAAGCATGTGCTGAAGCTGGAATCGCTGGATGATCAGGCGGTGGAATTGGACGCGCTGGCGTTCGGCAACGTGCTGCATGACGTGCTGCGATTATTCGGCGAGTCGGATGCTCGTGACTCCGCCGATGAAGCTCGACTGCGACGCTGCCTGCTGGAACGGTTGGACGAAGTCGCGCGACAGCGCTACGGCACGCGCCGCAGAGCAGCCGTCAATGTGCAATTGAAGCAATTGGAAGCACGGCTGGAGGCGTTCGCTCATTGGCAAGCCAAGTGGCGTAGCTCCGGTTGGCGAATCGAACATGTCGAGTGCGCAATCCGCCCCGAACCAGGCGGCGAGACGCCCCCTTCTCTGATCGTCGATGGCATCGAGATCTGGCTGCATGGCCGCTTGGATCGCATCGACTGCCACGAAGACAACGGCCAGTGCGCGATCTTCGATTACAAGTCCGGCGACAAAGGGCAGAAGCCGGGCGACAGTCATCGCAAACGAAACGGAGATTGGATCGACCTGCAACTGCCGTTGTATCGGCACCTCGCACGCCACCTCGCGTTGCCCTCAGAGCCGCTGTTGGGCTACATCAACTTGCCGAAGGACTTGGCGGGAGTCGGCCCCGAATTCGCCGAATGGTCTCCCAACGATTTCGCCGAAGCGGACGAAGTCGCGAAGACGATCGCGCGCGGCATTGCGAATCGCGTGTTCTGGCCTGCCGTGAAACTTCCGACTGGCGCGTTTCGCGAGTTCGACGACATTTGCCAGGTGGGGGTCTTCGGTGCGGAGTAGTTCCGAAGGGCGAATTGAGTCGAAATCAAGGAGCCCGACGAATCGAAGGAGACGACGAATGATTGGACTGCGGTTCAAATTCGTCGTCTCCTTCCATTCGTCGGGCACTTCCTCCGATCAAAAAAAATTGCCGCACGGCCCCGCAACACGGCCCCGTCGAAGATCAATGGAGTGACCTCGAATGCACCGACTCGCCAAGTGGCTGCTGATCGCCGGTCTGTTGGCGTTCTTGTTCTCGCGCACGGCGAGTTGCGTCGTCGATCTCGATCTCTGGCACGAATTGGCTCTGGCTCGCGAAGTCATGGAATCGGGGCACGTCCCGTGGCAGGATCATTTCGCCTACACGCCGAAACTCGACATCGTCGTGCATCACGAATGGGGCGCGGGAATGATCGCGTACTAACTGATGCAAGCATTCGGCTCTGCCGGAATCCTGCTTGCCAAGTTCGCGTTGATCTTCGGATTGGGAAGCGTCTGCTGGTGCGTGGCGAGACAACGTGGAGCCAGTGTCTTAGCCGTCGGCATCGTTTGTGGATTGGCAATCGTGCTGGCCGACTACAGCTTCGCGACGATCCGAGCGCAGATGTATTCGTACCTGCTCACGGTTCTGTTGCTCTGGGGGTTTGATCGCGACCGAGCCGGTGATCGCCGTTGGCTGATTGGATTGCTGCTGCTGTTTCCGTTGTGGGTGAACCTGCACGGCGGCTGTTTGGTCGGAGCGGGTTTGCTCGGTGCGCACTGGATCGAGCAACTCGTTCGCCGCCGGCCGCATCGGCACTTGTTGGCGGCCGGTTTGTCATTGATCCCGCTGGCTCTGCTGAATCCGTGGGGCTGGCACTATCACGAATACTTGGCCCGCGCGATCACGATGAAGCGACCGAGCATCGCCGAATGGGCTCCGCTGTGGGCCGAGGGAGAACTGCATCACTTGCTGGCGTTCGGCGTGTCGGTCCTCTTGGCGTGGCTCGTGCTGCGCGATGGCCGCTGGCGAAAGTTCCCCGGTATCTTGTTGTTGGTCGCGACGGGGCTCGCGGGCGTGAAGAGCAATCGCTTTCTTGCGTTCTACGCGATCGTCTATGCCTGCTACTTGCCGGGAATGCTCAGCCGGATTGAACTTGGCAAAGACCTGTGGCGCTGGTGGTGGAAGTATCAGAAAGGATTTGCCGCCACGTTCGCGGTTGCGACAGTGCTGCTGTTTGCGAAAGCGATCGCCTCTGAACCGTGGCGTCTGCGAGTCCCCAGTCGCTCGATCATCGGAGCCGGCGAGCACGTCCTCTATCCTGTCGGAGCAGTCAATCATCTGGCCGAGCACCATTTCAAAGGCAACGTCTTCGTGCCGTATGACTGGGGCTCGTATGTGATGTGGAAGCTCGGCCCCGACGTGCAGATTTCTTTCGACAGCCGGTATGAGGTCGCGTACCCCGCGTGGCGATTGGAAGAGGACATCGACTTCTTCGATGCTCAGAAGAATTGGCAGTCGATCCTCAATAATTATCCGGCCGACGTCGTGCTGGCCCCGAATCGGATGCGAATCGTTGACGCGATGACCTCGGCGGAGGGCTGGCGGCGAGCCTATCGCGATTCGCAATTCACGATGTTCGCTCGCGACGGCGTGGACCTGCCAACGTTTGAGACAGACGCTGATCCTCCAGACGGCGTGTTTCCCTGAGCGACCCCTTCCCCGTGCCCGGCCATCATCGTGACAATCTCGCCGCAAACCGGAGGCAACCATGAGCGATCCTCGTTACCGCGTGCGAGTCACCAAAGATCATCTGGTCTTCAGCGCGGCCCACTTCATCACATTCAACGGCAACATCTGCGAACGGCTGCACGGCCACAACTGGCGCACCGCCGTCGAACTCTCTGGGCCGCTCGACGAGAATCGCTATGTCTTCGACTTCATCGCCCTGCGCGATGCGATGCAGAAGATCGTGAATGAACTCGATCACCACGTCCTGCTGCCGACAAAGCATCATCAGATTCGAGTGCAAGCCGACGAACGCGAAGTTACCGCGACCTTCGAGGCCAGACGCTGGATCTTTCCGCGTGAGGACTGTGTGCTGCTTCCCGTCGAGAACACAACCGCCGAAGAAATCGCCGCCTGGATCGCGACTCGGCTGCGAGACATCGTGAATGCTCAACCAAACGCGAACATCGAAACCATCCAAGTGGAAGTCGAAGAGAACTTCGGCCAGTGGGCCATCTGCCAACTTCCGGCCGAGTGCCGTTAGCCGACCGCCGATAGCCGTTATCTCACTTTTGATTTTAGATCGGAGTCGATCATGCCTCATCGCTTAACCGTCCTGACTCTCGTGCTGTTGATGAGCTTGCAGTCATCCGCGTTCGCTCAATTCGGCGGCGGTGGTGGCGGCGGCTTTGGAGGAGGAGGTGGATTCGGAGGCGGTGGCCAAGGAGGAGGCGGGCAGGGCGGCGGACAAGGTGGCGGTTTTCAGGCGGCCGGTGGCATCACCATCGACGGTGACGGGGTGCTCTCATCGCCGAAGGCAAAGACGATCTCCGCCGAGGTCGCTAAGAAGCGGATGCAGGAACTCGCGAAGCAGTACCTTCCCGAAGACATCAGTCGCAGCAGTTCCTTGCGGAAAGTGTCGCTCGTGCGGTTGGAGCGCGCCATTGCCGAGTTGCGTGAGAAAGATCAGCCGGTGCCGGAGTCGATGCAGTACCTCGCCGGCTTGCAGCGGATCGACTTCGTCTTCGTCTTTCCAGAAACCAAAGACCTCGTCATCGCCGGCCCCGCCGATGCGTTCGCGCCCGATCCAACTGGCCGAGCCATCAGCATCAACAGCGGCCGGCCGGTGCTGAGGCTCGACGACCTTCTGGTCGCGATGCGCACTGCCGAACGGACATCGCAGTTCGGTTGCTCAATTGATCCGGTCGAGGAACGGCTTGCCGATCTGCAACGCTTCGTGAAGGCGAACTCGAATGCCGTCACGGCCAACGCTGCTCAAGGCCGATTCCGCCAGATGCAAAAGATCCTCGGCGACCAGGACGTCAAAGTCTTCGGCGTCCCCGACGACACGCATTTCGCGCACGCGCTGGTCGAAGCCGACTATCACATGAAGTTGATCGCCATCGGCCTTGAAGATCCGAAGGTGCCGGGCTTGAAGAGTCATCTCGCCCTCGTGCAACCGGGAAACAATAGCCTTAAGCGTTGGTGGTTCATGCCGCTGTATGACTCGTTTAAGACCAGCGGTGACGGACTTGCTTTTGAGTTTTCCGGCCAGCGCTGCCAACTGATGTCGCAAGAAGAACAAGCCGACGCCTTCGGCAAACGCTCGGACGCGCCTTTCACACAGGTCAGCACGCAGCAATTCGCCAAAGGCTTCACCGAAAAGTTTCCGGAGCTGACGAAACGCATGTCGGTCTTTGCCGAACTGCAAAACCTGTTCGACATCTCGGTCCTCGTCGCATTGATGAAGCGGGAACAGCTTCCGCAAAAAGCCAACTGGCAACCGGGCCTGTTGCTCGACGACGCGAAAGTACCGGTCCTGCGCGGTCCCGTCCCGAAGCACACGAAGACGCTGCTCAACATGAAGATGGCTAACGGCGGTCTGGCGATCGGATTGCTCAGTGGCGGAGTCATCATCGACAGCCAGCACGTCGTCACGAAGGCCGGCTTCAATTCCGAAAAGGCCAGCGAAGTCTCCAGCCGCCGCTCGAAAGAGACGCCCCCCAGCGACCTCGACGCCAAACGCTGGTGGTGGGATTGAGCCACGGGGTCGGGAGTCTTTTTCAGGCCGCCGGTCAGTGGTGCAAAAGAGTCGGAACTGGTAACGGCGGCCTGAAAAAGACTCCCGACCCCTTCGCGCGTGCCCGTGCTACGTCACCGCCTCAATCACCACGCGTGCGACGTCCATCCCCGTCACCTTCTCAAACGCCCGCCAGCCCGGCACCGCGTTGACCTCGATCACGAAGCCGTTGCCGTCACGATCGTACAAGATGTCGATGCCGGCAAACCGAGCCCCCGTCGCCGCCGCCGCTCGCAACGCCCACTCCGCTTCCGTGTCCGTGACGACGTGAGCTTCACCACGCCCCTCACGCGACACATTCGTCCGGAAGTCGCCATCCGACACACGCCGCATCCCTCCGAGCACGCGGCCATCCAGCACTAGAACGCGAATGTCGCAACCCGGATGATCGACGAAACGCTGCAAGTACAACACGGCATCCAATCGTTCGAGCGTCCGAAACGTCCGCAGCGCGAGGTCCGGATCGCTGACTCGCAAGATGCCGCGCCCCTCCGACCCGAAGATCGGCTTCACAACGACATCTCCACAGAGCCGCTCAAACGCCACCAGCGCATCGTCCGAGTTCTCGCACACGACGGTCGCCGGCACTGGCAAGCCAGCCTCTTCGAGCTTCGCCGTTGTCAGATACTTATCCACCGCACACTCGACCGACTTCGGCGAATTGAGGACGACAACCCCGCTCGCCTCCAGCCGCGCGAGCACATCCATCCGATAGACGACTTGCTCTAACGACCCCGGCGGCATCGTTCGAATGATGACCGCATTCAGTTCGGTCAACGACAACGACGCGTCGTTGGTTCCTCCGGAAGACTCTGAGATCGACAGTCCATGTATTCCCGGCCAACTCGCGTGCGACGTGGTCTGAGTTCCTATTCCTCTGGCCCCATTCCTCTGCCCACACGCCGCCACAATTCGTGAAAACTCCAGCCGCACGACCTCGTGCCCCAGCTCGCTCCCGGCCCGCTGCAATTCCCGCACGTACCAACTGTCCGAATTGCCGAGTACACCGATCAGCACGTTGCTCTCCAACTTTCAGAGGCCGAACGAACGCCGCACGACATCCGGCGTGACGCCGCCAAACGCCTGCACGCGCCCCGTGTCAAGATTGTGGAACACGACCTCAGCCGGGCTGAAGAGATGCTGATCGATCTTGTAGAAGTCGCGTCCCGCGTCTTCAAAGATGTCGGCAAACGGCTTGCCATGAGCCGCCGAGCCGCTCGACGGCACGCGCGGTCCGATGGCGGCGATCGACTCATCATCACCGCGCACCATCAATGTCACTCGGCCGCCGTACAAGATCGCGTCGTTCGTCCGACCGATCCCCGCGAAGTCATCCTTGGCTACGGGAGGCAACGGAGCGACACCAATCGCCGACCTCACACGCCACACGTCGAAGCCGAGTTCAAACAGCTTGTGCAGCGAAGTCTCGACCGACCGAGCCACCACCTGAAAGTTCCCCGCGAGGCTCGCCGTCCGAGCTGCCAGTAACACGGTCATGTCCGCCGGCACTCCAGTTTTCTCCGCGATCAAATCAAAGACCTCGGCCGTCGGCAGCTTGCCGGTTTCGAGAACTCCAATCGCATGGGAGGCCGCCTCGCGGTAATCCAACTTCGCGAACAACTCTTCGCGAGCCGCCGCCGCTCGCATTGGCCCGGAACCCATTGCAAAGAATTTGCCGACGCTGATCTGCCAACCGGCATATTGACTGAGCAAGCACGCCTCGACCGGCCAGTCGGTGACAACTTGGACGTGCGGCCAAGCGATCCCACCAACTTCACCCGGCACGATTCGCACTTCGCCGAGTCCCCCCAAACAAACCTCGGCCAAGAATCGACCGGCTTCAAGACTTCCTTCCGCCTTCACGCCAAGGTCAACGAGTTGCCCGCCGTTGTCGAGTTCCACAAACGTGCCGCGCAGATCACCGATCCGCGAGAGCATCGGCTCGACCAATTCGTTCGCTCGCTTGTTGAGCATCACCGACATGTTGATTCTCTCTTGTCTCTCCGGAAACACTTCGAGGCGACCTCGCGTCAAACGCCCTCCACTGACGCAAGCTTTGTGGGGGCCTGTTTGAAGTTTTACTTCGACACCTTCTTCTTCACGAACGCCGGTAACTCCTGTGGCTGAGTCCGCAAACGATTCTCCGCCTGGCAGCAGTCGCATGGCTTGATCTCGTACATCGGGATCGAGCAGATGTCGCACCAGTAATCCATGTATTGCCGAGCCCCCATTTCATCGAACACGAAGATCATCAACACCTGCAAGTACGGAGCCGCCTTCCGTCGCGTCCCCACTAGATCGACACGCCGATCGCGCAGTCGCTCGTCCTGATAAAAGGCCCGACCGCGCCAGTCCGGCACGATCGGGATCAACTCACCGTCGTCTGTCTCCAACGCGACCAGCGACTTGAACTCGTCAAACGCCTTGACCCCACGACGTTTCAGAGCGTCTTGCACGATCACGACCTTGCCGCTGAACAGCTCTTTCGCCGAGTCGTCTTTGTCTTTGGCAACGGCTTTGGAGTTCGCAACCGTTTCCGCGACCGGAACAGACGCCGGCTCTTTGGCGAGACACCACGCCAGAGCGATGAGCGCGAATCCCAGGCTGATGACCCAACGGCTCCACATAACTATTCGCCTGACTTGCCAATCACGACCATTCGCAACGCGATCTTGGTGCCACCCTTCGCGGGCAATACCACGCTGAGCATCGTGTGATCCTTGTCGCCATCATGCGTCAGCGTCGGCTTCTCAACCGGCTTCTCACCCGGCAACAGTGAGAAGATGGCCGGGTGCGTCGATCCCGCTGTCTTAGCGCTGCGCTCCGCCAATGTCTTGAACGGACCGATTGGTTTTGGATCGGTATCCACCGCGGCAGGTATCGCCAACAGAAAATCCGACAGATCGCTCGTGCCGACGTGGTTGCCGTCTTCCGGTTGCTGACCGTATCGCAGCGTGAAAACACCCGGCTTGATCTCTTGCCCGCGGAAGTCAGTGTATTTCTTCTTCGCTTGCACTTGCAGCACACCGATCAGCTCACCCGGTGCAAACGGGTACTTCACGTTGAGCGTCGGTTTGAAGTTCGCTTTCGTCGGCACCTCTTTGACCAACCACACCGAGCAGACCGCGCCCTCTTTGCCAACCACGGCTTGGCCTTTCGGGTCCACGAGGGCCGCGATCTCTTTCGACAAACCGTCAGGCAGTGCCGCGACCGCTTCGAGCTTGCTTTCGGCTTGAACCGAACCGGTGATTGACCACAACGCAGCGATCACAAACGCCGCGACAAGAATTCTCAAATGCATCGAACGAGTCTCCTCATCAAAAAGTGGACGATGATCTGGCGAGGATGTTAGTCGTGCCGTTCGCCGTTTTCATCAAACACAACAGCCCGGCTGTTCGAGAACAGCCGGGCTGCGAATCCAACGTCGCCTGACTCTCCGAATCGCGCCTCTTGCATTCGATTGCCTGACTCGGAGAGTCGGGCGACGAGACAACTACGACTTCACGCGAAACGTCGCCAGGAACGCGCTGCGAGAATTGTTGTTCGTCCATTTTCCGTTCAGTCCTTCGCCCTGGAACGACTGACTCAGAGCGTAAGCCGGCGAGAAATTATCGACCTTCGTCAGCGGTTGATAAAAGACCAACTCGTTTGTACAGATGCAGTCGGTCTTCTTCATCTGACGAGTCTCGATCGCGGCGAGCTTGCCGGCCGAAAAGACCCCTTTGCCTTCGAGATGATCGTTCTTCAGCGAGATTGGCGCGGAGACAACGTTGATGACATTCGTGGTCAATTCTTTCGCGTTGTCTTTAACGAACGCGATCAGAGCGCCGCGTTGCTCGGAAGAAGCGTTCTCATCGACGATGATGACCGCCGCCGTCTTACCGGCTTGCATCGGGAACACTCCGTCGGTGCCCAGAGTTCCTTGAGCCTTCACGATGAGGGCCACTCCCAGCCCATCCAAGGTGACGTTCTTCCAACTTCCCTGGTCCACTTTCCAGGCCATCACCGCTTCTTTGCCCGCCAGGCCCATCTCCGCATTGGCGAAACACGGCCCGGTGTAAACGTCGCAGGTTCGAGCCTCTAAGTACTCGCCGGTGATCTTGTCCGCGAGCGCGGCCTGAACCGAGACCATCCACAAAATCGTCGTCAGCAGCAGAGTAAATACCTTCATCATCAAGCTCCTTTGACCAAGGGCAGAGTGCGTTGAGCGTATTCCAATACGGTGAGGATTTTTGCCTCGACTCACGAAAACTGACAAGTGAGAAATCTCGGAACGATCATTACTTCGCGGCGGCTTGAGCGGTCGTCTCTGGCGGCTTTGGGGGATCGAACTGGCGAATCGGCTGAGCGTTCGTGCCGTTCCAGACGCGGAGCACTCCGTCTTCACCAGCCGCGACGACGATTTGCTCGTCGCGAGAGGCAGCGGCGCAATACATGAAGTCGGTCCCTCCAGCAAAGGCTCGCGGCTGCGAGCCATTGGTCGCGTTGTGGTAGCGAACGGTCTTGTCGCCACCGGAGCTGATCACGTTCTCAGTCACTCCCAGGAAGCGGATTGACGTGACCTGCTTGGTATATCCGGGGATCGTCCGGGCTTGTTCGCCGGTTTCGACGTTCCAAATTTTGATGGCGTTGTCGGCACCGGCACTGGCCAACAGGCTGTTGTCGGCTTTGATCGAGACACCCAGGACGTGATGCGTGTGCCCTTCAAACGCCTTGATTAGTTTGCCGGCAGCGATGTCCCACAGCTTGACGAACTTGTCCGCCGCGCCGGTGACGAGGTACTTGCCGTCGCGGCTGAACTCGATGCTCATCACCGTATCGCTGTGAGCGTCTTTGAATTCCTTGGCCATCGTTTGAGCGGCGACGTCCCAAATGAAAAGCTCGCCGCTACGAGAGGCTTCGCCGCCGCCCGTCGCGAGCCACTTGCCATCACGGCTGAACGCGAGGCTCAGCACGCGAGCCGCGAACGGTGAACCCGCGAAGTCGAGCGGTGTTTCCTTCTTCGGGCCGAGCTGACCGATTAGCGACCAAGTCGGGATCGTCGTCCACACGGCAGCCGTTTGATCGGCCGAACCGCTCACGACGAGCCCGTTCGGGCCGGTGACGATCGCACCGACGGGAGCCTTGTGGCCGGCGAAGGTTTCGATCGCTTTGCCGGTGGTGCTGTCCCAGACGTGAATCAGATTGTCGTCGGACGACGAGAGCAGCCGCTTGCCATCGACGGAGAACGCAACACCCTTCACTGGCTTCAATCCAGCAACATCAGCATCGGTCGCCGCTTTTAAATCGGCATCGGCTTTCGTGACTCCGGCCGTCATCGCGTCTTGCTGAGCCTTGGCGGCGGCGACTTGTTCGACGGCCGACTTCGCGGCCGTTTCCGCCAGTGTGATCGCTCGCATGGCTGAAGCCACGGTGTCTTGCCGTTTCTTCAATTCATCCATCTGCTTCGTGACTTCTGCCGCGGCATCGGTTGAGGCCTTTGCGAGGGCAGCATCATCCTTCTTCTCGTCCGCCGCTTTCTTGGCGGCTTCGGCCTTCGTGACGGCTTCCTTCACTTTCGGATCTTGTTCGGCCACAGCCTTGTCGGCATTGGTCTTGGCTTCGTTCGCCTTCTTGACCGCTTCGTCCCGTTCCTTTTGATTGGTCTCTGACGCCTTGAACGTGGCGTCGGCCAGCGCCTTGAATTGCTGCGCGACCTTCTGGTCTTCGGTCCGTTCCACGACGGCTCGGTTGAGCGTCACGTCTCCCTTGAGTTCCGCGACTTGTGCGCCGGTCTGGTTGTTCCACAGCTTGGCGATGTTGTTCGGACTGCCGGTCGCGACGAACAACCCATCGGCTCGAACAGCCACCGAATTGACCGGGCCACCGTGAGCAAACTGTCGGACTTGGGTACCGGCGGCGAGATCCCAAACGCGAGCCGTTTGGTCTTCACTGCCGGACAAGATTTGAGCGCCAGGGGCGATGAGCGCGATCGCATTGATCGGACCCGTGTGGCCTTTGATTTCTTTCTCGGGCGTGAACGGTGCCACAGCCGGAATTGGCCAGATGCGAATGATGTTGTCCGCTTGGCCGACGATCACCTTGGCTCCGTCCGCGGTGAAGACAACCGCCTTGGCCGGTGCGGGTGATTCAATCTTGTTGGCTTCGGTGCCGTCGGCAAGGTTCCAAACGCGGATCGTCTTGTCTTCGGAAGCGGATGCCAGCTTCGCTCCATCAGCGCTGAACGCGAGGCTGTGAATCGCTGCCGCGTGGCCGGCCAATACTTTGCCAGCCGCTCCGTCCGCGAGGTTCCACAACTTGATGGCGTTATCGGCTCCGGCCGTCGCGAGCGTCTGCCCGTTGGGACTGACGGCCACCGTCGTCACGACAGCGCCAACAGCGATCTCTCGCGTGCGATTGGTCGCCGGACGACGCCACAGTTTCACCGTGCGATATCCACCCGACGCAATCGTCAATCCATCCGGGCTGAACGCCAGCGAGTGAACGAAGTCGCGATGCGCGGCTCCGGTCGGATACATCGGCTTGCCGTTGTGTAGAATCGCGTTGAGATTCGGATCGAGCAGACGTCCAATTTCGTCGCCGGTTTCAACATCGAGCAGCAACACTTGATTGGCTCGCCCGGCCGCGACGTAACGTCCCCAAGGAGCCATCGCCACCGAGTAAATCGCCTTCGCGGTGGTCGGCACCGGTTGCCAATTGACCTGGTCTTTCATGCCTCCCATGCCGCCAGACGCACCTTCGAGAATCCACTGCCGCAAGATGCCAAGTTCCTTGGGAGTGAGCGCCTTCGCATCGACTTTGTTCGGCAAAGGGGGCATCGCCGGGCCTTTGCTGCGCGAGGCCACGACGTACAACAAACTCTTGTCCGGATCCTTCGGAACGATCGACGGGCCACGCTTGCCGCCTTTGATCATCGCGTCGAGCTTCTCCAGGTTCAGCTTGCTCTCCTGCTGGCCAAGGTTGTGGCAGGCGATGCAGTTGTTTTCGAGGATCGGCAGGATGTCCTTGTCGAAATCGACCGGACGGCCGAGGTTGATCGCTTCCGGTGTGATCGCACCGGCAGCCGGCTTGGCTTCCTGAGCCATCAACGACGAGGAACCGAGAACGGTCAAACCACAGATCAAGAGGAACGAGGTGGGACGCATGGCGGGACTCTTTCAAAAGGATGGAATCTTTCCGCGAGGCGGAATCACTTGGCAAAGACTTTGGAAACCGGAATCTCAAATCCCGGCACCACGGTTGATCGAACGACGTCTGAAAGACCGAACGGACCTAACTCCACATATTCGCTGCCTTGCAGTTCTAGCACGGTGACTTCCTGTGTTTCGGGATCGACGAGCCAATACTCGGTGATGCCTGCCTTGGCGTAATCGGCCCTTTTGTCGATCAGATCCCGCTTTCGATTGGAAGCACCTTCGCTGACGATCTCGATGACGAGTTCGGCGTTTTCGAGGTATTTGTCGCCATCAGATTCTTCGGGTGCGGCGGAACGAGTGAAGACGATATCCGGCTCGCGAAACTTGAGCGCAGCGACCAGCACGGGAATCGGAGCGCAGAGCACAGTACCCAGTTCGTGCGACTGAACATGAACCCGCAATGACACGAAAATGTTGCCTAAGACAACTTGATGCCGAATACTGGGCATGGGGAGCACCTCGATACGTCCATTGTCGAACTCGACCAGTCGGTTGCCGGGCAGATCGAGGTAGTCGTACTTGCTCCAATTGCCTTGGTTCGGAAACAACTGCGCCACGTCCCAGGCCGGTTCGCACTCTGCGAGCGCAGTCGGCTGCGGCGGGGATGTTGTCAGTTCCGGTAAGGTGGCCGTGGTCATCTGAGGGCTCCTGTGATTCGCACCGAACGTTGCGGTCTCACAGACTTATTTTTGCACGTTGATCGTGACGGCTCCGTCTGAGGCTGCCACCGCTCCGTCGAAGTCGGCGGACGCGCGGATGACGGCATTGGCGATCGCGCCTTCGGTGGCATCGGCCGTAGCGGTGACGATCACCGCGCTTTCCGCTTTGTCGGCAGGGATCGTGACCTTCTCGGCCGCGAGTCCGACGGTGCCCGGAGGCGGAACGAGTTCGAGAGTCACTGGCCCCGCGAATCCGTTGACTCGCTGGATCGTAACTTTGACTTCGACTTTGTCGCCACGCTTGACCGCTCCGGCATTGGCCGGAGCAGTCGTCACGTTCACGGCGTTGGGCTTCACGGTGATGACGATGGGGGTCGAGGGGGTGAAGACGTTGACGGGGTTCGCCTTCGTTGCGGTGTTAGTATCGGTGAGAACTTTTTCTTTGGCGACTTTGTCGGCCAGAGCCGCTTTGTTCTTGTCGTCGGCGGCTTTCGCGTCCGCTTCGCCCTTCGTCTTGGCGGCGATGGCCGATTTGTTCGCGGCGTCGGAATCGGCGAGAGCTTTGTCGGCGACAGCCAATGCATCTGTCGCTTTCTTGGCTTCCTCTTGAGCGGTCGTGAGCGCCTTCGCGGTCGCTTCCTTGTCCGCATCAGTCGTGGCTTTGTCTTTGGCTTCAGTTGCCTTCTTCACGGCCTCGGTGGTTTCGGTGACTTTCTTGGCAGCCGCCTCTTTATCGGTGGTTGCTTTCTTGAACGCGGCGTCCGTCTCGACGGCCTTCTTGGTGACCGCGTCTTTTTCGGCGTTGGCTTTGGTCAGCGCTTCTGTCGCTTGAGTCGCGGCGGCGGTCGCCAGGTCGAGCACGGCTTTGGCTTTGTCGGCGAGTTCCGGCCGGCGGCGGTATTGCACGGCGGCGGTCGCCTTCATGTAGAGCGTGTAAGTCCCGACCGGCACGTTGTTCGGAAGGAAGATGCGATAGACCCCTTCGGCCGCGCCCTTGTTGATCGGTTTGTTTTCCACTTGAGCGTTCTGAGGCGTACCGACAAACGTCAGGGTCACGTTTTCATCGAAGCCATTTCGCTTGAGGAGTTTCACCGGTATGAGGATCTGCCGGTTGTGATTGGCATCGACTCGGAAGACATCGGTGTTGACTTGGAAGGGGTAAGCTTCCGGTGTGATCGCCAAGCAAAGGTCTCGTGAGAGTCGTGAGATTGGGCCGGCCACCGCAGCGTTGCCGTCCCAAACTGTTGTCGCTGCTCGGCCGACGTGGGCGACGTTGCGAGCCGCTGCATTTTGTGCCGCGATGGCCGCGGTCACTGCGGTGTTGGCATCCGCGATTCTCTTCTCGGCCGCGGCTTGAGCGTCCGTCGCGGCCTTGAGTTTCACGACGGATTGATCGTGTTCCGTGACCGCCTTGGTTTTGGCTTGCTCGGTGGTCTTCAAAACATTGGCCGTATCAGTCGCCGCTTTGTCAGCAACCGTCTTCTCTTGAACAGCCGCTTTCGTGGCAGCGTCGGCTTCGTTCGCGGCTTTCTCTGCGGCCGCGAAAGCGTCTTTCAATTCTTGTTTGTCCTTGTCTTTGTCGAGTTCCGTCTTCGCCGCCGCAAGTTTTTCGATGGCGACCTTGAGCGAGGCCGCGGTGTCGGTCGCTTTCTTGTCAGAGACGACCTTCGCGTCGGCCGCTTTCTTGGCGAGATCGGCATCGGCGGTGAACTTCGTCTCTGCAGCCTGTCGCGTGGCGAGGAATTTCTTTTCGTCCTCGGCAGCCTTGGCGGTGTCTTGTAGGGTCTTCGGCAACGCATCGACCGCTGGCTTCACAGCCGCCTTGGTGTCAGCGACAGCTTTGACCTTCGCGTTGTCTTCGATGCGGGCCTTCGCCACGATCTTCGCGAATCCGAATGTTCCGTCGGCCGCGTCCTCATTGGCCGAGAACACGATCGTTGCATTCGTCTGGCCGGGGCCGATGCTCGTCCCTTTGCAGGTGATCCCCGGCGGCAGGTTTTCGACGGTGACGTCGATCGCGCCGTTGTAGCCGTCGCGGCGGAACGCGATGACTCGGCAAGAGAAGTTTTCTCCCTTACGGAGGTTGGCGGGATACGTCGCGGCGGTCGTGTTGTTGTCGGCCAGAGGAGCTTCCGGCAGCACCACGACTTTGAAGTCGGGAGCTTCCTTGCGAATCGACAGCCGGTAAACCATGCGAGCGTCACCGCGCGACTCGTAATAACGGTCGCGGATCGTCAGTCGATAAGTACCGTCCGCCGGGACAACAAACTGAAACGCCGGATCGTCGCTGAGCGTCTCGAAGACGTTCGGGATCAAGTTCACTCCGGTGTCGTCTTGAGCCGTGATCCGTTGGACGGTCTCAACTCCTTTGTCATCTTTCGTGACTCGGTCAAGTGTGATGTACGGGTCTGCCAGCGAGCCGTGCCGGTCGCCGAAGGCTTCAATCCAATAGACCTCTTGAGCCTTCGCGTCGAACGTGAAGAAGTCTACGTCGCGGCTCGCCTGAAACTGTCCGGCGATCTCGGCCGGGACGGTGATCTTGTTGGCTTGGGCTGGCGTGTCGTTCGGCTCTTGTTCCAGTCCGACTGGTGCAGGAGCGACAAACAACGTCAGAGGATTCGCATTGCCGGCGGGCGTATTCCACACATAGCTGAAGGCATCCACTCCGCCCTGAATCGCGCCCAGGTTGTCGGCCGCTTGCGTATTCTCGGCATCGCCCGGCACCGTAACGGACACGGCGACCTTTTCGAGCGGCCGGCCATCAACACTGACTCCGGCCGGTTGCCCGCCGGGAAGATTGCGGCCGAAGAGCGTGACTTGCGTGTTTGATCCCGCGACTCCGGCGGGAGGTAACGCGAAGTCGATGTAGGGGCCGGTCGTGATCGTCAGCCGGTAGAAGTGATCGACACTGCCGCCATAGACCTGGTCGATGATTCGCAGGAAGTAATCACCGTCGGCCGGGAGCGTCACGTCGAGCAACGCATCACGTCTTGCGGCACCACGAGAAAATGCCAAACGCCGACCGGTTTGAGCGGCCTGTGGACTCGGCGCAGCGGCCGCGCCAGCCACCGCCGGGGGGATGACGCCTGCTGCATCGTAAAGTTCGATTTGGGCTTTGAGCTTTGAGTCGATTCGGCCGGCCTGGCAAAGACACAAGACGCGCTGCCCCGCCTTGCCGGTGAACTTGAAGTAGTCGTAGGCGCTGCCGTCGGTGCGGCCACTGACCGTCGAATTCAATTCGACCGGTGTCGCCTGTTCGCGTGCGTTGTTCGGTTCGATTTCGTTGATCTCTTTGCGTGATCCGACGACGAAGCTGCGCGGATTGCTGACGCCGAAGCGGCCGCTGAATCGCACTTCATAGATTCCATCGGGCACGCCGGCCGCGACGGTGACGACGAACGTGTTGACGACTGGAGTCTTCACACCGTTGGCGTCGGTGACCTTCTGCGCGGCCGTGATCCCTGGATGGTTGAAGATCAGCCGATTGGCTTCATCCATCTCCACACCATTGGAGATGGCGACCTCCGTGGCGACTCCGACTTGTGCTCCCGGCGGGAACACTGAAAACAGTTTCGCCTGAGGAAGCTGAGCGAACGCGGACGTCGCTCCAATCAAGGCCGTGGCGGCGACGAGCGCAAATGTGCGAGTCATGGCAACTCTCATCAGGGAAGGCGGGAAAAAACTGAGGCTCAAAAACGGCAGAGGAATGTGGGCAGGGGAATGATCTCGATCAAAGTCGATTCACTCCGGAGCCTCCATTCCTCTGCGAATTGCTTTCACCAGAACAACGAACGGTTTAGTGATTGAACAGGAACTCTTTCGTGTTGATGAGTGCCCACAGGATGTCCTCATAGGCAATCTTCGGGGTGGCTTCGTGCTTGGCGAGATGTGCCAGCGCGATCTTCGACTCGTCGGCGTTCGGTTCGCGGGAGTAGACCCAGCGGTACAACTCCTTGACCTTCTCTTCGTGAGTGCGGACTTTGTCGTTGGCCATCGTGGTCGC
>CAMDDX010000003.1 GCA_945893075.1 Planctomyces sp. SH-PL62 | reverse complement strand
TCCTCTTTGTCGTGGCCAGCTTCCGATCGGGCGACATCCGCCCTGCCGGCGACTACCACTATCCGTCACCGCCATCGCCACGGCCTCGCCTCCCCGATCATCACGATCGACCCTCGCCAACGCGACGCCAGCGACGACCACGTCGTTAATCGCATGACGGTTGTGGCGGATCAACCGAATGAAGGCTTTTCTCAATCACACCCCGTAAGGAGTCCACGATGCCCATGAAACTGAACGTCGGCCTGAGCCGCAAAGTTGGCGAGGCCAACTACGGCTCACGCGGAGCGACCGTGAATTTGGAACTGGAACTCGATTCGACCTTGGTCGCCGAACCGGAACGTCTGCAAGAACGCATCCGCGAACTGTTCGGATTGGCGAAGGCGTCGATCGACGAGGAGCTGCATGTCGAACCAACGCAGCCCGCACCCGACGCCCAGCGCTCGAACGGACGAGCAGCCACAAACGCACGACAGCCACATGCCAACGGCCGAAATGGAGCGTCTCGCGGTGCGACGACCGGATCTCGGTCAAACGGCAATGGTCGGCAGACGGCGAACAATCCGCCGCCCGCAACGGCGTCTCAAGTTCGCGCACTGCATGCGATCGCCAATCGGCTCGGACTCAACCTCGAAACGGAGATCCAAGACCGCTTCGACATCACCGACGCGGCGACGCTCACCATCGCTGAAGCCAGTCAGTTGATCGACGACCTCAACAACAACACCGCCACGGCCGGAGGCCGCCGATGATTTCACTCTTTCCCGAACCGCGTGCGAGTCCTGCGGTGAGTGTTTCCCGCGTTGCCAACGCCACGTTGCCGGCCGGTACGCCTCGCGAGCGCGTGCGAGACTATGTGAGTTTTTCGGCGCTATCGCTGTATCAGCGTTGCTCGTTGCGCTACTTTTTTCGATACGTCGCCCAACTTCCAGAAGAGTCCACTTCCGCGAGTTTGGTCTTCGGCAAGGCCGTCCACCGCGCCATCGGTCACCACTTCGAGGAACTTTTGGCTGGCAACGCGCCGCCCGAACTCGACACGTTGCTGGCCGAGTTCAACGCAGGTTGGGACGAAGCTCCGGCTGATCAAATCACTTTCCCGAAAACGGACACGCGCGACAGCTTGGCCCGCCTTGCCGACCGCATACTCACAGCATTCCGAGACAGTGATGTGTCGCAACCGCGCGGCCACATACTCGGAATTGAGGAAGAACTACGCGGCCCAATCATCGACGGTGCGCCCGACCTGCTGGCCCGTCTGGATCTGCTGACAAAGTCCGAGGACACGCTCAGCGTCACGGACTTCAAGACGAGCAAGAGCGCGTGGTCTAGTGACCAAGCGACTGATTCAGCCGAGCAGTTGTTGCTGTACGCCGAACTCGTGCGTCAGAGTTTCCCTGACATGCCCATCCGCTTGGAGTTCATCGTTTTTACCAAAGCCAAGAAGGTCGCCATCGGTCGCTACACGGTCCCGCTCAATGCCGCCCGTGTCACACGGACCAAGCGGATCGCCCAGCGAGTTTGGCGAGCCATCTCCGCAGGCCACTTCGTCCCGTCGCCGACGCCGATGAATTGCCAAGGCTGCCCGTACCGTGCCGCGTGTCGGCAGTGGTCCGGTTAGCCGAACTCTGTCAGCGGGTTACCAGCAGTCTCCTGCGAATGCGGTCCAATCGGCGATGCGACAGACGCGATCGAACCGAACGACCGGGCCGCCACGGGGCGGCCCGGCCAGCGGTTTTCTTTAGCTCTTCGGGGCGGTCATTCGCTGCGGCTGGGTCGTCGTCGGAAACGCGGACCAACAAACTCTGCAACTTGGCGACGTGGGGACCGCTCAACACCACCACGGCGCATGGAGCGTAGGAGTGAAGACCAATGCGCACCTGAAACATGGAGCGGTCTGCCTTGAATTGTCGGACTATCGGCAAGGTGGACAGGACTGCCCCTATTAACATAGGGGCTGTCCGTCCTATCCACCGGGGCACCGGACTCCGATTGTCCGTCCTGTCCGTCCGGTTGTCCTTTCCACGGTCAGATGGCCGGACTCCCTTTGTCCGTCCTGTCAGTCCGGCTGTCCTTCCCACGGTCAGATGGCCGGACTTCGTGTGTCCGTCCCATTTGTCCGGTTGTCCGGCACAGCGTAATTTCCAGTGATGGCGGCATTGGGATACCCGCCTCATTGAGTTCCTGCGGCGAGCCATTCCAAGAAGAGCGTGGGCGGCCTCCACGTCAGTTCGCGCCTGACCTTTCGCAGTGCGCTGCGACCTCCAATCAACGTGGGAACAATTGCCTGCTGGACGCGGCGATGAACGCTGGCTGCCCGGATTAACAGAGTCCCAGAAGCCGACGTAGGCCCCGGCCACGAGCGCGATCGGGCTGGGCTCCAGGCCGCGATCGCCGGAGAGCAGCACCGAGCCGCAATCGACCGTCGGAGCCAGCGCGTCTGCTGGCAGGTCCGGCGGAAATTTCTGATTGTTGACAGTCACGCGCAGCCGCAGCTCGACGTTGAGCGTGCAGTCGCCCGAAGCGTTGCAGACGGCGGCCAGCAGCTCCACCTTGTTGCCGTTGTGCGGCAGCGCCTGCACGGACAGGATGCGGTTCTGGCGGCACGCCTTGGACTCTTCAAAGCGGAGGATATTTAGCGCGAGCTGATCGCGCGTGGCCACGGCCCGTTGCCCAATTTCTTTGTAAGTCTGCCACACGCGCCGCAGCCCCTTGTAGACCCGGACGTAGTCGTCGCAGACGCAGCACGGGCCGCAATCGTTACCGATTTGCAGCGTCGCCGGTTCGAGCGCCAGCAGGTTTCTGGCTCCGGGCACGGTGTTCTGCGGCTGGCGGACCCAATAGCAGCCGGTGGCGCTGAGCAGGAAGCGGCCGTGCTCGTCGGGCCGCTGGCCGTTGATCTCGCGAATCACGATGTCCGGCGACTCGCAGCCGGGATAGCGCCCCAGGCCGGAGCCGGGCGTGGCCGAGAGCGTCAGCTTGGTGACGCGCTGCAGGCCGCTGAGCTTCGTCTCGTCGGGCGTCAGCACTGTGTTGAATCCAGACAAGAAACGGACGTGGCCAGCCATCTGCACCAGCCCGACGCGGAGACTCTGCACGCGGGCCGGCAGCGGCTCGTAGGTGCGGGCGTCGAGTTCGCCTTGCGTGGGCAGGATGCTGGCCGGGAACGCGATCGCGTCTTCGGGATCTTCAAAGGCGGTGTGCTGCACGAGGCGGCAGATCGCCGAGTCGGTCTGCCACTCGTGGATGCGGAGCCGGTCGCCGAAGGGCTGCGTTAGGTAATTGTCACCCACGGCTTGGCGCGAATCGAACACGATCGTGTCCGTCACGATCAACAAGAGGAACGGTCATTCATCCTCGATGGGATGCTCAAGATCGGGAGTCGCCCCACCAACAGACCGATACCCCGGCCTGCTTGATTGGCTCCCATTTTGATTCGTTCGAATCACTTGGCAATTCTCTGCGCGGCGAAGTGCAACGAGTCGATCCAAAACAGCCCGTCCTTTCGCATTACTGACATTTACCGCCGTCGCCAACGTAGTGAGGACTTCGCCGTCCGGGTAGCGCCCAAGCACTTCCAACATCCGAGCTTCATCTCTTGCGTCTCGATCATTCGCATCGTTTTCTCGACGCCGAGAGGTTGCCTCGGACCTCTCTCTCTCTGCCGATTCCGCCGACGTGACAGTGACACGCCAGCGTCGCACGCCGGAGTCTCCGTATCTCTGGCCTTCGACGATGTCGATCCCCCACAGCCCGTGAAAGCCTGCGGAGCCTCCGACGTTCATCCAAAGCCGATGAAGCCCAAGCGGATCATTCGGGTCAAAACGCGAACGATGGCTGAGCAGAATCCATTGCCGTGCAAATTCTGCAACACCGGAATACGACAAGTCTCCCAACTCCATCGGCTTGTAGGCTTCTTTGGGGTTGCGATTCTTCACCGCATGGTGAATAAGAATGGGAGTCGCCCCGGCTGCCAAACATGCTCGACTGACGTCACCCAACAATGGTCCAGTGTGGTAAAAGTTTTGTGCTTGAAATTCGGGTTTTCCCGCCAACAAACACAGATACAAAGGGTCGATGATCACGACTTGTTCGCCATGATCCCCAATGACTCGCTCAAGGGTTTTCAAATCCTTGTCATTTGCCAGCTTTGGCAAGTGGAATCCCCAATCCACCCAGAGGTCAGACATTGTCACATTATGCGCGCGGCAGATTCGGCGCGAGGTTTCTTGGATTGTGGCCTCGCCGCTCTCGCCGCTCATCAGCAAGACGCGTTTGCGGTTGGGAACATTAAAGCGAGTCAGGAATCGCGAATCTTCCGCACCTGAGCCTAGCGCCACGGCGAGTTCGATGGCGATACTGGTCTTGTGAGTCTTTTTTTCCCCTCCCCAGATTGCTGGCTGCCCTTCGACCATGACGTCTTCGACAAGCCATTCAAACGGGTACTCTGTTCGATCGAACTCAGCCGAGGTGATGAACTCCCCGACGAAACCACCTCGTTCTGAAGGTTGTACCGTTCGGGAATTCGCCCGCAATTGAGCAAGCACTTCCTCACGGCCGATTTGGAGCGGCACCATGTTGGATCCTCCTTTGTTGAAATGACGATCGGCTACCGCGATTGCTACATCAACGACGTGAGCCACTCGCGCACGTCTTTGTGTTTGGGAGGCATTGCGAATTCGACGTCTCGCTTGAGTTCCGTAGCGAGTTGACTGGCGACCCTCTCCGCGCCTTCTTTTCCTGGCCAGCTACAGTCTGGTTTTGGATCGAATTCGCCGACCACAATGATCGGGCGAGGATCGTTTTTGAGCAGTTCAATAAGCAGCGTTCCTCCACTCGCTGCGCTCGGCCTGCCAACGGCACAGAGGTTCTGTGTGAGCAATGCGGCTACGTCTGACGCACCTTCGACAATGAGGACCGTGTCGCTCCGTTCCCTGAAGCCAACCGGAAGGCAAAGACCGCGCTTCCCGCCGGCCATACACCGCTGCGTGCCATCAAGAGCGCGCTGCATGATGCCCACGACGTTGAACTCGGCATCACGTTCCGGAAACGTGTAGCACTGAGTCTGAGCATCCCAGCCCAAATAGATGTCTACCAGCGCCTCCATAGAGACGCTGAGCATTTCCGAGAGGGCCTGTAGGCGCTCTTCGGTCAGAGCTTCCTCGTATTCGCTCGCTAGGGCCTGCCAATGATAAGTCTGCCTGGGTGAGCTAACGCTCGTGGGCCGCGGTTCTATCTTTGGCATGCAACGATCACCCCGGCCGGTCATTGAGTCGTCGGGATACAGATCCGCAAACCCAAGGTCGATCGCGCTGAGGACTTCCTCCGCATCGCATCCGCAGTGGCAATTGATCAGCACCCGTTCTCCAACTCCAATTCCAACGGAGAGGCTGGGGGTATGGTCATTGTGCGACGAACATAGCGCGGCCCATTGGTCGCCAGATGGAGTTACACCATCCAGGCGACTCAAAACCAGATTAAGAGGATGGGTTTGCGGATATCTGGGATCAACTTGTCTTAGCTCCCAATCTGCCGGTGATGTTTCTTCAGTCTCCGAATCGCCAAGATCTGGAATCTGGCATTCGTTATTCGGTTCTGTGTCCAGAATACGCTTGATGGCCTCCTCTCCGGTCAACCAGCGGCCATCATCCCAGACGCGAGTCCAATGGTCTCGCGTGTGGTGGCGACCGGGAAGTCGCAACCAGTTTCCAAGTTGGCCTGGATGAAGAGTTCGTTGCTTTGGAAACGACTCTGGTGGCGAAGCGAGATCAGCGAGAGAAGGATCATCGAGCAACCATTGGCCGAAATCGTACAGGCGATCGGTTGGGACCGGCTCATCGAAAAGAACCAAAAGATGAAAACCACCATTGCCGTCACTATCAAGAACCAATACTTGAAACCCCAGCGCCTCAAGACGCCGCGCTAGAGCCAGTGTTGCGGGCCAAGTCGATTCAATTGTGTTGTCACCGTGGGCATCGACGTCGAGGACCAGCCAGCGACTGCCATTAGTTTCCGAAGTCGTGTGCAGCCCAATTAGGTGACCATGATCGGCACCGGTGAAGTGCCTTTCCAGGAGTTCAGGCGTCACTTCCTCGTATTCGGTAATTGCATTTTGCTTCGACCTCCTGTCCGCCAGCGCCAGATATTGTCCGTGAACGTCTTGACGATTGAGCATGTTTGTCTGAGCAAAGACACCGAGTTGTGCAGACCAGTTCCGCCAATCGGCAGCTTCACGGTTCAGGTCGCGTTGGTCTAGTTGCGGACCAATCGTCGGACGGCAAAACCGCCGGGCCGCTGCTCGTCTCTCGCTGAGTGAAGTGTCTAGCTGTGGCATTTGAGCCTCCTTTTATGTTGAGCGAGATTTGATTCGACCCAAGTTGCCGTCAGAGGTCTGTTGGTAGATGCGCCCAACCTGCATCAATCCAAACCTCGCTGCAATTTCCTCGTGGTTCTGCGGTTCGGCGTGCTAATCCTGTTTCGCATCCCTAGCCGTTTTCGGCGCAGATTTGCCACGTTTCGTGGCCTTCGCGGCAGCGCCGACATTGAGCGATGCCGTCACGCGTAGCGCGTCCTCGACGACCAAATCGCGGCAATACTGCGACATGCTCTTCGCGCCCACTACTGCTGCGGACACACGTACCGAGTGTATTTCCGTTTCACTCAGAAAGATTTTTACGAAGGATCCTCGGGTTTCTTCAGACATCTGCTCTTCTCCAGGAAAACATGAAAGTAGTTGCGGTCTAGTGACGCCTTAAATACCATACGCCCTAACGGACCTTTAGGTCAAGTGGTCCCTATCACTCCGCTTTCCTGAAATCGAACAAAGCCATCCCCTCGCCTGTCCGTCTTGTGCCAGAACCAAGTGGAATGAACATGACTCAAACAAAATTAGTCGGCACCGACATTCGCTCTGCATTGCTCGATGCCTCCGAGCTTGCGCGTCTATTGTGCATCTCCAAAGCCACACTCTGGCGACTGCGCGAAAACGGGAAGTTGCCGCCACCGATTGCATTGACCTCTCAGTGTCTTCGATGGCGACGGGACGATGTGGAAGCCTGGATTGCGCGTGGCTGTCCGTCCTGCAACTAAAAACCGGCGGCGAACGGCAGCATTCGACAACAGGCTAAGTTCACAGTTGTCAAATTCGATCGCGGCGTGAAACTGCGTTGCTCAAGAACTGGTGATTAAGGGCAACCCTGCTTAACCGAGGAACAAAATCATGGGGAGCATCTACCGGCCTACGATCATTCGTTACCTTGATTCACAGGGCCGCCGCGTTCCAAAGGGAACGCCTGGTGCCCGGCGGGTTCGCCAAAAGTCAAAGACCTATTGGGGGCGGTGCGCTGACGAAACTGGCGAAGTTAGGCCAGTTGCGCTGTGTGATGACGCCGAAGCTGCCGAGACCATGTTGGCGGAGTTGAAACAGCGTGCTAAACGCATCGCGCGCGGTGACGTCGACCCGTTTGAGAAACACCGCAAACGTCCGCTTGCCGACCATCTCAAAGAGTTTGAAGAGGCGTTGTTGGCCAAAGAAGCGACGGACAAACAGGCACAGCAAGTGGCTTCGCGTTGCCGAAAGATCATCAACGGGTGTGGGTTCCAGGTGATGGCCGAACTGTCTCCGTCTGCGGTGGCGGCCTACCTTCGCGACCGGCGGCAGGAAGGGCTTTCGATTCAAACTAGCAATCACTATCTCGCAGCCATCAAGTCCTTCGCAAATTGGCTGGTGAAGGACCGAAGGATGTCCACGAACCCGCTCGCGCACATGGAAAAGCTCAATGCAGACGTGGATCTCCGCCATGAACGTCGGGCATTGACGCCGGATGAATTAGTGCGACTTGTCCAGGCGGCGACACGAAGTCAAACAGTGTTTCGCGGTCTGGACGGCGCGACACGGGCCATGTTGTATCGCCTCGCGGCAATGACAGGATTGCGAGCCAACGAGCTGGCAAGCCTCACGACGGCCTCGTTTGATCTGGATTTAGATCCACCCACTGTGACCATCGCGGCGGGCTACAGCAAACGACGCCGGAGGGACATCCTGCCGCTTCACCCCGACTTGGTTGCCCAATTGCGCCAATGGCTCTCCGATCGTGAACACGGCACCGGCGGGTATGATGACATCTTGTCGTTCGATCAAGCAACCAGTGATGCGCCAGCGAACTTGTTTCCCGGAACTTGGCCGGAGAAAGGTGCCAAGATGTTTTACGCCGACCTAGACGAAGCGCGAGCACGCTGGCTTGCGGAAGTAGAGGACAACCCAACCGAATTCAAGCAACGGTCAGCCACAACATTTCTTTGCCCAGTTGATGACACCGGTCGCGTTGCCGACTTCCACGGCCTTCGGCATACCTTCATTAGCAACCTGGCGGCCGGTGGCGCTCATCCCAAAGTTGCACAGCAGCTCGCAAGGCATTCAAGTATCACGCTCACGATGGACCGCTACAGCCACCTCGGCCTGATCGACATGATGGCCGGCTTGGCGTCTCTGCCGTCTATTGGCGAACCGGATTCGCAAACGATGCGTGCGACTGGCACAACCGACCGAGTTCTGCCGACTGATGGTTGCACAAATGGTTGCACACGCCCTGTGCAACCCAACCGATTTCAACCGATTTCAGCGGTTGCGAACGACGCTCCGACCACCAACGAAAAAACCCATGTTTCTCCGCAGAAAACGCAGGAAAACACGGGCAATCTTGTAGTACACCCCGCTGGGCTCGAACCAGCAACCTTCGGTTCCGTAGACCGATGCTCTATCCAATTGAGCTAGGGGTGCGAATGCGACAACTCAGATGGTGGCGAACGGAGGGCGGACTTTAGTCCGCGATGGAACAAGGAGCGCCCGTCAATGCGAGTGGGGCGAATTTCGACCCGTCGATTCTCAACTTCAATCGACGGGTCGCACTGATTGCTTTAAGCGGTGTTCGGTGCATCATTCGGGTGCGACTCGATCAGCAACATGACCAAACTGACGAGCGGTGGATCACCTGCATCAACACCAGCCGCACCAGACCCAACTTGACGCTGTGAAACTGGGCCACCCGCTAAGAGTTCCTGCGCGGCTGCGGCGTGCCGGAGGATTTCATCACCGACCTGCCGTCGCTCATCGGGACGATGCAGCCGATTCAATACCAATCGTGCTTCATCAGCGATCGCAGCCAGGACGATGAGTTCGCTCGGCGGCTGCACGAGAAGCTGCGTGGCGAAAAGCTGCGGGTCTGGTTCGCTCCGGAAGACATGCAGGGGGGCCAGAAACTCATCGAGCAAATCGACCGGGCCATCCAGGTCAACGACCGCCTGCTGCTGGTGCTCTCGGAGCACAGCATGAACAGCGAATGGGTGCGGCGAGAAATCAAACGCGCCCGCGCGACGGAACGTGACCAGCAGCGGACCAAACTCTTTCCCATCGGACTCGTGCCAGTCACTCCGACGATCAAGAACTGGCGCTGCGATGACGCCGATACCGGCGAAGACTTGGCCGAGAAGATTCGCGAATACCACATCCCCGACTTCTCGAACTGGAAAAACCACGACGCCTTCGAGTCCGCTTTCGCCGACCTGCTTCGCGACCTGCGCGACCAGGCGCAGTAGTGTCGGCGGCTCCGGAACCGACAACGTCACCGGCGGCGACGGCAACGACCACGTCAACGCCGATGGCGACAACAATCAGAACGAAGGAAACAACAACTAGCGAGGCTCCACCTCAGACCGACAAGACTTTTGAGAACACGAATTCTCGCTAATATCTGAGTCCTGGCTTTTGTTTGATTAGCGCCGATTAGCGAGGATTAGTGTTCAAGAATGAAATTGAATCGTTTGCAACAACGTCGGGTCATCAAGCTTCCTAGCCGGTTCGCCAATCTTGAAATGACATGTCGCCGCGTTTGCTCCGCCGTGGCGGACGGGGAACCCGCACTTTGGCGAGTGCGGCGACCTAGCAAGACAAGGACTTCCGAAGTCATCACGACGTCGGAAGTCTTTTTTCTTGCCACAACGTGATTGTGTCTGCAATTGGTGATGAGCATCCGCGATGGCCACGTCACCCTGGGGTCATGAAAAATGTCGGTTGACGAAGCCTCGTGGTCGGGCGGGGTTTGTTTCTTGTTTCCCGGCCCAAAGGGTCGAAACTCGAAAGCCCAGGGCATCGCCCTGGGTTGTCGTCGCAACACGCGTTGTCAGTCCCAACGGGGCGTAACTCGACCTCTCGTGACCGAGTTTCGCCCCGTTGGGGCTGAGAGAGTCATCGTGGTCCGCAAACCCAGGCCGTCGGCCTGGGCTATCGAGTTTCGCAGCCTTGGTGCTGCTCCGTCTCGTCGAACGGGACGGCTACGTTGAAGCAGACGTGATCGAACTCAGCGCTTTTGTCGCGGCGTCGCGAACCATCGCGTACTTGTCCTTTTCCGCGAGAGCCTTGATGGCGGCGACGGCTTCTTGAGCGGCCGGGCCGATCGCTCCGAGTGCCTCCACGGCGGAATGCCGCACGCTGCCTCGGTCGTCTTGCAGCAGTTTCATCAGGCCACGCACGGCCGGCGCGCTGGCGGGGCCGATGCCGGCCAAGGCTTTGGCGACGTGCTCGCGCACGCCGTAGTCTTTGTCGTTGAAGAGTTCGATCAGTCGCGGCACGGCGGCGGCGGCATTCGGTCCGATTTGTCCGATCGCTTTCGCACAGGCGGCGCGAACGGCGCGATCGACGTCGCCGAGTTGTTCGCTGAGCATCGGAACGGCGGCTTTCGCTTCGGAGCCGATACCGCCCAGCGCTCGTGCGATCGTTTCGCGCACGTCGGCATCGACGTGATGCAGTTGCGCGGCGAGTTTCGGCACGAAGATCCGTGACAGCGAACCGATCTTGCCGAGCGCTTCGGCCACCGCTTCGCGCGCGGCTTTGTCATAGTTTGTGATTTGGTCGATGAGCGTCGGCAGCGCGTCCTTGGCCAGCGGGCCGATGCCGCCCAGCGCTCGCGCGGCGGTTTCGACCAAGCGCGGCTCGCGATCCTTGAGCCAGTTCATGAATTCCGGCACGGCCTCGACCGCTCCGGGGCCGATGCAGCCGAGCGCTTCGCAGGCGCGGATACGAACGGCGGTTTGCGGATCGCTCAGCCGAGCCATCAATGCCGAGACCGCCGGACGTGCATCCTTGCCGAGCCAGCCGAGCGCCTCCGCCGCGTTCGCTCGTTCGGCCGGAACGGTATGAGTCAGTAGCTTGAGTAACGGTTCGACGGCTGCCGCGCCGATCTGCTTCATCGCCGCCACCGCCGCCTCGGCGATGGGAGTGTTGCCCTGGTGTCGCACTCGCATCAGAGACCGGATCGCGCCGGGGCTTTTTGCCTCACCCAATTTGTTCGCGGCCCGCACGCGCATCTCGGCCGGAAGCCAGTCGGTCGTCAGCACCAATCGCCAAAACCAAACCATGAGTCGCGGGTACTCTCAGAAATGTGAATAGGGTCGGTCGTTGCTCTGGGCCAATGTAGGGTGGGTCGAGTCATCGAGACCCACCGCGAGTTGCGAACAAATCTTGGTGGGTCTCGATGACTCGACCCACCCTACGGCTATGGCTTCAGGCCGGACAGTTCTTGGAACTCGGGCAGGTCGTGCAGCGAGGTGAGGTCGGGGTCTTTCTTCGTCCATTCCTGGTCGTTGTAGCCCAGCTTCTGCGATTCGCGCAGGTCGTCGAGAGCCTTGCGGCGATAGCTCTCCAACTTCTTCTCGCGGTCGGGGAGCTTGTCGTCTTTCAAGAGCTTCTCGACTGCTCGTCCGTAAATGCAGGCGATGTTGTAGCGGTATAAACCGTCGTTCGCGTACTTCGCGCGGAGATCCTCGCCCACCTTGATTCCTTCCTCAAATTTGCCTTCGACGGCGAGGCAGATGCCCAGGCCGGTGACCGCCTGATGATTGAGGTCATCGAGCGCGACGGCCTTCTCGAAGTCCTTTTTGGCTTCAGGGTACTTGTCCAACCGGATGAGCACGTTGGCTCGACCGGAAAATGCGTCTGGAAGTTCCGCGTCGGTCTTGATCGCCTGGTCGTAGAGTTCCATCGCGGCTTTGTGATCCTTTTGCTGCTCGTAGGCGCGAGCTTGGTAGACGTACTGCATCGCGGGCGAGCGTTGATACAGGATCATCAGCGCCTGCCGGCCCTGCGCCTGCTTGTTGGGATCGTTCGAGGAGCGGGCCTTGCGCAGCGCGGCGCGAGCATCCACGGTGGCGACCTGCCCCAGAGCGTTGGCTGTGTAAACGATCGTGTTTGGCTGAGTGGTCTTCTCCAGCGTTTGAATCAGCAGCTTCACGGCGGCGGGAGAGGCATCGTTCTGCAACCACTGGCAGACCGTGCTGACGATGCTGGCGTCCGGCGATTCCAGCGCTCCTGTTGCCAGCTTCAGAAACGCCGGCGACTTGAGTTGGCCGAGAATGCCCAGCACGGCGACTTGTTCGTTGGGACGCAGCGTGCCGTATTGCTCGACCAACATGTCGGCGACGGTTTGGTCGCCGATCTGCGCGAGTGTGTTGATGAGGGCTGTGCGGTCGGTGGCGGGATTCTTCAGATGTTTCAGCAGCAGCGGCACCGAGGCTTGGTCTTTGGTCTTGGTCAGAAACGCCAGCATCGCCGGAGTCGGCGGCGCGGATTCCATTTGCTTCAGCGTGTACTGCATCGCGATCTGTTCGCTGGCCGAATCCGTTTGATTCACGAGTTCGTTGAACGCCGCCTCGCGCATCGCCGTGTCGCGCGAGTCCAGCGTGTCCTTGAGCACCTCGACCAACTTCGGATGCCCGACGCGGACGAGCGCTTGCAGGCCGTCGATCCCCAAGCTTCCCTGCGGATCGCGAACGTATTTGTAGATCGTCTCGGACCAAATCGGGCGCGGGTATTGAGCCAGCACTTTCACGATCGTCTTGCGCGACTCGGCGGCTTCGCGTTCGAGCAGTCCCAACAGCGCATCGTGCGCGGTGGTGTAGCGCGACCCGGCCAGGCTCTCGATAGCCATCGACGCTAACGGCTCGGCATTCTTGCGGGCGTAGCCGAGCAGTTTTTCGATGGCTTCCGGCTCGCCGAAGTGCCGCAGCGCCACGAGGGCCGCCTTCTGCAAGGCGACATCGTTGTCGTCGGCGAGTTGCAGGATCAGCGGCAAATGCTCGGAGGCCAAGCGTCCGCCACCCGCAGCGAGAGCGGCCGCGCGCGTCAGCGAATCGGCCGAGCGGATGTCGTCGAGCAGTTCATTGCGCGGCACAACTTCATACGCGGTGCGCAGCGCGGCCATGACCGCGTCTGCCGTCGTTTTGTGAACGACCGACGCATTGGCCACCGCGGTCGGATTCGGGGCCGGACCGTACGTATTCACGCCGTAGTTGCTCTGCGACTGGTTCGCGGTCGGCAGTTCCGCGAGCCGGAATTCCGTGAACGATTGCGGCAGCGACGGCAGTTGTTGATTCTGTTGATCCGTGCGGCCGAGACTCTGTGCCATCCCGATGAATTGGTAGCTCAGGTTGAGATCAATCGCCGGAGCGCCTTCCGCCCAACGGATGACAGCGCGCGTCACCTTCTGCGACGCGAGCCGTTCCAACTCTTCAACCAGTGCGCCGTAGCTGATGAAGTTCAACTCGCCGCCGATGGTCAGCAACGCCAGGCAACCGCGCGGGCCGAGCCGCTGCGAGGAGAAATCCAACTTCGCGGCGGCCCACGCATTGATGTCGATTTCCGTCGGCTTGTCCCCGTCCGCGATGCTCAGCTTGAGTTTCGGCAATCCTGGCCCGCGTGGCAGGCCACCAAACACCACCCATGTCGTCGCGGTCTGCCCCGACGCGACTTTCAGTGTTCCCGTCGGCTTGATCTGGCTTAACTGATAGCCCTGCTGACCGATGTTGATTGAGTAATTCAGCACCGTGGCATCGAGTACTCCGTTCTTCAGCGAAGTGCCGTCCGCGTCGAGCGTCACCTGCGACGCTTCGATCGTCTTGGCATCGGGCGTGAGATTGACCAGCGTCAGCTTGGCGACGAACACGCGCTGTTCCACCGGTTGGTTGTTCCGCACTCCGACATGAAACGTCTGGATCGCCGGCGTATCGAGCAGCGCGACCAGCTTGCGATCGGCAGGATTCTCCGGGAGCGCCTTCGGCGCGTTCTTGAGCACCGTCTTCAAGTCACGGTCGAGCTGATCGACTTTCTCCAGCAATCGCCGTAACAGCTCGCCGTTGGGTGTGTCGGCGGGCTTCTCGGTTTTTTCTTGTGCGATCGCACTCGACACGAACGCGAACACCAGCAGACAGGCACCGAGGTTTCGACAGGTCATGATTCCGTCGCCTTGAACTGAGGAAGATTGTCGCACCGGGGTCGGGTCTACGATTTTTCGATTTTGGCGGTCGAGAGGCTGATTCATTCGCAGAGACCGTAACCGCCAAAATCGAAAAATCGTAGACCCGACCCCTAATTGGTTCACACGATCAGCGCGCTGGCCGAGATTTCAAACCACAAATGAGCCTGCCCTCCTGGCGGAAGCACTCGCAGGCCGGCATCCACGCCGCGCGCTTGCAGGTTGATCGCATCCGTCGCGCAGGTGTAGGGCTCCATGCACACGCACGGCCGGTTCGGTGGAGTGAAGACCACGCACTCGCGAAATTCCGCGCCGCTGCGATGCACCATTTGCAGTCCGGCCGCTTCGTCGAAGATCGCGTAGGTGGAGACACCGTCCACGATTTCCACATCGGTCAGCACATCGTCGAGCTTCAGCACGTCGAAGTACTCACCCGCGCGGAGGTCTTTTTCGGGAGAGACTTCGCGGATCTCTCCGGTCGGGACTCCGTCAATCAGCACCCATTCGCGAGCGGCGGGGACTTGCACCATGCAGCGCTCCGGCTGACTGGTCTCGTCCAGCGGCAGGTGGAAGTACGGGTGCGTGCCCAAGCCCCACGGCAACGGAACCTTGTCGGGGTTCTCGATGCGAATGTCGCAACGCAGCGTGTTGGCTCGTACTTCGTATCGAAACTCCAGAATGAAGTCGGCGGGCCAGAAGCTGCGTCGATCCGGAGCATCGACCGACAACTGAAACTGTCCGACCGCGAATCGCTCCCCTTGCGAGGTGACTCGCCAAGGCCGATCCAGACAGAAGCCGTGAATCGCGTTGCCCATCGCGTCATGCCGACCAGACTCAGCCGGGATGACGTACTCGCGACCGTCCCAAGTGAAGCGTCCGCCCCGAATGCGATTCGGGAAAGGAAACAGAATCGGAATGCCATACCGGCTCGGCTTTAGCGTGCCGGAGGCAAAGGCCGGGTCCGAGTCCAGCACGCGGATTTTCCAATCGCGCACCTGCGCCGTGAACTCGAAGGCATTGAAACCCAGATGCGGAGCAATCAGTACGTTTGAGCCTGAATTCGGATCGGTCAATGAGATCACAGACATGATCACTCCTTGTTTGATCTAGCGCCTCAACTGAGATTGGATGCTTCACTGGTGAATCAGATTGCCGAATCGCGAAGTGTCGATCCGTGGTGTCCGCGTCATCCGTGTGCTTTTCCGGGTGTGGACAGTATCGAGAGAACACGGATTTCACGGATGACACGGATTCGCGCACAGGTCGATTCCAGATAGCTTTCATAACACGTCCGCAACGATCCGAAAACCAACCCGCGTCCGGAAGTCACGGCCGGCGACTCTTTGAGGTGGAACTCCGATGATTCCCCGCTGCTTGGTTCGCGTCGCAATGACCCTTTCTCTGCTCACGGCGGCAACGCTGTTCGCTCAGGAAGAACCTCCCAATCTCAACGTTCCGACCAAGACGCTCGGCGGTCAACAGTTTTGGGGGGACGTCGCTCACTTTCACGGCTGGCGCATCCAGCAAAACGCGCTCACCGAGCACTTCCGGCTGATCGACGGCGACGACGTGCGGCACGCCTGGGGCACGCGCGAACAATGCCAGGCCCAGCTCGACGAGATCAAGCGCGAGAAGAAACTGCCGAAGATGTCCGGCGACGGAGTCTTGCTGGTTCACGGCATCACGCGCTCGTCGAAGTCGATGGCCGCCTATCGGGAGCCGCTGGAGAAGGCCGGCTTGCACGTGTTCCCGTTCGACTATCCCAGCACACGCGTGGATCTCGACGCCTCGGCCGAGTACCTGCATCAAGTCATCGAATCGCTGGAAGGGATCGAGCGGCTGCACATCGTCGCGCACAGCATGGGCGGAGTTGTCGCTCGTGCGTACCGAGCCAAGCATCGCGACGAGCGGCTGAATCGGCTGGTCTTGGTCGGCTCGCCTCAGAATGGTGCGGAGATGGCCGACCTGGCTCGCGACAAAGCCAACCTGGTTTTCAAAACGATCTTCGGCCCCGCCGGACAGCAGCTCATTACCGATCAAGCCGGCTTCCTCCTCAAGCTGCCGAAGCCGGATATCGAGTTCGCTGTGATCGCCGGAGGTCATCCTCCCAACGGGATCAATCCGCTGATCCCCGGCGACGACGACGGCATCGTCAGCGTGGCCAGCACGCGACTGGCCGGAGCCGCCGATTACTTGTACGTCGAGTCGCTGCACCTCGCCTTGAACCGCAACGCCACCGCACATGCGGCGACAGTTCGCTTTCTGCAAACCGGCAAGCTCCGCGAGAACGGCGACCCACAGCCGATTCCGCGCGAGGAATCTCGGAGGAATGAAGAATGAGAAATGGAGAATAAAAAATGAAAAATGCTCCGAGTGTTGCCCACACTTAGCATTTTTCATTTTTCATTCTCCATTTCTCATTTTCCATTGTCTTCAAATTGACCTGCCAAGCCACGACGAATCGCTCTTCTGCGAGTTTCACTCATGGCCTAGACTCCCGCCCCTTGCGACGTCGGCGCGAATTCAGGATTCCCCAGCCAAAGGATTGGCGATGTATAAGCTGTTGCTCAGCGTACGGTATTTGCGAACGCGGTTTATCGCGCTCGCCAGCATCATCAGCGTGATGCTGGGTGTGGCCACGATGATTGTGGTCAACAGTGTCATGTCCGGCTTCGGCACCGAGATGCGGAACCGGATTCACGCGATCCTCTCGGACGTGGTCGTCGAGACCAACAGCCTGGACGGCGTCCACGACCCCGAACGCTGGATGCAGATCATCCGCGAAGTCGGTGGCGACGACATCGACTCGATGGCTGCGATGGTCGAAATCTACGGCATGATGACCTACGACTATCGAGGGCAGTCGGTGATGAAGACCGTGCAGCTCGTCGGCATTGACCCGTTGACGCGAGCCAAGGTCAGTCCGGACGCAGGGGTGTTTCAAAACAGCCTCGACAGTTATCAGGAAATTAAGGAAGACAAAATCGTCGTCCGCGAACCTCTCCGCTTGCCGAACGAACCCCCCAGTTGGGAACTGACCGCCGAGGCGATGGAGTACCGCCGCCACCACATCAAGCTGCAGCAGGAATACATCGAGAAGCGAAAGTGGGAACAAGGCCGAGCGAAACCGGAAGCGGGAGCCAGCGATGACGACGCCCCCGCTGCGATCGTGAACCCCTTCGCCGATCCGGTGCCCAGTGCCGCTCTGAAGGACACGGCTCCTGACTTCACGACGGGCCAGCATCCCGTCGTCGAAGTCGATCAGGCCGCCCCGCAGCCTGCGCGGGTGTTCGTCGGAGCGGGACTGATCGAGTTCGTCTACTACGACGAAGAAGGCAAGCAGAGGAAGGTCATGCGGATTGTCCGCCCCGGCGACGACGTGATGATCAGCACGATCTCGGCCGGTCGTCCCGAACCTGTCCGCTTTCACGCGACGGTTGTGGACGTCTTCAAAAGCGGCATGAGCGAGTACGACAGCAATCTCGTCTTCTGCAACCTGGAAGAGCTGCAACGAGTCCGCGGCATGATCGACCCCGACAACAACGACGGAGCGATCACGTCGATCCAAATCAAACTGAAAAACTACGACCGCGCGGCCGAAGTCGTGCGACGCCTGCAAGCCGCGTTGCCGCCGGGCCTGTTCTCCGTCCGCACCTGGGAGCAGAAGCAAGGTCCGCTGCTGGCCGCCGTCGAGATCGAAAAAGCGATCCTCAACGTGCTGCTGTTCCTGATCATCACCGTCGCCGGCTTCGGCATCCTGGCGATCTTCTACATGATCGTCGTCGAGAAGACGCGCGACATCGGCATCCTCAAAGCGCTCGGAGCCAGCTCACGCGGCGTGATGACGATCTTCCTGTCGTATGGCTTGGCGCTCGGCGTGGTCGGCAGCGGAGTCGGTGTCGCGATTGGGCTGCTGTTTGTGAACTACATCGACAAGATCGAGAAGGGGCTGTCTTGGCTGACCGGCCGCAAAATCTTCGACGAGACGATCTATTACTTCCCCAACATTCCGACGGACGTCAGCCCCACGATGGTGGTGTGGGTGGCACTCGCCGCCGTAACGATCGCCGTCCTGGCCAGCGTCCTCCCCGCTCGCCGAGCCGCCCGGCTACACCCGGTCGAAGCGCTAAGGTACGAATAACTTTGAACGCGGGGTCGGGTCTACGATTTTTCGGAATTGGCCGAATTATGCTTTGCCAACTTCAAAACGCTGTGTCGGCCAATTCCGAAAAATCGTAGACCCGACCCCTCAGTCTAGGACTTTCATCATGCCCGAACTTCTCTCGCTGGAACCGACTCGCCGACTCATGCAACCCGCGTCCGTCGCTCCCGCGCATCTTTCGACCGTCGCGCTCGAAAAGTACTACCGCAAAGGGGACCACAAAATCCCCGTGCTGCGCGGCGTGGAGATCAACATCCGCCGCGGTGAGTTCCTCTCCATCGTCGGCCAATCCGGCTCCGGCAAGAGCACGCTGCTGCATGTGATGGGCTTGCTCGATTCCCCCAGCGTCGGCGAAGTGCTGCTCGACGGCGACCGCATCGACGACCTGCCTCAGACGACTCGCGACGAATTGCGGAACCGCGTTTTCGGATTTGTCTTTCAGTTCTATCACCTGCTGCCGGAGCTGAACGTCCTCGAAAACGTGCTCACGCCGCTGATGATCCGGCACTCGATGTTCGGCTACTGGAAACGCCGCCGCGAATTCAAAGCTCAGGCCGAAGAGATTCTCGAAAAGGTCGGCCTGACCCATCGGCTCAAGCACAAACCGAACGAACTCTCCGGCGGCGAGATGCAACGCGCCGCGATCGCACGGTCGCTGGTCGCGAAGCCGGAAATCCTGCTGGCCGACGAGCCAACCGGAAACCTCGACGCCGGCACCGGCCAGGAAATCCTGGGCCTGCTGCGAAACCTCAACGAGCAAGAAGGGCTGACCATCGTGATGGTCACGCATGATGAAAGCCTCGCCCGCTCGGCGCATCGCTTGGTTCGCCTGACCGAAGGTCGCCTCGAAGTTCTGAACGAGGCGGCGTGAGACGTACCTAGCCGGGGTCAGGTCTTCAAATTTCAAAATTGCCGAGGCAATTTTGAAATTTGAAGACCTGACCCCTCGCTCGTGACCATTTCACGAAGGCAATCCCCCATGACGCTCTTCAACCACACCGCCGCGATCCAACTCGTCACCGACCTCATCGCCATCCCCGGCAAGAGCACGCAAGAAGGTCGCGTCATCAAGTTCCTCTGCGACGCACTGCGCCGCGCGGGAGTCCCCGACAGCGCCATCACGCTCGACGACGCGAACAAGCGCAGCTCGGCTGGCGGAGAGGTCGGCAACTTGATCGTCAAACTCCCCGGCACGAAGCGCGGGCCACGACGATTGTTGATGGCTCACGTCGATACGGTCCCGCTCGCGGTCGGAGCGAAACCAATCCGCGAGGGCGAGATTATCAAGTCCGCCGACCCAACCACCGCGCTCGGTGGCGACGACCGAGCCGGCGCGGCGGTGCTCCTCAATACTCTGCTGACGATTCTGAAACAGAAGCTGCCGCATCCGCCGCTGACGTTCTTCTGGCCCGTGCAAGAAGAGATCGGCCTGATGGGAGCACGTCACGTCCAACCCCGCTCGCTGGGCAATCCGAAGCTCTGCTTCAACTGGGACGGCGGCCTGGCTCACATCGCTGCGATCGGAGCCACCGGAGCCTATGACCTCAACATCGACGTCTTCGGCACTCCCGCTCACGCCGGCGCGCATCCCGAACAAGGGGCGAGCGCCATCGCAATGGCCAGCCTCGCCATCGCCGACCTGACCGCCAACGGCTGGCACGGATTGATCGTCAAAGGGAAACACCGAGGCACCAGCAACGTCGGTCTGATCACCGGCGGCGAAGCCACCAACGTCGTCACGCCTCACGTCCGAGTCCGCGCCGAAGCGCGCAGCCACGATCCCAAGTTCCGGCTCAAGATCGTGAACGCTTTCCGCGACGCCTTCACCAAAGCCGCCCAGCAAGTCCACACCGACGCCGGGCAACCCGGCCGCGTCGATTTTCGATCCGAACTGAAATACGAATCGTTCCAACTTCCGCTCGACGAACCGTCTGTCACCACCGCCTGCGACGCGATCCGCGCCGCCGGCCTCGAACCGGAGATGCGCGTCAGCAACGGTGGTCTCGACGCCAACTGGCTGACGGCTCACGGCCTGCCGACCGTCACGCTCGGCTGCGGCCAAGCCGGCATTCACACGACCGACGAAGTGCTACACATCGCCAGCTTCTTGAAAGCCTGCGAAATCGCGCTGCGACTGGCGAGCACGCCTGCCTAGCGCCGCATTTTTGCGATGCTCAAATCCGCCGTGCTGATCCGCGTCCTCCGTGTCATCCGTGTTCCCTTCCCGGATCGCTTGGACTTTGAAAACACGGATTGCACGGAAGACACGGATCGAACACAGAGGCTTGTCCGATCGCTCTCCGGACGAGAAAGTTCGTCAGGCATCTGAACGTCGCTTACACACCCGCTTTGTCGCCAGGAGCAGCTCATGAAGAATCTTGCCGTGGTCTCGTTGTGGATGACGATTCGGTTTTCCTTGGTGGTGGCCGCGGCGGCGGGACTGCCATCCGTCTGGGCGCAGGAGCCGATCGTGCCGCCGGATGCGAAGCTCGAACATCTGTTCGAGTCGCGAGTGCTCACGGAAGGCGCGGCGGTGGCTCCCGATGGGTCGGTCTATTTCAGTGAGATTACGTTCTCACATATCGCTCGCGATGAGAACGGAGCGATCGAAGCGGGACACATCTGGCGGTTCGATCCGACCACCGGCAAGACGGCGATCTTCCGCTCACCCAGCGGGATGTCGAACGGCATCAAGTTCGACGCGGCGGGAAACATGATCGTCGCCGAAGGAGCCGACTACGGCGGACGCCGAGTGACTCGGACAGACCTGAAGACCGGCAAGACGCACATCATCGCCGGGTTGTTCGAGGGGCGGCCGTTCAACTCGCCCAACGACATCACCATCGACGAGAAGGGACGCATTTACTTCAGCGACCCGCGCTACCTCGGCCACGAACCGATCGATCAGCCGGTCGTCGGCGTGTACCGCATCGACAAGGACAGCTCGATCGCACGCATCATCACCGACGCCGGCAAGGCGAACGGCGTGTGTATCTCACCCGATCAGAAATCGCTGTACGTCGTGAGCAACGACAACGGAGGCACCGCCATTGATCGGCTCGCGAAGCCGGAAACCGCGCAAGCCGACAAGGTCACCATCCCCCTTCGCAAAGGACTGATGGCGCTGCAGGCTTACGATCTCGCGCCCGACGGCACCGCCAAGTTCCGCAAGACGCTGGTCGATTACGCTCCGTTCGACGGCCCGGACGGACTCGTCTGCGACAAAGACGGCAATCTGTATGTCGCCGTGCGAGCCGAGAATCGTCCCGGCATCTGCGTCTATTCGCCCGAAGGCAAAGAGCTGGCCTACATCAAAACCGAAATCCCCACGAACGTCGGCTTCGGCCGCGGCAAAGACGCCAAGCTGCTCTACATCACGGCGGGCAAGAGCCTGTATCGCATTCGGCTCAACCGCGAGGGGTATCAGTTGCCAGCCGGCAAGTGACCGATCACGGCACGGAAACGGTGACGAAGACGGGCTCGGCTGCGAACGTCGTCTTCACGACGAAGTTCAACGAGATGTTGGCGGTCAGTCCGATGAGCTGGCGTTCGATCGGCGCGGCGGTCTTGGCGGCGGTCAATGTGATCGTCCCTTGAGTCGCTCCGTTGCTGAGCAGCGTCTTGCTCTTATTGCCATCCACCGTGACGCCCGGCGGCAACGTGTCGGCGAAGAGCGCGAGATGTGTCATCGTTACGTCAAGTGAGACGTTGGCTTTGAAATCGGGAGCGCGGTCGATCGTCACGTCGATCGTCTTCGACTCACCCGGTTTGAGCGTGATGTCGGAGGTGCTGAGCTTGATGCCGCGGATGTCATGGGCCGGGATCACCGCGAGGATATGTTGATCGACGGGCCAATGACCTCGTCCGCCGCCTGGTTGATACATCTCTTGATACGTGGCTGCGAGCGCGGACAACTCGACCATCTGGCCGTCCGCTTGAGCATGAACTCCGGTGCCGCGAATCACGAGCGGCGCAACCGCTCGGCCCGCGTCCGGTGTCGCCTTGAAGACGATGCAACCGTCGGTCCCCTTGTCCGAGAGGATGCGGCCACACTCGGCAGTGACTCCGGCGGGAAGCCCATCGACGTGCAACTGCACCGCGCCGGTGAAGCCGTTCTTTCGCTCGACCTTCACCCACATGACGCCGTTCACGCCGGGCGACAGATTGGTCTTGTCGGTGTCGGCGAACAGATTGAAGTACGGCCGAGCCTGCGTGACCTCGATCGCATACACGAAGTTCTCGCCGCCGCGCAGGTGCATGTCCCGAATCTCCAGCACGTACTTGCCGTCGGCCGGGATCGACAGACTTTCGATCCACGAGTCCTGCGAGCCCCGTTTGCCGAGCCGCAAGTCGTCATTCTCGGCGATTGTGGCTCCGGTGGCATTGAGAATGCGGATCGTCGAATCGAGTTCCGATTGCAGCCGCCGCGCTTTGACCTCGAACGAAAGCTTGTCGTCCTTCTTGGCCTCGAAGACGAAGCAATCGACATCGCCGGGGGCTTCGATGCGGCCGTTGATGACGCAAGGAACCGAGATTTGAGATTTGAGATTTGAGATTTCAGATTTCGGATCGCCGAGCACCTTCTCCGGCAAGTTGTTGTCCTCGTTTGATTCCGTGATTGTCGGCAGCGCCGTGACATAGGTCGCGACGGGGTTGCTCGGCCGGTCGGCGAACGGCAATCGCAAGCGATTGATCCCGTGGGGCACGTTTTCAACGTGTCCGGCCGGCAGTGTCACTTCCAGGGCAGGTAGCAAACCTGCCCCACTGGCCGGAAGCTGGCAGCCGATCGGCGAGAGCTTCGTCTCTTTGCCGGCCATGATCGCCAGCGGAAATACCGACCGAACAAACGGCCGCGAGTGAATCTCGACGGCGTATTCCCAGTATTGATTGCCGGTGTAGCGGACGTCCCGAATCTCCAAGAAGTACTCGCCGGGCTGCTCGAACCGGTGGCACAAGAACGGATCGCCGTGAAACACATTATCCGCCGCCGCGATCGTCGAACCCTGAGCGTTGCGGATCGTCAGAATCGGGTCGCTGTGCGCCTGCAGGTCATGAATCCGATCCTGCAACCGCTGCGACCGCACATGAAACACGAGCGACGTCGGAGCCTCGATCTTGAACTTGAAGAAGTCGAGATCCTCCGCCTTCTCGATGCAACCACAAACCGTCGCCGGCAATGTGATCGACTGAGCTTCGGCAACAGTGTCGTTCTTAGCCTGCTCAACGACGACCGGGTCTTCGACGACAACCAACTGCGCGACCGTGCTGACTCCCTGAGCGGTGACGATTCGCAAGTCGCGCACTCCCGGCATCGCATCCGCCGCGACGGAGACTTTGATTTTCAATGCGACCACGTTGGGAGCCTTGTCATCCTTCTTCACCTCCGGCGGCACGACCTCCGCTAGCACGCCGCCGCCAGTGACCAACACACTCTCCGCAGAGTGCATCGAGTACCGCGAGTTGACCGTGACCTCACTGGTCGTCCCGATCTGAACGGCCACCGGCTTGAGGCTCATCAGCATCGGAAATGCAGTTTGGGCGGACACAGTCTGAGTACATGCGACAATCAAACTGACAGCCAATACGAGTCTTCGCATGGTTGCGGTTCCTTCACGGAGCAAGAGAACGTGGATCATCTCACGAACAAAAACTGCTTGCTGTTGATGAGTGCCCAGAGGAGGTCTTCGTAGCACTCTTTCGGTGAGCCGGCTTGTTCGAGGAATTTTTGGCTGGCGGCCAGTTCGGCGTCGCTCGGTTGGCGGCAGAGCGCGGCGAGGTACAGCTCGCGGACGATTTCTTCGTGCGGCTTCGGCTTGCCATCAGCAGATTTGAAGGCGAGCAGCGTTGCGATGCGGCCTTTGGCGTCGGCGAGTTTGTTGGCGATGATGTCGCCGTTGAGCGTGTGCAGCGCTTGCGCGAGGTTTTCATCGGGGGAGCGTTCGCATTCGCAGACGCTGGCTCGCTTCGGTTTCGCGAAGACGTTGAGGAAGAAGTCGGGGTACTCGGCGTCGGGGAGTTCGATGGCCTTTGTGCCGAGTGGCAGGTTCTTGAATTTCGTTTGCGTGCCGGCGGCGCGGTCGATCGCGTCCAGCAGGGCTTCGGCCGAGAGGCGTTTGACTCGGTAGTAGGCGTAGAAGCGGCGGTCGCTGGCGTTCGTCGCGGTCGGCTGTGAATCGAGCTGATACAGCCGCGAGGTCATGATCGTCCGCATCAACTGCTTGAGGTTGAAGCCGGATTCGGCGAAGTGTTTCGCGAGGGCATCCATCAGCGGCGGGTTCGTCGGCGGGTTCGTCGAGCGCATGTCATCGACGGGATCGACGAGTCCGCGGCCCATTAGGTAGGCCATGTAGCGGTTCACGATCGAGCGGGCGAACATGCCGTTGTTCTTCGAGGTCATCCAATCGGCGAGCGCGATGCGGCGGTCGAGCGGATGATCGACCGGCTCCCCTTCGAGCGGCGTCGGCTTCAGCACCTTGCCGGTTTTCGGATGACTCACTTCGCCCGTGGTGCGGACGATGACGACTGACTCGCCGCCGAATGCTCCGAACTCTTCGCTCGACTTGTTACTGACGCGAGCGAAGAACGCGGCGAAGCCGTAGTAGTCTCCTTGGCCGTATTTCTCGAACGGGTGATGGTGGCACTTGGCACATTCCATCCGCACGCCGAGAAACAGTTGCACGGTCGATTCGGTCGCCTCGGTCGGGTTGTTGTTGGCGCTGAAGTAATTCGCCGGGCCGTTGCTGAAGACCGAACCTTTCGCCGTCACCAATTCGCGAACCAAGCGATCGTAGGACCAGTTCTCACGGAAGACGGTCCGCAGCCAGTTGTGCATCGCCCACATGCCTTGCTCGGCTCGGCCGGTGGTCGTGTTTCGCAGCAGGTCCGACCACTTCAATGTCCACCACGCCGAATACGCATCGTTGTAAATGTCGAACTGCGGGTTGCCAGTCAGCCCCAGCAGCCGGTCAATGAGCTTCGTGCGCTTCGCCGGATCGGCGTCGGCAATGAACGCGGTCGTCTCTTCGAGAGTCGGCACTTGGCCAATCGCGTCGAGGAACGCTCGGCGGATGAAGGTCGCGTCGTCGCAAAGCGGCGACGGGTCGATGCCGAGTTCCTTGAACTTCGCTGAGGCCAACTCATCAATGAAATTGTTGTTGGTCCAGCCGGTCAGCTCGATGGCTTCGCGATAGGGGATGACGAACAGCGAAATCTCCGCCTGCCCCTCGAAGCGGACCATCACCGGAGCTTGTCCTTGCCCCGTGACCGTCACCAGCCCATCGCCGTTGACCGTCAACATGCCGTCGTCCATCGAGTCGTACTTTGCCCATGCGGTCACGTCTCGCGTCGTACCGTCCGAGTACGTCGCATCCACTCGCAACTGCTGCTTCAGCCCGACGCCGCCGAGACGTTTCGGCGGGAAGACACTCACCTTCGTGACTTCCGGAGCCTTCGCATCGGGCTTCGGTGCTCCGTTGGCGATCCACGCTTTGAGCAATTCGTAATCGACCGAATTCGCCGCGAGTCGCTTTCCGCCGCCGTGAGGCACCTGCATCGTCGGCTTCTTGAGAAACAAACTTTCGGCTGGCTCAACGAAGCTCAACCGCCGCTGAGCACGATCGCGCACAATCGCCTCGCGGTCCTGATCCAACTCGCTGCCGAAGACCGACAGCTTGAACCCGCCCTGTCCGTACTGAGCCGCATGACACGCCCCCATGCTGCATCCGGCTTTGTTGAGTATCGGCGCGACATGTTCGACATAGCCGATCTTCGCAACGGGCTCAACCTTCTCAACCGTGACGGCGACTTCCTTCGTGACGTCGCCGACCTTCACGCCGACCTTTGCCGACCCATTCGCCTTCGCCAACAACTGCCCGCGAGCATCTATGACTACGACATTCGGGTCGCTCGACTGAAACGCAGCAACATGACTCAGGTCTTCCGATCGTTCGCCGATCTGCCCGGCTGCATCCGCTCGCGTCACGACCAATTGAGCGCGAGCAAGATTGCCAGAGAGACGGACTTCCGATGGCGAGACCAAAAAAGGAGTTGTCGAGTTGTCAGCGGCCGCAGTGATCGAGGTCAGCCACGTCGCGCTCAACAAGAGAACCGGAATTAGGCGTGAGGACATTTTTATTCTCCCAAACTTCAGGTCACGGCATCGACCAGCCCAATTGGCGAGCCAATTCGACCGGCGTGATGATCATGACATTACGAATCTTTTTCAGACGTCGAATCTCTTCGTCCGTGGTGACCAAGTAATCGGCCTTGGCTTGGATTGCCGTTTCAACAATGGGATCGTCTTGACTGTCTCCTGGAACATGTCGTGGAATCGAAGCCGGTAGTTTGACCGTTCGACTCATGCGGAGCATCTTTTCCCCAGCCAACTGAGCGTCTCGGCGGGGCATCTCAAAATCGCGGATCAAAGCTCGGCGGACTTCGTCAACGAGGTATTCGGAAACAAACAATCGTGCTCGGCTCCGCTGCACTTGCTCCAAAAGTTGGTGGCGGAATCCAGACTCGTTGGAGAAATACGAAACCCAGACCATCGAGTCAGCGACGATTTTCACGGCGATTCCTGATCACGACTTCGTCAATTTGTTCGTCCGTCAGACCGCGTGCCTGAGACCGCTTTGTCGCCCTGGCCAAAGACGCTCGCCACTGCTGCTCCGATTCCAACTCCTTCCGCAGACGTTCAAATTGGTCCCTGCGAAGCTGACTGGCGGCCTCGACGAGTTCCTCAACGGTCGGCGATTGGCTGAGCTTACTTTTCGTCCCTTTTTGTTTGGGCTTGGGTTTGGTGAGTGTCGGCATCACACGAACCTTTCTTGGTCGGCGAGAATTCGATCAACTAAGGAATGGAGCGCTTCTGACGGTATCCGCAGCATCGGAATCACGCCATCGGCGGGATTGGCCGATAGCTTAATTTGTCCGGGCGGCATAAGCACCTGTTGATTTCAGAATCCCGGACGGTCATAGTGTCGGCCCTCCATACGGTTCGTCGTCCTGCCTCTGGCGTTCGATTCCCACCTGACCGATCCCGCCTTCGGAGATCACGCGATGCTGAGCTTTCTCACTGGCACTACCCGCGATTGTGAACGAGTTTCACGGCGTAGCTTCCTACAAGTCGGTTCGCTGGCAGGTTTGGGAGTCTCTCTGCCGATGGCCTTGGCCGCGAAGCAAGCGGCCGCCAAGACCGGCAGTTCATCCGGCAGCGATGTGAACTGCATCCTCATTTGGACCCAAGGAGGAACTTCGCATCATGACACGTTTGATCCAAAACCAGATGCGCCGGTCAACGTCAAAGGTGAGTACAGCGTCATCGACACGGCCGTACCCGGCGTACAGTTCACCGAGATACTGCCGAACATGGCTCGCGAGCTGAAACGCTACGGCTTGCTGCGAGGTTGGAATCCGCTCAACGGCAGTCACGGCACGGCGGATCAATGGGTCATGTCCGGCCGAAAGTTCAACCCGGCGATGACGTATCCGACCTATGGCTCGGTCGTCAGCTATCACCACGGGTTCAAGTCGGTGTTGCCGCCGTTCGTGCAACTCGGGACCAGCGTGGATCGACGCTTCGGCGGCGGCACGTCGGGCATTCTGGGGATCGCTCACAACCCGTTTGAGATGGGTTCCGACCCCAGCCAAGAGAACTTCACGGTGCGCGACATCACGCCACCGCAGGGCATCACGATGGCGCGAGTCGATCGCCGCCGCGAGATGCTCGCGACCGTCGATGCGTTGCAGAAGAAGGCAGACGTTCAACCAGAACGCTTCGCCGCGCTCGACGAACACTTCAAGACGGCGCTCAACATGATCACCGCGCCGGAGACGAAGAAGGCGTTCGACATGCAGGCCGAAGACCCGAAGTTGCGAGACCGCTACGGCCGCAACAAGTTTGGTCAAAGCTGCTTGCTGGCTCGGCGTTTGGTCCAATCCGGAGTTCGCTTTGTCACCGTGACCGATGGCGGATGGGACACTCACGCGGACAACTTCAAAACCTTGAAAGACCGTCGCATTCCGCCGCTCGATCAAGCTCTGCCAGCATTGCTGGCGGACCTGGAAGAGCAGGGCCTGTTGCAGAAGACGCTGGTGTGTTGGCTGACCGATTTCGGCCGCACGCCGAAGATCAACAGTGCCAGCGGCCGCGATCACTGGTCGAATACCGGCTTCGCGATCATGGCCGGAGCCGGAGTTCCCGGCGGCACGGTGCTCGGCGCGACAGACGCTGATGGCGGGACCGTTGCGAAGGGGCAATACCTCAGCGAAGACATCGCTGCGACGATTTATTCGAAGCTCGGCTTGCCTCTGGACTTGATCGTACAAAGCCCGGATGGTCGTCCGATTCGATTGCTCGAAGGCCACGCCATCAAGGAATGGATGTAGTCCGCGTAGCCGCTCAACGGTGGAAATGCTTACGGCCGGAGAGAAACTCTCCGGCCGTTTGCGTTGAGGGAATCCACGGACTCCGATCGTCAGCCGTGCTTATTGGCGGATCGTGTCGGATGGTTGCTGAGCCGTGACTGCGGGTCGGCTGCGTTTCGGCACGACGGTCTCGGCACCGGGCTGCGAAGTGCTGACCTTGTTCGGAGTCAGCGCGACTTTGGATTGGATCTCAGTGGTCGCTCGGTTCGAGTCTTCTTGTCGGCCGCTGACCAGCGTCTTCGGCTGCGACCACTGTCCGTTGGGGGACGCTTTCCAACCGTTCGCAATGGTCGAAGCGCCGCCAGTTTGGCGTTGTGCGACTCGTGCGGCGATCTGCATCCGCTCGCGATAAATCTGCAGGCCATCGACCGCGTGATAGAGCGGACCACACTCGGCGTTCACATGCCGATTGTCGATGAGGTCTTGAGCAAGGCAGCGCACCCCGTTCTGAATCCACGGTTCAGAGAGGCGTGATTGCGGCAGCGCCACCATCAGCCATTCGATCATGTGACCGGAGCTAGTGATCCGTGTGTTGAAATCGTTGCTGGTGCCACGTCCTTTGAAGAAGTGGGTCGAGAAGCTGCCGTCGGGATTTTGCAGCGCTTTGGCCTCGGCGATGAAGCGTTGAATCTTTTGATCGGCTTCCAGCCAGGTGCCGCGCAGCGGTTGCTTAGTTTGCAAGTAGGCGTTGCGAGCATACGCCGTCGCGAACAGGCTGTGCGTGCCGCCGCAGGGGCCGTCGTAGATGGTGTTTCGCAATTCCAGGCGGACCAACTCTTCCATGCTCCAGGGTTCACCCTTCTTGTTGACCCATTGAGAGGACGGCTCCAGGTAATGAGCCAGCGCCCAGAGCGTCCAAGTCATCTCGACGTCTTTCTCGCGAGTCACGTCCATCTTGGCGTTATTGATGATGTCTTGAACGGTGACGATTTCACCCCCCGCGGTTTTGAATTCGTGCGTGGTTGGCAGACGGCACATCGTCAGGTAGGCCATAAACTGCGTCGGGTGTCCCTCGAACCAATAGGCTTGAATGAAAGGATGCGCGCGGCCGCCGTATGGGGTTTTCTGGAACAGCGATTCGCCTCGGAAGGTGACGCCGCTGCCAGCCCATTCCAGCGCGTTGATCTTGTGACCGTCCTGAGTTTTGAGTTGGAAATCTTGCCGGTAGGCGAGCAATCCGTGAATGACCTGCCAAGGTGTGTGCAGATCGGCGGTGAGATAGCGGCGGCTGGAGATCTCCACCGCTTCGTTGGCCAGTTTCAGCAACGGGTCGATCGGCGGCTCAGCGACGACGGGTGCCGGCGCTGGTGCCGGTTGTGGTTTGGGAGTTTCTACCGTGCGCGGCTGAGCCGGAGTGATCACGGGCTGCGGGTTGACTTCAATCGGAGTCTCGAACTGCGCGTCGATATCCATCGGAGTCTGTGGCTTGGGCGCGTTGGACTCGCCGGTGGGGGGCATCACGGTGGTGGTCGGCAGCGAGGTTTCCGGTTCCGGCGACAGGGCCTCGGAAACCGCCGCCTTGGGTTCCTCTTCGAGCACAACGTCCGGACTGACCGCCGCCGGGCGCGAGGACTGCGCCGCTGACTGCATCGGGTCGTCGGAGTGCGCCGAATTCAGCGCGGTCCAGGTCGAGATAGCCAGCAGCAGGCCGACTTGAGTCCAAGATCGAAGCGGTTTCATCGTGGTGGCAACTCCTGGTCGAAGATCCCGGTGAGGCAAACCTTCCCGATGACGGTGACTCAATAGTCCCGGCACAGTCCGATTGAACGAGACAATCAGCCCCCAATTAGGTCGGTCAAAATGAGTGACCGCCTTGGCGCGGAGAGCGCGATTACGCCTCGGAAGTCGAATGTTCCCTGGAGTCCCCTGACTGACTCCGCGATCAGACACAATCGGCAGAGGCGGCTGCGCTGGCAGAGTCTGCCAATTCACCGCGATGTGAGCGGAAACAACTTCGCGGACCGAAGCTCGATGAATTTCCGGTGAGCCTGTTGAAGTCTGCCGAGGCGACTCCCATCGCTACGTCACCGGCTTCGCCCAGTGATCGCGGTACTCACGGGTTAGCAGCATCGCCGCTTCGCTGTCGCCGGTGATCTGCTCCTTCGCCGGATCGAAATGAATGACTCGGCCGGCGCGCGTGGCGATGTTGCCGAGATGACACAGCGCCGTCGAAAGATGATTGATCTCGATGTCGGCGTTCGGCCGCGCGCCGGTGCGAATGCACTCCAGGAAGTTGGCATGATGCGCGGGGAGGTCCGGTGCGTTGCCGCTCGATTCTTCGATCAGTTTGTTCTTCGGCCCGTAGACCGCGTACTTACCGGCCTTGCCGAAGATCATCATCCCTTCGGTGCCGTAGTAGGCGTTGCCGTTTTCGAAGCCTTCTTGGACGTACGGCGACCAGATGCGTTGCTCGAAGATCAGTTGCTTCGGCCGGCCGGCCTTCGTCGCGGCGGCGTACTCGTAGACGATGTATTGCGTGTCGGCGTGCTGCATGTCGTCGTCAAAGAAGCTCTTGCCGCCGAGTGCGGCGATCCGATTCGGATGTGTTTTCATTCCCAAGCCCCACAGTGCCACGTCGATGTCATGCACCCCGTCGTTGCCGATGTCGCCGCAGCCGAAGTCGTACCACCACCGCCAGATGCCGTGCAGGAAATTCGATTGATACGGCCGATGCGTCACCGGCCCCAGCCATAAGTCGTAGTCGAGATGCGGCGGCGGCTCGGACGGTTTCTGTTTGCCGATCGTGCTGCGACGCTGACTGTTCCATGCCTTCGCGACCAGGATTTCGCCGATGACACCGGTCTTCAGTTTGTCCATCCCCTTGATCGCGTGCGCGGTGCTGCGAGTTTGCGTGCCGACCTGCATGACGACTTTGTTCTTGCGAGCCGCCTCGATCATCAGCCGCCCCTCGCGCAGGTTGTGCGAGCAAGGCTTCTCGACATAGACATGTTTGCCCGCGTTCGCCGCCAGGATCGCGGCCGGAGCGTGCCAATGATCCGGCGTCGCGATCCAGACCGCTTTGACCTCTTTGTCATCGAACACCTGCCGCATATCCTTGACGATTTTCGGAGCCTGTCCCGATCCCTTCGTGATCGTCTCCGCCGCACGCGCCGCGCGCTGCTCATCGACATCGCAGACATAAGCCACTCGCACCGCCGAGTTCGTCGCGAGCTGATTCGTGTGAGCCATCCCCATTCCACCGGGGCCGATGACCGCAACGGTCAGGCGATTCGGATCGCTCTTCGCCTTATCGTCGGCGTTCGCTTCCGACGCAGACAACCACGCGGCGGAAGCAGTCGTCGCGGCGAGCGTGCTGGACTGTTCCAAGAATTCACGGCGGGTATTGGAAGACGGCATGCTGAAGCTCCAGAGACAGAGAAGGACGAGACGACTCCGTGGTGATCCGTCAAATCCGTGTCATCCGTGTTTCCTCAATCATTCAAAGAACACGGATGACGCGGACAACACGGATCAGGCGAGTAACGCATCGACAACATCGCCTGTCGGAACGAGCCGATACGGGCGGTTGGCGAGATCGTGGATTTCGCGGTCATGACGCAGGCCGAGACAGTGATAGATTGTGGAAACGATGTCGCCAGGGATCAGCGGGTCCAACGCGGGGAAGGCTCCGGTCTTGTCGCTGTTGCCGTAGATCAAACCTTTTTTGAAACCGCCGCCCAGCAGCATCAGGCTGTAGCAGTAGTTCCAGTGGTCTCGGCCGGCGTCGTTGGCGTTGATCTTAGGAGTCCGTCCGAAGTCGCCAAACACCGCGACGATTGTGCGTTCGAGCAATCCTCGATCAGCGAGGTCCGTCAGCAGGCTCGAACACGCGGCATCGAGTTGCGGCAGCAATGTTCCCTTCAGCTTTTTGAAGTTGCTGCCGTGTGTGTCCCACGTCGCGTTCGCATCCGGTGCCCATGACAGCGTGACGAGTCGCGTTCCCGCTTCGATCAATCGTCGCGCAAGCAGCGTACTCTGCCCGTAAGTGTTTCGGCCGTAGGCGTCGCGCACGGCGTCCGGTTCTTCGGAGAGACGAAACGCTCGCTGCGTGTTTTCGGACGTGAGCAGTTGCAACGCTCGCTGTTGAAAACCGGTCATTGAATCGGCGGCGTTCACGCCAGCTTGCTCGCGGAGTTGCGAATCGACGACCTCAAACAAGCGGCGACGCAGCGCGAGCCGCTCGGTCGAGACATCAGCCAGCAGCGTCAGTTCCGGAATCGCGAACTCCGGCGAGTTCGGGTCGCGGAGCACAAACAGCGGATCGCGCGAACGGCCGAGGATGCCCGCGAAGAAGCCCGGCTGAGGCGGTCCACCCGCACCTTCGGCGGTGATGTAGGGCAGATGGACTTGCGGCACGATCGGACGATCCGGCGGGCGGACCATCGACAGCACGCAACCCGGCGACGGGTAATCAGTCGGACGTGTACCGCCACCGATCTCACCGCGATCGTGGCCGGTCATCGCGGCGTACACGGCCGCGGCATGAGCGTTGTTGACTCCGTGGTGCATCGAACGGACCACCGTCGCGCGGTGCATATGCCGAGACAGCTTCGGCATTTGGTCGCTGACGAAGTAACCGGGGAGAGAAGTGGGGATCGGTTGGAACTCGCCACGAATCCCGTCGGCCGTGTCGGGCTTCATGTCCCACATGTCCAAATGAGATGGACCACCATTCAAAAACAGGATCACGCAGTGATCGGCCTTCGGAGTCAGCGACTGCGCTCGGCGCGGGTCTCCCGACCCCGCCGCTCCGGCCGACCGCAGGTCTCCCGCGCGAGCCGCCAACAAGTTCGGCAACGACAGCCCCATCAGCCCTAAACCGCCGACTTGCAGCAGATGGCGACGAGAGAGTTCGTCAGCTCGATTCAATCCGGTCAAGTTGAGCATTGTCGAATCCGAGTTACGGAAGAGACTTCTTCTTGTCTTCATTTGTCGCCCCACATTTTTCGCCAACTCGGCCCGAATTCGGAAGAAGCTGGCGAAAAATGTAGGGCGAAAGATCAGGCAGTTTTATGTCGGTTGCGGAAACGTCATGACCACCAGCGGCGAACTGTTGCCGCGATACTCGCCGGTCTTGTCCACGACTTTGCCGTTACCGTTGCTGTTGGCGTTGGTTGTCAGCAGCGCGAGCCACTTGCCCGACGGATGCTGCCGCACCGCGTGGCAGTTCGAGAGCTTCGTTTCGGAGAGCGGTTGTTCGTCTTCGACGCGCCAGCAGATGAACTTCCCTTGGCCGGGATTACCGCTGGTAGTGATGAGCCAACAGCCGTCGGGATGCCATTCGAGATCCGTGACGTAGACATCGCCTCCGGCACCGAGTTCCGCGTTCTTCTTTTGCTCACCCGTCGCGATGTCGAAGACCAACAGGGTCGGCTTGCCTTGTACGTTGCCGCCGTTCTCCGGTTGAGTTCCACCGACCAGCAACAGCGAACCATCCGCGCTGACGGCCATCGACTGCACGCCACCGACATCTTGCAGGCGATTCGGCTTGAACAACAAACCGGCATCGAACTCGCGGACCTTCGTCGAACCGGCCAGTTCCCACTGGGACACCTTCGCTTCAAGCGTTCCGATAAACATCGACTTGCCGTCCGGCGCGAATCGCATCACCGACAAGTCGCCGCCGACTTTGATTTCGGATTGTTTCTTGCCGTCAGCCGACCAGAAGACAACTCGTCCGTCACGTCCGCAGGTCGCGATCTTCTGGCCATCGGGTGACACGATCACGCAGCGAATCCAACCGTCGTGCGCGTTCTCGACTTTCCAAACCGGTTCGGCCGCGTCATCGCAGTACGACCAGCAGGCGAGATTGCCGTACGAGTCCGCTGCGACGGCGAGTTTTCCATCAGGCAAGCACGCGCAGGTGCTGACCCACGACGTCAACCCGATTAGTGGTGACTTCTCGGCGAGTTCCGGTTCCGTCTGGTCGGGGACGAGGCTCCAGCGGGCGACTTGGCCTTCCATGCTGCCGGCCAGCAGGAACACTCCGGTGGGACTGAAGCACGCCGAGACAAATTGCTGCGGCAGTTCGAGTCGCTTCTTCGCGGTCTTCGGCGTGAATTTGGCTTTGAGTTCGGGTGTCATGCCAGCACCTCCTTCACGGCGTGCATGTCTTCGTGAGCGATCGGCAACGGCTGGCCGTGGTTGTCGAACTGCGTCTTACCCGTGTCGATGCCGAGCGCCGCGAACCAGGTGTGAAACATGTGGCCGATATCGTAGGCGTCCCCTTCGACAGCGGTCCCCTTCGCGTTCGTCTTGCCGACAGTGAGTCCCCGTTTGACGCCTCGGCCGGACATCGCCAGCGACCAGGCTTCGGGGAAGTGATCGCGGCCGATGTGTCCGTTGATCCGCGGCGTGCGGCCGAACTCGGACATCGTGATGACCAGCACGTTGTCGAGCATCCCGCGCTCTTGCAGGTCTTCGATCATCGACGCGAAAGCCTGATCGTAGCGCGGCATCAGCGACGCGTGGCCGTTGAAGTTGTCGCCGTGAGTATCCCAGCCGTAGCTGGTGACTTTGACGAAGGTGACTCCGACTTCCAGCATTCGCCGAGCGACCAGCATGTGCCGGCCGAATTCATGATCGCCGTATCGCTCGCGGTCGCGAGCCTCGACGGTCGATAAGTCGAACAGCGATTGCCGCCGCATCAACTCGCGAGCCGACTCGAAGACATACCCGTTCGCTTCCGCCGCGCCGGGCCGACGTCGCAGGCGATAACGTTCGTCCGCTTTGTTGCGCAGCGTCTGTCGCAATTCTTCATCCGCTTCAGTCACCGATTCCGGCCGAGCCATGTTCTCCGGCGGCTTGCCGTCTCCAAATGCGACCGCTCCAAACTGCGGGCCGAGGAACCCGGCGTCTTGATAGATGAATCCACCGCTGCCTGGCTTGATCGACACATAAGCCGGCAACCCGGTCCCTTGATTGCCGACCAGCTTCGCGACCGACGAGCCAAAGAACGGATACGTCACGCCCCGATTCTTCGGATCGCCCCGCTGAATGCGGGGCACGCCGGCCGAGTGCGAATTGTCCTGAGTACACATCCCGCGCACGACGCAGAGATGCTGCATGATCTTGGCCGAGCGGGGCATCAGCTCGCAGAGTTGAATGCCGGGGACCGACGTCTGAATCGGGCGAAACGGGCCGCCGAATTGCGAGTTCGGTTTTGGATCCCAGCTTTCATATTGACTCATTCCTCCGTCGATCCAGACGAACAAAACCTGCTTCTTCTGTTTGGCCAACTCTTCGCCGAATGCGGCGTCGAACGGCAGACCGCTCGCGACGGCAGTCCCGGCGGCGGACATCCCGCCGAGCCACGCGCGGCGCGACAGTCGATGTTCCCACGGTTTGCAGAGGTGTTCCATGTTCGGTTGCGACCTCCAGGAATTTGGACGGTTTCGGAGTCGCGGCAGTCTAAAGCTCGATTGTGGGGATCACCACCTTCGATTTGCCGTCAGACGTCTTTCATCGACGCGGTGCTTCAACCGTCTTCGTTGCTCGGCTATTCTCGGAGCGGCAAAGCGTGAAACCATCTGACGAGCGGGGCCAGAGAATCTGTGTTGGGAGCGAGCGATGTGGAACACTTGGAACAAACTTGGTTGGCGGCAGCGGATTGGGCAGGTCTTATTGCTGGCCGTGGTGCTCGGCGGTTTTGCGAACGCACTGTTTCTGGCACCGCAAGCCGCTCGCGCCGATCAGGCGGCGGATGACTACGCGGCGGCGGTCGGCTTCTACAAGCAGAGCCGCTGGGGCTTGGCCGAGGAAACGTTCAAGAAGTTTCTGAAGGATCATCCCAAGCACGAGCGTGTCCCGTTCGCTCGGCTGTACCTGGGGCTCGCGCTGACGAATTTGGAGAAGTACAACGAGGCTCGTGTGGTGTTGCGAGCGTTCGTCAAAGAGTACCCGAACAACCAACAGGTGCCGCAGGCGATGTACCGCGTCGCCGAGTCGAGCTATTTCCTCGACGACCTGAAGTCAGCCGAGCCGGAGTTTCAAGCGTTCTTTGCCAAGTCACCGGAAGACCCGCTGCGTGAGTACGCGCTGCCGTATCTCGGCGACACGCTCTTACGGCTTGGCAAGGGTGAAGCGGCGGCCGCGAGTTTTCAGCAGGCGATCAAACTTTATCCGCAGAACAAGATGCTGGAGGACTGGCGCTGGGGACTGGCGAAGTCGCTCGACGCTCAGCAGAAGTTCCCGGAGGCATTAGTCCTGTATCGGGAGTTTGCGGCGAACAAAGCTGGGACACGCGCGGCTCAGGCACAGTTGCAGATCGCGAATCGGCTGTTCGAGCAGAAGGATTTCGCGAACGCGGTGAAGGAGTATGCAGTCCTCGAAAACAATTTCCCGGAGAGCAAGTACGTAGCGACGGCACGTTTGAACGCGGGCAATGCTTACTACGAACTTAAAGACTACAAGTCGGCCTCCACGCAATTTGAACTCGCGGCGAAAGAACCGGAGCAAGCGGCCACCGCCAGCTATTGGCGGGGGATGTCCCAGAAACAACTCGGCGACTTGGCCGGCGCGGCGGCGACGTTCAACGCTGTGTTTGAAGCCCACGCTCAGAATCCGATCACCGAGCAGATCCTCTTTCAATGGGCCGACTGCGAGCTGCGACTGTCGCAGTTCGATGCGGCAGAACTCCATTTTGTCGATGTCGTGAAGCGTTGGCCGCAGGGGCAATGGGCGGATGATGCGTTGTACTTCGCGGGCGAAGCGGCATTGCAGCGAGCCCATCGCGCGGCGACCCCGAAGATTCGCACTACTGCGATTCAAGCGGCGGAGAGCTATACGAAGCAGTTCATCGCGACTCAGCCGAACAGCGGATTGAAGTTGTACAACGATCTGCTCCGCGGTCGAGTGTTGCTCGCTCGCGGTACTGATACTGACGACGCGGCGGCCGCCGCCGCTGACGCGGAGGCGGCTGCGCAGTTGTTCAAAGCGGTGCTCACCGCGGCGCAACGTCCGCAGACCCAGGGTCAGGCGCGCTATCACCTCGCCCGCGCGCAGCAGCGACTCAAGCAACACGCGGCAGTGATCGAGACGCTCGCGCCGGTGATCGAACAGGTTCGCAAGGAAGGGGCGGCATCAGAATTCATTGACGGGCTGGTGCTGTTCGCCAGCAGCACGCTCGCGGAGAAGAAATATGCGGAGGCTGTCGCAGCGTCGGCAGACTATGTTCGGCTCGCACCGAAAGGAGAGCAGCTCGATCAAGCTCTCGTGGCGAAATCTCTGGCCGAAGCAAATCTGAAACAGTTCGATGTGGCGAAGCAGTCGATCGCGCAGCTTCGAGCGGCGCTGCCCAACAGTCCGCTGATAGTGCGGACGGTACTGCAATTGGCCGAGGTGGCTTATTCCCACAAGGACTTCAATGCGTCGCTGGGGTGGTATTCCGAAGTGGTTGCCGTCGGCCCGCAGTCTCCGCACTTCGTCGCCGCGCTCTCCGGGCAAGCGTGGAGCCAATTCGAGAAGAAGCAATACAAGCCGGCGGCCGAAGGCTTCGCGCAGTTGCTGAAAGACTTCCCGCAGGACGCGCTCGCGCCGGAGTCGGCGTTCAAGCTCGGCGAGTCATTGCAACTCGACAATCAACTCGCGCCGGCCGCGAAGACGTTTGGCGAGGCGTTCGAGAGCTACTCGCCGGGACGCTACGGCTTCCTCGCGGGACTGGAAGCGGCCCGCACGCTCAGACGGCTCAACAAGATCGAGGAGGCGGATGCGGCTTACACGAAACTGTTCGTCAAATTTCCGAAGCCGGAGAACCTCGACAAGCTGCTCGAAGAGTGGGCGTTGATGAACTACGAAACCGAACGTTTCCCGCGCGCGGATGAAATCTTCAAGCGGTTGATCGCCGAAGCTCCCAACAGCGATGTGGCGGACAATGCCCGGTTCAACCTCGCGGAGAGTGAATTGCTCGCCGGCAAGATCGACGATGCCAAGGCCGCGTTCCGGCAACTCGAACAAAGCCCGAAGTCGGACGCGGACGTGCAACAAGACTCGCTGTTCCGCTTAATGGCCATCGCGGAAGAACAGCAGCAATGGGCGGAACTGGAGAAGACCGCGACCGCGATCCGCACGCGCTTTTCCGAGGGCCGGTACAAGACTGACGCGGCCTTCTTTCTCGCGCTGTCGCACCTGCAACGCCAGCAAGCAGACCCCGCGCTGGAATTACTCAAGCCGCTGGTCGCCGCGAAGGCTGATCCGGAAATGAAAACGAAGGATTGGTTCCCGCGCGTGTTCATTTTGCTGGCGGAGATTCAGTGGCAAAAGAAAAGCTACGCCGAGTCCATCGCCACGGTCGCCGACTTCCGCGCGTGGGACGCCAAAAGCAAGCTGCTGTATCAAGCGGACGAAGTGCTCGGCCGAGCCTACAAGAGCCAAGGGAAATTCGACGAGGCACGAGCCGCTTTCAAACAGGCCATCGACGACCCCAACGGCACTCGCACCGAGACCGCTGCGAAGGCGCAGTTGATGCTCGCCGAGACCTATTACTTTCAGAAGGACTACAAGACCGCGCTGGAGAACTACCTTCGCGTCTATTTGCTTTACAAATACCCGGCCTGGCAAGCTCCCGCGTTGTTCCAAGCGGGCGCGTGCGACGAACAACTCGGCGAATGGGCGAAGGCGGTCGCCGATTACGAATCGCTGCTGAAAGAATTCCCGCAGACCCAATGGGCCGAAGACGCCAAGCCGCGGTTGGAAGCAGCTCGGCAAAAGGCGAAGAAGTGATCGGCGAAGCCGCAAGTACGTAGCCGTCATCGCTCCGCGTGACGAGCCGAAATGTCCCAGCGGCTGCGAGTCAATGTGAAAGCGAAGTTGATTGATCGATCGGCTCGTCACGCGGAGCGATGACGGCTACGTAAAAGCGGCACGTTGAAAACGTGCCCCACGGAAATCATGCCACCAGAAACTCAATTCGCGTTCAAGGAATGGGCCGTTGTCTGCGCCGCGCTCGCTGCCGGACGGCAGACGCTGATCCTCCGCAAAGGAGGCATTCACGAAGGAAGTGACGGCTTCCGCGTCGAGCATCGCGAGTTCTGGCTCTTCCCCACCGGCTTTCATCAGCAGCGAGACGAAATCATCCCGGAGGCTTGGCCACTGCTCGACGAGATGCAATCGCGCGGACAGACGTCAGGCATCTCACTGGATTTGTACGCCGTCGTGGAAGAGGTGCATCATGTGCTCGATCAAGCGGCACTCGCGCGATTGAGCGGCAGGCATCTCTGGTCGGAGGCAACGGTCGAGCAGCGATTCCATTACCGAACCCCCGGTTTATTCGCGCTGGTCGTGCGAGTCTTCCGTCAGCCGACACCGTTTGTGATCGCCGACTCGCCGCACTTCGCCGGTTGCAAAACCTGGGTCGATCTGCCGTCGTCGTTATCGACCCCCGGACTTCAACCGGTGCTCGATGATACGACGTTTGAAAATCAGCGACGCGAGATTCAAATACTTCTCGCCGGTGTGTGAAGAGTGGCAACCGCAGACAGACCTTGATGAGGACTGAATCGTGAGCCAGCGAGAAAAGCTAATCGCCAAGATGCGAAGCTCGTCGAGAAACATCCGATTCGGCGAAGTCGATGCGCTGTTGCGTCACGAAGGGTTCGTGCTATTCAATCAGCGTGGCAGCCATCGAACGTACCACCGAGCCGACGGTCGTCTGGTGACAATCATTGTGCCGCATGGCGGTCGAAACACCTGCCATCCCGCTGACATCCGCCGCCTGTTGGAGGTTTTAGGACAATGATTTCCTCGCATCACGAATATCGCGGGTATGTGTTTTCGATTGAGTACGACGCTCAAGACCCGGCCTATGTCGTCGAGTTTTCCGATTTCCCGAACATCTTGACGAGCGGAGCCACACTGTCCGAAGCGTTCGGCAATGCTTGCGAGGCGCTCGATCTGCATTTGGAGAGTCTGCAAAAACTTGGCAAGCGCCTGCCGAAGCCAAAACATTCGTTAGTGATTCAATCGGTCTAACAGCGAACCAGTCGCATGACGTGTCACACCTCGCAACTTGGTCGTTTGTCGCGCAGACAAGTGCTGCAAGCGGGAGCGGTGCCGGCGCTGGGGTTGTCTCTGCCTGGGCTGTTCGCGGCGCAGACGGAGAGTCCAAAAGAGTCCGGTGAGAAGTCCTGCATTTTCATTTTTCAATATGGTGGCTTAAGTCAAATCGACTCGTGGGACGTAAAACCGAATGGGCCATCGGAGTCGCGTGGACCGTATCGACCGATTGAAACTGCGGTCCCCGGCTTTCAAGTGGGTGAGCTGATGCCGCGGCTCGCGAAGCTGGCGGATCGCTATGCCGTGATTCGTTCGATGAGTCATGGTGTGCCGGTGCATGACGTCGCGAACCGCATGTTGCTGGCAGGCCAGTCGCAACCGGCAATGGATGCTCCCGCGTTCGGTTCGATCGTCACGAAGCTGCGGCCCTCGAATGCCAGCGTGCCGTCGCATGTCTGGTTGCAGAAGTTTGGCGGTGGAGCGATGCCGCCCGAACCGACGTATGTCACTGGCGGTTGGCTGGGCATGGCGCATGCGCCGCTCGTGATCGGGATGAGTCACGCCGACAATCCGGGCGCGCCCGGCTTTCGAGTCAAAGCGTTTGATACGGCTGACGGAGTCACCTCGGATCGGCTCGCTGCACGACGGCAGTTGTTGGAGCAGTTTGATCCGATGACGATGAATCGCTCGCTCGATTCGCTGTCGCGGTTTCGTGCGCGGGCGTTTGATCTGCTCACCGGCTCGGCGGCACGGCAGGCGTTTGATGTGGATCGCGAACCGGATGCGGTGCGCGATCGTTATGGCCGCAATCCGCTCGGCCAGAATTTGCTGATGGCGCGGCGGTTGGTCGAAGCGGGCGTTCGTTTGGTCAACGTCGTGGCGTGGTGCGGACTGGCTCCGGGTGAGAAGTTCAACAGCGTCGAGACCTGGGACATGCACGGCAACGGCGGCATCGACATTTTCGGCAACGGTTGGAACGGACTCGGCTGGGCATTGCCGGTGTGCGACAACGCGGTGTCGGCGCTGTTGGAAGATTTGCAGCAGCGCGGATTGCTCGACAACACGCTGGTTGTACTCGTCGGCGAATTTGGACGGACACCGCGCATCAGTCGCGGAGCATCCGCCATCGGCCGCGATCATTGGCCGAATTGTTACTCGGCCATGCTGGCGGGAGCGGGCATTCGTGGCGGCGCGGTTTACGGTGCCTCGGATGCGCAGGCGGCGTATGTCAAAGATCGGCCGGTCAGCCCCGAAGATTTCGGAGCGACGTTGTATCAAACGCTCGGTATCGCGCCGGAGACGGGCATCAGCCCCGACGGTTTCTCGGTGCGAGCCAGCACGGGCCGGCCGATTGTCGAACTGATTTGATCGTTCGTTGTCGGGCTCCTCCAATTCACCTCCACCTCCTAAGGATCAACATGCGAATCGCCGCCGTGCAGATGGATGTCTCGATCGGAAAACCCGAAGCCAACTTGGCCGCGATGCTGGCAAAGCTGCAAGAAGCCGCCGCGGCCGGAGCAAAGCTGATTTGCTTTCCCGAATGCGCGCTGACCGGCTACTGCTTCGACTCGATCGCGGAAGCGATGCCGTTTGCTCAGACGCTCCCCGGCCCGGCGACCGAGCGGTTCGCGCAGATCTGTTGCGATCTCGACGTCTTCGTCGTCTTCGGATTGTTGGAAAAAGACGGCGACCGGTTGTTCAACGCGGTCGCGCTGGTTGGGCCAAACGGTTTGATCGGTTCGTATCGCAAGGTGCATCTGCCGTACTTGGGGATCGACATGCGCACGAACTACGGCGATCGTCCGTTCGCCGTTTTCGAGGCGGGCGGTGTGAAGATCGGCATGTTGATCTGTTACGACGCGGCGTTTCCCGAAGCGGCTCGCGCGCTGGCGTTGCTCGGGGCCGACCTGATCGTGCTGCCGACGAACTGGCCTCCCGGAGCCGAATGCGTCGCCGACTTCACGATCAACTCGCGCGCGATGGAGAACGCCGTCTACTTTCTGGCCGTCAACCGAGTCGGCTTGGAGCGCGGTTTCCAGTTCATCGGCCGCAGCCGCATCTGCGAACCGAGCGGCTGCACGCTGGCGAGCACCAGCAGCACCGCGCCGACGATCTTGTTTGCCGACATCGACCCGGCCCAGTCGCGCAACAAACGTGTGACTCGCGTCCCCGGCAAGCACGCGATCGACCGACTCGCCGATCGCCGACCAGAGATGTACGAGTTGCTGACGCAGCCACATTCACTTCCAACTCCACGCGACGACGCAAACCGAACGGCCTGACTTTGATTGCCAGCATTCCTCTGGCCCCATTCCTCTGCCAAAAGTTTTGACTGGCAGAGGAATGGGGCCAGAGGAATGAAAACAGGCTGCCTTCCGTTCGATTGCTGAGATCACCGAACATGCCCGATCGCCCACCGACTGCTGCCGACGTGCCTGTTCCGCGCGGCCGATGGGCTCGGCTGGTGTCTGGGTTTCTGCGGCCGATGATCGCGGATCGGGCGATGTTTCGGGAGCGGCCGTTTCCCGGAATGCTGTTCTTCATTTGGACGTACCCGTTCACTCCGCCGGGCAAAGTGGTGATGTTGGCGTTATCGGTCTCGGCCTTGGCGGGGGCGATCACGGATGACATGCCGATCTATCAGATTCCGGTCACGCTGGCGGTGTTGGTGATGGTCGCGTCGGCTTGTGGCTCGGTCTTGCGATGGTTGAGCGTTTCCATCTCTGGCGAATGGCCCGACCGAGTGACTGCGGGACAAACGGTGCGCGGTGACTTCACCGTGACCAACAACAATCGTTGGCCGCTGCTCGATGTGTCGTTGGCGGTGTTCAAGTTGCCGGCGACGTGGGAAGCACTCCGCGAAGAACGCATGGTGCCGACGTTGCCAGCGGGGGAATCGGCGAAGCTGCCGATTCGCGTCATCCCACGTCGGCGCGGGCGGTATGTGTTGCCCAGCGTCCGCGCGTTCTCGACGTTTCCGTTCAATCTGTTTCGCAATCAACTGGGCCGCAAGGAATCTCGGCCGATGCTCGTGCTGCCGCGGTTCGAGCCGTTGCAGCGGATCAATGTGGACATTGGGCAGCGTTATCAGCCGGGGGGCATCGCGCTCATGTCGCAGATCGGTGAGTCGCCCGAATACATCGGCAACCGCGAGTACATGCCGGGGGACTCACCGCGGCATATCGACTTCAAATCGTGGGCGCGGCTGGCGAAGCCGGTCGTGCGCGAATTCCACGAGGAATACTTTCATCGGCTGGGCTTGGTGCTCGATACGTTTTTGCCGCGCGATTGGCGATCGCTGAATTGGCCCGCAGTCGACTGGCCGAGTCACCCTCGGCTGCGCCGGAAAGGTGAGCGGGAACTCGAAGCCGCGATCAGCCTGACCGCATCGATCGCGGAGGTCTTCGCGCGCGGTGAGTATCTGTTGGACGTCTTCGCTGCCGGTTCGGAACTGCACATCTTCCGCACGGGCCGCAGCACGACGCCGATTGATGCGGTGCTGGACATCCTCGCGGAGGTTCCGTCGTGCCGCTCGAATCCGTTCGAGATGCTGACGGCCGCGCTGGCCACCGAACTGCCGCATATCTCGGCGCTGGTCTGCGTGTTTCTGGGCTGGGATGACTCGCGGCAGCGACTGGTGCAGATGGCGCTCGACAACGGTTGCCGAGTGAAAGTGATCGTCATCCAACGCCATTCCGCACCGCTGCCGCAACTCGACCGCGCGGGGGTGCAGGTGCTGTGCTTCACCGCCGAGCAAATCGAAGCGGGCATCAGCGAGCTGTCGTAGGACGGGCACTCTTGCCCGTCGCTGGCTTGGTGACGGGCAAGAGTGCCCGTCCTACGAATACGACGCCCTATTCGGCGACGCTCCGCAGTTGATATGTTGTCGCCGCGACCTTTCCTGACTCGCTTGCGTGGCCCCGGTGGAGGAACAGCATCATGCGTCGAATAGCGGTGATCCTGGCGGCGATGGCTCTGCTTCTGCTTCCGGATCCGGCGTGGGCGGTCAAGAAGAAGAAAGACCCCAAGATCGTGGCGGCAGTCTCGCGAGCGTTGGATTACCTCGCGCGAGAACAACGGCGGCAAGGTTACTGGGAAGCGAATCAGGGTCAGTACCGCGTCGCGATGACGGCGCTGGCGGGCAACGCGATGTTGGCCGAAGGCTCGACCACCACGCGCGGCAAGTACTCCAAGAACATTCGGCTGTCGGTCGATTACCTGCTCGACATGGCTCAGCCGTCCGGACTGATCGGTTTCAAGGACGACTATCACTACACCTACGGGCATGGCTTCTCGATGCTGTTTCTCTCGCAAGTCTACGGTGAGGAAGAAGACTCCGAACGCCGTGCCGACTTGAAGCGTGTGCTCATCAAAGCCGTTGAGTTTTCCGCGCAGGCCCAGACCGATCGTGGTGGCTGGGGCTACGTCTCGGCCAAGGATCAGCCGAACTTTGATGAAGGCTCAACCTGCATCACGCAGGTGCAAGGTCTGCGAGCCTGCCGCAACGCCGGCATCCCCGTGCCGAAGGAAGTCATCGAGAAGGCCAAAAAGTACATCCAAGACTGCACGACTCCCGAAGGGGGCGTGCAATACAGCATTCGTGGCGGAGGTGCTCGCCCGCCGATCACCGCCGCTGCCTGCGCCGCCATGTTCAATGCCGGCGAGTACGGCGAATCGGAGCACGTCAAGAAGATGCTGGAGTACTGCCGCCAAAACGTCTGGCCGGGCAAGGGTGGTAGCAATCAGCTCTTCGGACATTGGCACTACTCGCACTACTACTACGCTCAAGTCGTGTACCGGCTGGGTGACGAGGAGTGGAACAAGTACTTCGCCGAGACCAGCAAAGAGATCCTCAGCAAGCAGTCGGCCAACGGCGCTTGGAAAGACGGCCACGTCGGTGAGGTCTACAACACCGCGATGAACGCCACGATCTTGCAGATCGACAACGGCTACCTGCCGATTTACCAACGCTGAGCGGCCGGTTTTTCTCGGTTCTCGTTCCCTGGAGTGCTGCGGTTCGACGCAGCCCTCCATTCATTTGGAATACAGACGTTGGTGGCCGAGAAAACGACCATTGCTCAGTCGATTTGAGTAGCAACGGTTCTTGATTGTCAGTGTCGCAATTCCAACGGAATGGATGGCGGTGTCGAGCCACCGCACTCCAGGATTGCGTGAGAGACTGCTTAATGCTGTGGCTGAATCAACTGCACGCGTTGGCTCGACTGACCGAGCGGCATCGTGAAGATGAGTTGATGGACGAGCCGTCGCTCGACGTCTCAGAACACGCACGCGCGTTGGCGGGATTGCGTCGCGTCAATTGGTGGAGCCGCAGCGCGGCGATCGTGTGTCCTGCTCTGCACCAGCTTGCGATGGGATGTTCGGCCGAGCGACCGCTGCGATTGCTCGACGTGGCGTGCGGTGGCGGAGATGTCACCGCCGCGATCGCGCGGTGGACGAGACTCGCCGGTTTGCCGGTCCGAGTCTCGGCCTGTGACATCAGTCCGACCGCGCTGGACATCGCGCGTCGTCGAGCCGACTCGTTTGATGAGTCGATCGAGTTCTTTCATCACGATGTCTTGAATCAACCATTGCCGGCGGAGTTCGAAGTCGTCATGTGCTCGCTGTTCCTGCATCATCTGGATGAACCGGACGCGGTGCGCGTGCTGCGGTCGATGGCTGCGGCGGCGAAACGTGCCGTCTTGGTCAACGATTTGACTCGCAGCCGCAGCGGCTACTTGCTGGCGTTGTTCGGAACGCGATTGCTGTCGCGGTCGCGAATCGTGCATGTGGATGGACCGCTGTCGGTCGCGGGAGCCTTCACGCCACAAGAAGCATTGCGTCTTTGTGAGCAGGCCGGCTTGCAGGGAGCGACGTTCTCGCGACACTGGCCGCAACGTTTCTTGCTCAATTGGAGACGACCATGACGACCGACTGGGATGTGATCGTCATCGGAGCCGGCCCTGCCGGATCAGTTGCCGCTCGGCAGCTTGCGATTGACGGGCGTCGCGTGTTGTTGCTCGACAAGAAACGCTTTCCGCGCCGCAAGGTTTGCGGTGCGTGCTTGAATCACGCGGCGGTGACGCTGCTGGAAGAGATCGGACTCGGTGACGTGCTGCGCGACAGCTTTGCTCCCGAACTGACCGGATTTGATCTGCGAGCCGGTTCACGTCGCTTGAGCCTGCCGTTGCCGAGCGGTCGAGCGATCTCGCGCACGGTGCTCGATCAGAAACTCGTGGACGCCGCGATTCGCGCGGGAGTCACGTTTCAAGACGGGGTGAGCGCGACGGTCAGAGAAACCAACGGCGATGGACGAATCGTCGAACTGAAACGTGTGGCCGATGCCGATCGTTATCAGCCGGAACGCGCTAGCGTCCGGTTTGCGAAATATCCCACGCAACCGGACGCTAGCGCGTTCCGGCTGATGAATTCTGCAACTGCAAAGGTCGTGCTCGCGGCGGACGGATTGGGGCATCCGAGCTTGTGCGACGTCATCGAGATTCGCGACCGGACGGCGCGGTCGTCGCGCATCGGAGCCGGTTGCGAAGTCGCAGAATTCCCGGTCGAGTACACGCCCGGTGTGATTCACATGGCGGTCGGTCGCGGCGGATACGTCGGCTTGGTGTGTGTCGAAAACGGCGCGTTAAACATCGCCGCCGCGTTCGATGCGCGTCTGATTCGCGAGGCTGGCGGGCCGGCACTCGCGGCGGCCAAGGTGCTGTCTCAAGCTGGTTTCCCCGCAATCTCTGCGATGGCCAAGGCGGAATGGCTCGGCACACCGGCGCTCACACGCTCGACAACGCCGGTCGCGGCCGAGCGATTGTTCGTGCTCGGCGATGCGTCGGGATACGTCGAGCCGTTCACGGGAGAAGGGATGGGTTGGGCCTTGGCCTCCGCCGTCGCACTCGCACCGTTGGCCGGCGCGGCGTGCGACGATTGGCAGCCAGCACTCGCGAAGACATGGTCTCGCGAGCACGCGCGGATTGTGCGATCGCGACAGCGCACGTGCGGGATGCTCGCCGCATTTCTCAAGTCCCCGACCTGCGTGCGGTGGGCGATGTTTCTCTTGCCGAAGATGCCGAGGCTCTTGCAGCCTCTCGTGCGTGGTGTCAGCTTACCAACGCCGCAATCACTCGCGATCACTCGCTGCGGTTGAAAGGACTCAATCATGCCGAGCTGGCTTCGCGGATTCGGTCTGGCCTTGCCGGAGCATTCGATTGCTCAGGCCGATGCAGCGGATTTCGTGCTGCCGTTCAATGCCGACACCGAGGAACAAGCTCGCGTATTACGCGGCCTGTATCGCCGCGCGGGGGTGCGACGCCGGCATAGCGTCGTGCTGGAATCGAATGCCGATGCGGGAGTCGTTCAACAATCCACGTACTCGCCACGCAGCGCAGAGAGTCCGCTGGGCCCGACGACTTCCGAGCGGATGCGGTCCTACGAACAACATGCGAGTCTGCTTGCCACGCTGGCCACTCAGCGAGCATTGTCCGATTCGCAAACAGAAGCGGCCGACATCACGCATCTGGTGACGGTCAGTTGCAGCGGCTTTCACGCGCCCGGATTCGACATCGAGTTGCTGCAAACGGCGGGGCTGTCGCCGAGCGTGGCTCGAACGCACGTCGGCTTCATGGGCTGTCACGGAGCACTCAACGGTCTGCGCGTCGCCGATGCGTTTTTGAAAGCCGATCCGCACGCGAACGTGTTGCTGTGCTGCGTCGAGCTGTGCAGCCTGCATCATCAATACGGCTGGTCGCCGGATCGCATCGTGTCCAATGCGCTCTTCGCCGACGGCGCGGCGGCCGTCGTGCTGACGAACGACGACGCGGGAGCCGGTTGGCGGTTGCTGGCGTCCGGTTCGGTTGTGTTGCCGGAGACACTCGGCGATATGGGTTGGCGGATTCGCGATCACGGGTTTGAGATGACGCTGTCGGCCCGCGTGCCGGAACTCATTAAGCAACATCTGCGTCCGTGGCTGAGCGACTGGTTGGGTTCGCGCAATCTCACGCTGGACGACATTCGCTCGTGGGCGTTTCATCCGGGAGGACCGCGCATCTTGTCGGCGGCGGGCGAAGCGCTCGGCTTGCAGCGCGAGCAATGGGCGGTCAGCGAATCGGTTCTCGCGGACTTTGGAAATATGTCTTCGCCAACGATCCTGTTCATTCTCGACCGCCTGCGCGCGGAGGCGGTCGCTGGTCCCTGTGTGGCTCTGGCCTTCGGGCCCGGACTGACGATCGAAGCCGCGCTGTTGAGTTCCGCGTGAGCCGCGACGGCCACTCGGAGAACATTGACACAAACTTCACCGAGCTTGTCTCTTGAGGTGCGTCTCAGATTCTTGCATTCGCTGTCTCCCTTCATTCGCTGTCTCCCTTCATTCGCTGTCGATCTCTCATTCCAGGCAAAGAGGCGACAGCGAATGAAGGGAGACAGCGAATGGGAATCCTGCGGAAACCTTTCGAGCTAGGAGCGTTGCCTTGATGCGGAAGATCACTCGGCTGGAAACCTTCGTCATCGGCGATGGGCCTGACATCGACCCTGATCAGGGTGGCGTCGAACCGCTCGCCTGCTTGCGAGTGCATACGGATGATGGACTGGTCGGGTTCTCGGAAGTCTTTCGCGTGCCGCCGGGAGTGGTGCAAGCGACGGTCGGCGGAACGGACACGCATTTCGGACGGCTATTGATCGGGCAGGAGATCACTCACCCGGAGCGCGTGTGGCAGCATGTGTGGGACTCGTTGATGCACACCAATCGCCGCGGGTGGGAGATCATTATTCTCGGCGCGCTGGATGTCGCGATCTGGGACATCTATGGGCAGGCGCTGAATCAACCGGTGTGGCAATTACTTGGAGGCGTTCAACGCGGGCCGTTTCAAACGCATAGCGAAACTCGCAAGACCGGCGTCGTGCCGTATTGCACGCTGGTCTCCGACGTCTGGGGAGGCGAGGCAATGTTCGCTCAACAGACGGAACGGGCCGAGCGATTGCTGGAACTCGGTTACCGCGCGTTCAAAGTCGAGCCGATGATGTCGTCGCCGAAAGACGTCGTCGAACTGGCTCGCCGAGCTAGAGAAACGCTCGGCCCCGAACCGACGCTGATGGTGGATGTCGGCTATCTGTTCAACGACGTGCCGACGGTCGCTCGTATCTGCCGAGAGTTAGAAGAACTCGACATCTTCTTTTTCGAGACGCCGTTTCCGGTGGACTCGCCGGAGCCCTACGCGCGGCTCGCCGAGCTGACGTCGATCCCGCTGGCGATGGGGGAGCATGGTGTCACGCGCTGGGAGTTCCTCGACATGATGGATCGCGGCAAGGTCTCGGTGATGCAGCCCTACATGACGACCTGCGGCGGATTGACCGAAGCGAAACGGATCGTCGATCTGGCCGTGCCGCGCGGAGCATTGGTCTGTCCCGGCAATTGGTCGACGCAAATTCTCGGCGCGGCGTCGGTCCACTTGGCGGCGTATTCGCCGATCACGCCGTTCATTGAATTTGCACCGGCCGAAGTCTTTGATTCGCCGCTGCGACGAGAACTCCAAGAGGCAGGCTTCCCGGTGAAGGACGGCGTGATCGAGTTTTCCGATGCTCCAGGAATCGGCTATCGGTTCCCCGAATACTTGGCCGTGAAATACCAAATCGGATGAAAGTGACGCCGACTCCCATGACAAACACTTCCGTTGCGAGTTCGCCTTCCTCGTTCGATCGTTGGCGGATTGTGGTTCTGCTCATGGGCTACGCAGCATTGGCGCACTTCAACCGCGAAGGACTGGCGGTCGCTGGCACGGAAGTCTTCATCAAACAGCTCGGCATCTCTGAAGTCGAAATGGGTTGGGTCTATACGTCGTTTGGGATTGTTTACACGACTCTCATGTTGCCCGGTGGTTGGCTGGTCGACCGCTTTGGATCGGCGAGAGTTTTGATGTGGCTCGGCCTGACGATGGGGACGGTCGTCGCGCTGACCGGGGCACTGACCTGGCTCAGCAACACTCCGGCGAGTCTGTTGATTGGACTGCTGATGCTGCGCGGCTTAACCGGTGCTTGCAGCGCGCCGCTTCATCCGGGAGCCGCCCATGTCGCGTCCGATTTGATGCCCGATCGCCATCGAGCCACTGCGAATGGCCTGCGCACGGCCGGAGCCTTGATTGGCATCGCCTTCAGTTACCCGATCTTCGGCTGGTTGATGGATACGCTCGGCTGGCCGTGGGCGTTTGTCGCGAGCGGTGGTGTGTTGATCGCGTTCGGTGTGCTGTGGAAGTTCGTGGCGTCGCCGTCACTGCCGGCACCGCAACCTTCGGACTCCGTGGTGACGGCCGAAGCCGATTCCCGCGCGGCGTGGATGCTGCTGGGAGAAAGCAGTCTCTGGCTGCTGTCGCTCAGTTATGCCGCCTATAGCTATCTCCAATACCTCTTTTTTTATTGGCTGGATTACTACTTCAAGTCTGAGCTGCATGTGTCGAATGCCGACTCTCGGCGGGCTTCGTTCTACATCTTCCTGGCGATGGGAGCTGGCATGGTCATCGGCGGCCTCAGCACCGGAGTCATGTGCAAGCGGTTCGGGACCATTGGCGGACGGCGTTGCATTGTCATGACTGGCCTGATCCTGGGCGCGCTGTTCGCTCGGCTCGGCGTGCAGATGGATGACTACTTGAACGTCACCGTATGCCTCGCGACCTCGATGGCATTGCTGGGCATGTGCGAAGGGGTCTTCTGGACGACAGCGACCGACATCGGCGGGGAGGCTCGCGGCTTCGCCGGAGCGTTCCTGAACACCATTGGCAACATTGGCGGGTTTATCGCACCGGTCCTCACGCCGTTCATGGCCCAATCCATGGGCTGGCCCAACGCGATCTCCGTGGCCTGTGTCATCGCCGGTCTCGGCGGACTGATTTGGTTCGTGATCAAGCCGCCGGAGAATTCCTCAAGCAACGTCGTCAATGATTGGTCTTCCGATTGAGTTTTGTGCTTTGGCCCGAAGGGTCGCAACTCGAAAGCCCAGGGCAACGCCCTGGGTTTTCGATCTCGAAGATTCCAAAGCCCTGAAAGGGCGAAACAAACAATCGCAGAAAGTATCGCCCCTTCAGGGCTTGAGAGCTGACCCAGGGCGTTGCCCTGGGCTTTCGAGTGATGACCCTTCGGGCCAAAGCGCAATCGCCACTTTGAGTCCCAACAAACGATGAGGCGAGTTTCACAACGATGTCCAAACACGATTTCTCCGCCGAAGAATTCGCCTCTCGCCGATCACGCGCCCACGAAGCCATCGGGGCGGCGGGCCTCGATTGGCTGTTGGTCTTTCATCCGGTCTCGATCCGTTGGCTGACGGGTTCGGATGCGAAGAGCTATCAGGAATTTCAATGCTTGCTGATCTCGGCCAAGCCGGGGCCGATCAGCGTGCTGACTCGCGATGGCGAGCGGAACGAATTCCGGGACGACGCGCTGGTTGACCAGCTTCACACCTATGGCGGAGGCGAACCGGAAGACCCAATCGCGGCTCTTGCACGCATCTCCGAGTCACTCGGCATTCCAGGGACGCGCATCGGCATGGAGGTGCCGGGGTTCTATCTGCACCCGCATCATTACGTGCGGATCAAACAACTCTTCGGTGAGTCGCTGGTGGCCGAGGCGACGAACTTGATTCATGACCTGACGCTCGTGAAGTCAGCAACCGAATTGAAATACATCCGCGAAGCCAATCGCATCGCCGACGTGGCGATGAAGCGGTTCGCGGAATCGCTGGCTGAGGGCCGCAGCGAACTCGAACTCGCGGGTGAGGTCTATCACGCGCTGCTGACCGCCGGCAGCGGTTTAGCCGCCAGCCCGATCAATCTCGTTTCCGGCGAACGCTCGTGCTTCAGCCACGGAGCACCCACCGATCGGCGTCTGCGCCGCGGCGACTTCGGCAACATCGAATACGGAGCGACGTTCAAACGCTACACCGCCACGATCGGCCGCCAATTCTGTCTGGGCCAACCAACCGCTCGGATGCGCGAGCTGTACGATCTCGTCTGCCGCGCGTCGGACGCCTGCATGGCGGAGATCCGCGCTGGCGTTCCCGCCGTCGTCCCGCACGAAGCGGCGAAGCGAGTGATCGCCGACGCTGGACTCGATTCCGCGCGCGTTCATTTGAGCGGATACGGTCTCGCTCCTGGTTCGCCACCGACCTGGGCCGAACCGATCTACCTGTTCGGCGGCAGCACCTACACGCTGCAAGCCGGTATGGTCATCACGGTCGAGCCACCGGTGTTTCTCGGCGACGAGCGACTGGGTGCGCGGATCATCGACAACGTGCTTGTGACCAATGACGGTTGCGAAGTGCTGTCACAATTCAGCCGTGATCTGATCGTGATCGCATAACGGACTTGCCGACTTCGTATATTCCGCGCGAGGAGAACATTGAAACCACCTCCACCGAGCTTGCCTCATTGATCGCTACACAACTCAATGATCGAGTCCCTGGTCGATCCTTGTCTCGTCGAACGCATCTCCGATTCTTGCATTCGCTGTCTCTCTAACTTCGCTGTCGATCTCTCATCCGAGGCGAAGAGGCGACAGCGAATTTAGGGAGACAGCGAATGGGAAGCCTGCGGAAACCTTCGGGATCGCTCACAGCTTCTTCAAGATCTCAGCGACCCTCGCTTCAAACATCCCCTGCCATTCCGGGGCGAGGATGCAGTCGCTGTCTTCTTGAGCTCCGCCGACGTTCAGGAGTTGTTCCGCCGTCGGGGAGTAGTAGATGTAGCCGTTGGTGTAGCCCGCCACGAAGGTCCGCGGGTGCGGGGACTTCTTCTTGATGTTCAGACCAATCTGCACGGTCAGTTCGCCGGGAAATGTCACGATCGTGGCATCGCCGATGCGCATGCCGACCAATTCGGTGTCGATTGTTCGCTTTCCGGCGGCGATGTTCTGCGCCTGGTGCATTCGCAACAGCGTGAGATTCGTTTGCGTCCGCGTCAGTTGCTCCATCGTGTGGATGTTGGCGATGTACTGCTGCATGTGCCGGCGGTTGTCCGCATCCAGCTTGCTCCATTCCTCCCGCCCCAGCTTTTTCTCGTGCATGTAGCGGTGCGAGTAATACGAAGGAAACTCCTCCGACAAGTTGTACTTCACCACCAGCGGCAGGAACGTCTTGAGATTCAGGCTGGTGCCGGTCAGAGACTTCAGTTGCTTGGCCTGCTCAGCCTCCAGAGAGGCGATGCGTTCCGCCAGATCGGCGCGAGGCAGCGTGAGTGTCTCGTTGATGACGGTCAGCCGCTCATCCGCTTTGCTGCGGATCTTTCGCAACGCTTGCAGCGTGCTGAGCCCCAGCATGTTGCCCAGCGGTTCCGCGCTGCGCGGATGCTCGACGTCTTTGTAGTTCATCGGATTGATGTCGCCGCCGCAGCCTTGCACGAACAACGCGATGGTTCCCTCGCTGAGGTTGTCTTCGATGACTTTCGAGGCGAAGCCGGTCACGTCCGCGGTGTTGCCGCCGTTTGCCACGCCCATGATGGGATGCATGGCGAAGTGGTAAACGACCGCGACCGTCTGCCCGTCGTTGCGATCGAACCGCAGGATGCCGATCTCCGGATCGATTGGCCCGACCTCGACCACGTCTTCGTCGGCCGGCATCGAGTACGCATGGCGGACATCGAGTTCCTTGCCGTTCTTCAGCTTGAGCCGGCGGTTCTCCGAGATGCGATCTTCATGGCCAGTGCCGACACCGACGTTGACCGGCATCAGGTTCTTCGTCGCCTGCTGCACTGCCTGAAACGTCCGCTCGTCAACGTCCGAGCAGACGACTCCGTGGCAATGGCTGGCATTCACCATCACGCTGGCGGGCTTGATGCCCAGTTCCTTCTCGATGCGCGTGCGAACTTTCCCCAGGTAGTCGTTCTTGATGTGACCAATCTGCCCGATCGCGACGGCATCGACAGTGACGATCACGGCGGTCGTCTTGTCGCTCTTGATGACGAGCGCCTTCACCCACAACGGATCATTGACCGGCCCAGCTTCGCGGTTGGTGATATCGACCTTGGCCGCTCCCGCTTGAAGCTGCGCGGCATGAGCGTCGGCGGACAGTAGCCCCCCACAAACGGTGAAGATCGCAAAAGCGAGTCGCAGTCCCGTGCGCCCCAAGGTGTCTCGCAGTTTGAACGGACAAGTTGTCACGCGGTTGGTTTCCATTTCAAGCGACATGGCGGCCCCTTCTGGATGAGTCAGATGCAGTCGTTGGTCAAATCCACTTGTTTGACCGTTGTGCGAAGGCGTCGAAACTTTACTCGTGAAGAAACAACACGTCGAACCGCTGGCCGCTGAAGGAACGAACAATCGTTTCGCACGGTCGGCCGAGTCTTCATCCGTGCTCCGGCCTTGCCATCCGTGCGGAATCAATTTGAAAGAGTGGGACCGCATCCGCCGCGGCGGAGCAAAGCCGGGGCACGGATGGAACGGCTGCATGAGCGGTGTTGATGCCTAGTCATTTTTCAAAGTCATGGCTTGCCGCCGAACTCCGCCAGTTGTATTATTGAGTTAATACAAATGTGCGTGCCCCGCACGCGGCGGAAATGGACCATGCAGATCCACATCTCACCTCATGACGGCGTGCCGATCTATCAGCAGGTCGTCAACCAGATCAAATACCTGGTGGCCTCCGGCCGACTGGCGGCGGGGGAGGAGTTGCCGGCAATTCGCGTGTTGGCCGAGCAACTGCTCGTCAACCCGAACACGGTCGCTCGTGCGTATCGTGAATTGGAAACGGCCGGCATCGTGGAGAAGCGCCGCACGGCAGGGACTTACGTTTCCGACCAAGGCTCACCGTTGGCTCGGCGCGAACGAGTCAAGATTCTGACCGGACGGATCGACGCTTTGCTGGCCGAGGCGCGGCACATGGATGTGGCTTTGGAAGAAATCGTCAAGCTCGTTCAGCAACGTCACGCGGCCATGCAATCGACCCGAAACGAGGAATGATTTGGCCTCGAACCAATGTGAGTCGCGGAGCGACTCACCTACGTAGAGGAGTGATCTCATGCACGAACCATTTTCCTCTGCCGCTCCGCCGATCGTGGAGATTCGCCGAGTCACGCGGCAGTTTGGCAACAAGACGGCACTCGACGACCTCTCGCTGACGGTCCCGCGCGGCGGTGTGTTCGGCTTGATTGGCGGCAACGGGGCCGGAAAGACGACGCTCATCAAGCACGTTCTTGGAATGCTCAAGGCTCAATCGGGAAGCGTGCAGGTTTTCGGTCTCGATCCGGTACAGAACCCGGTCGGCACGCTGGGCCGCATCGGCTACCTGTCGGAAGATCGCGACCTGCCGAATTGGATGCGCGTCTGCGAATTGATGCGCTACACGCAGGCGTTCTTTCCGAACTGGGACGAAGCCTATGCGGAAGAACTGCGTGAGGCGTTCGATCTCGATGGCAACGCGCGCATCAAGAATCTGTCGCGTGGCCAGCGAGCACGAGCGGGATTGCTCGTCGCGCTGGCTCATCGTCCGGAGTTGCTCGTCCTGGATGAGCCGTCATCAGGGCTTGATCCGGTTGTGCGTCGCGACATTTTGGGAGCGATCATCCGGACGATCGCCGACGAGGGGCGGACCGTGTTGTTCTCATCGCATCTGCTGGACGAGGTCGAACGGGTCGCTGACCGAGTGGCGATCATCCATCAAGGACGAATCCTGCTCACCGCACCGATGGATGAGATCAAAGACACGCACCGCCGGATGACGTTGCGGTTCGGTCAACCGCTCGACCGGCCGCCGTCGCTGGTGGGGACGCTCTCGTTCGAGGGCCAGGGTGTCGAGTGGAGTTACATCTGCAACGGCGAGAGCGGCCAGTTGCGCCGCGCGGCTGAGGCGATTGGTGCCACCGTCGTGGGAGACACCGCGCTGACGCTCGATGAGATTTTTGTGTCTCGGATTCTCAGTTGAATCGTCAACCCTCACCCCTGGAGTGCTGCGGCTCGACGCAGCCCTCCATTCGATTGGAATGAAAACGCGGACGTTCAAGAAACGTGGCGATTGGTCCGCCGATGTTCGTGTCGATCGTTTCTGAAACTTGTGTACCGCTATTTCAAATGGATGGAGGGCTGCGTCAAGCCGCAGCACTCCAGGAGCAACCATCATGCGATCCATTCCCGTGACGATGACGTGGGAGATGCTGACTCGCGGACGCTGGAGTCTGCTGGCCTTCGCGCTCGCGGCGAATGCGTTGCCAGTGCTGCTCCTCACCGCGCTGCGTCACGAACCGGGGTTCGATCCCGACGATCCCAGCATTTTGGTGATACAGCTCACGCTGATCCAAATTCAAATGTTTATTTTCGGATGCGCGGCGTTTGACGCGCAGGGTCAGCCAGCGCGTTTGTACGCGATGCCGATTCGGACGTCGTCGCTGGTGGCTTGGCAGATGTTGCCGTCCATGGTGCTGGTGGCGTTGGAGTCCTTGGCGAGCACTGCGTGCTGGAATGCGGCGTTCGATCTGAACTGGCCGTTGTGGGGACCGGCGCTGTTTGCGGCAGTCGGAGTGGCGGCCATCCAAGCCGTGCTGTGGTCAGCGGAGAAATCGGCGTGGCTTCCATTGGCCGTGGGGATTGTTGGCGCGATTCTCGGACTCTGGTTCAAGTCGCGGTATGGGCCAATGTTCTCGTTGCCGACTCATCCGTGGGTCGCAGTCACCACTACAGATGTCTTCGCGTTGCTGACGTTCGCGGGACTCTCGTATTACGGGGCCGTCGTGGGAGTTGCTCGGCGTCGCTGCGGCGAGCCGTTGCCGTCGCTAGGGATGATCGCTTGGATCGAACGGGTCTGTGATCCTCCGCCCGAAGTCGGTGCTCCGTTCACGACTCCTGAGCAGGCGCACTTCTGGTTTGAGTGGAGGAGAAAGGGCCGGGTCATGCCCGCCACCGTTGTGTTCGGGATGGTGATCGGTCTGGGGATCTGGGTTCTTTTCAACCGCGAGTTGCTGGACTTGTTCGAGGGCTTCGTCGCCGGTGGTGCGATGTTGACGTTGATGGGATTCCTTGGTTTCGCCCTAGCCATCGTCGGTCCCAATGACCAGACGTTCGAGATGGGGCATTTCCTCGCGACACGTCCGCTGACGAACACCGAGATGTCGCGCACGCTTCTGAAAGTCTTGGCTAAGAGCGTGCTCATCGCGTGGACCATCTGGGCCGTGCCGTTTGTGATTCTCACCGCCGTTCTTTTCGCGAAGGGTGTCATCCCCCCCGTTGAGATTTTGAACGATTGGGGCTGGTGGTATTTCCCGATGACGTTGCTGGGATGTTGGACGGTCGTGTCGGTTTTTGCGTCGATCGCCATGACGGGACGATCTGCGTTGCTGGCTCAATTGATCCTCGGACTGTTCGCGCTCATGGTCGGGCTGGGGCTGTTCTACAACTACGCACTGCCAGTTTCGGCACAGCGGAATTTCGATCATGGAGTTGGCGTCGCCGCGGGAATGGTGCTCGCGCTGGGCACGGTCTGGGCGTTTGTGTCGGCGCGGCGTCGAGCGCTGATCGGGTTGCCGACGGTCTATGCCGCGTTCAGCGTGTGGACGATGCTCAGCGGATTGATCGCACTCGATTGGATGCTACATCCTGCTCGATCACTGCTGCTGGGCGTGTTCGGCGTTCTTCTCGCAACGCTCGTCGTGGCTCCCTTGGCGACCGCACCGCTGGCTCTGGCGTGGAACAGAAATCGGTAGCAGCCGTTTCAAACTAGCCCGACGTGCAAGTTTTGAAGTTGCGCAGTTTTCAGCCCCGAAGGGGCGGAACTCGACAGCCCAGGGCGAAGCCCTGGGATTCGAGGAATTCTGATTTGAAAAGCCCTGAAGGTGCGCGACTCGTTGTGTCGCGCCCCTTCGGGGCTTATGGGCTTCAAACACGGCCGTTTCCCAGGGCTGCGCCCTGGGCTTTCGAGTCTCGCCCCGTTCGGGGCTGAAAACAGCGCAACTTCAAAGCGCGCAAGCGAGGGATCGAATCGCCGTTGCTTTCCACTCCCTCGCTTGCGCGTCGGGCTAGTGTGCAGGGAGCGACAGGCGGAAATTCTCTCTCGGTTCGGTAAAGTGCCACCCGCGTTCCACGGATGGAAATGCGATATACCAGATCCACGCCAAACCGAGGAGGAGTTATGTCCGTCAAGCGCGCTCTGCTGGGCTATCAGATGAGGATGCTGTTCGGAGTCGTCGTCGCGTTCGCGGTGACGGTCAGTGCCGAACCAATCGCCGCGCAGTCGGACGCGAAGGGGGAATGGCCGCAGCTCCTCGGCCCGCGGCGAAATGGGTTGTCGAGCGAAACCGGTTTGCTTGATCGCTTTCCCGAACAGGGGCCGAAGGAAGTCTGGCGTGCGCCGGGCGGAGTCGGCATGTCGGGTCTGGCCATCAGCCGCGGCCGAGTGCTGACGCTGGTGCAGCGCGACGGGGAGCAATGGCTGATCTCGCTGGACGCGAAGTCGGGCGAGTCGATCTGGCAAACGCCGTTAGCTCCTGAATATCGCAACCCGATGGGGAACGGCCCGCGCGCGACGCCGGCCATCGCGGGTGAGCACGTCTTCGTCTTCACCGGCGAAGGGATTCTGTCGGCACACAACTTTCAAGACGGCAAACAGCTCTGGTCGCACAACGTCCTCAAGGAACTCTCCGGCAAGGAAGCTGAGTACGGCATGGCTTGCTCTCCGCTGGTGGTGGGCGAGCAGGTCATCGTCACGGCCGGTGCTGCCAAGGGAACGCTCGTGGCGTTTGATACGAAGTCGGGGAAGCAACTTTGGACCGCCGGCAAAGATCCTGCCGGGTATTCATCGCCCGCGTTGTTGAACGTCGGAGGCCGCCAGCAAATCGTGGCGTTCACCGGCAACTCGGCCCTCGGCGTTGATCCTGCGAAAGGGACGCTGCTGTGGCGCTACCCGTTCAATACGAACTTCAATTGCAACATCACCACGCCACTCGAAATCCAAGGGAATGTTTTCCTCTCGTCGGGCGAAGACCACGGCAGCGTGTTGCTCGCATTGAAGTCTCAGGCCGACAAGTTCGAGATCAGCGAAGTCTGGAATTCGTTCGGCACGAAGAGCGTGCTTCGCAACGAATGGCAAACCTCGATGCTGTTGGACGGTTTCCTGTATGGCATGGACAACGTCGGTGGAGCCGGCCCAATCACGCATCTGACGTGCATCGACGCCGCGACCGGCGAACGGAAATGGCAACAAGCTCGCTTCGGGAAAGGCAACCTGATCGCCGCCGACGGCAAGCTGTTTATCTCGACGATGAAGGGCGAACTCGTGCTCGTGCGAGCGACTCCCGAACGCTACGACGAACTCAGCCGAGCGACGGTGCTGGGTTCGACTCGGCAAGCGCCGGCATTGTCAAACGGCCAGTTGTTTCTGCGCGATGACAAGGAGATTGTGTGCCTAGATGTTCGCAAGCCGTGAGATGTGACCCAAACGATTCATCAGGCGGACGGCAGGACTTAAGTAACCCGAAGCGTCAGCGAGGGCGAGCGCTTCACGATGTGATCAATCCCGAATTCCGAACCCTGTGGAGCGATCGCCCTCGCTCACGCGTCGGGTTACTTATCTGTTGCCGTTCGCCTAAGACGTATTCGACCCATGTGACAATCCTGGAGACCTGCCATGACCGCACAACCCAATCGACGTGAGTTTCTGGAACTGACCTCTGCCGGCTTGTTGGCCGCGTCGGCCATCGGCACCGCACAAGCGGCACCGAAGAGCGCGAACGACAAGTTAGTCGTCGGCCTGATCGGTTGCGGCGGACGTGGCAATCACGACGCGGGACTATTTCGCAAGACGGCCAACGTCGAAGTCGCTTACGTCAGTGACGTCGATGACACCCGCCGAGCGGCCACCGCAAAAGCGTTCGACATTCCGTCGAATCGAGCGGTCGCTGATCTCCGTCGGATTCTGGATGACAAGTCGGTCGACGCGGTCGTCATCGCCACGCCGGATCATTGGCACTCGATCGCCGCGATCCTGGCCTGCGATGCCGGCAAGCATGTCTATGTCGAGAAGCCGATCTCGCACAACATTCGCGAAGGGCGGCTGCTGGTCGAGGCGTCTGCTCGCAACAAGACGCTGGTGCAGCACGGAACTCAAAGCCGCAGCACGTCGATGATGATTGAAGCCGTGAAGCTGCTGCGCGACGGGATCATCGGCAACGTGATGGTCGCCAAGTGCTGGAACATCCAGCGCCGCGGTTCGATTGGACGCGGGCAGGACACCGCTCCGCCGGCGGGTTTCGATTACGACAACTGGGTCGGACCGGCCACGCTGATTCCCTATCGCACCAACCGAGTCCATAACCGTTGGACGTGGTGGTATCACTTCGGCACCGGCGACATGGGGAACGACGGCGTACATGACATCGACTACACGCGCTGGGGCTTGGGAGTCGACACGCACCCGACGAAAGTCTCGGCGCTCGGTGGCAAATTCATGTACGACGACGACCAGGAGTTTCCCGATACGCAGCAGGTCACGTTCGAGTACCCCGGCGACGGCCAGCCGGGCAACCGCAAGCTGTTCATCTACGAGCAGCGATTGTGGTCCTCGAACTACCCGCACAACACCGACAGCGGGGCCGAGTTCTACGGCACCAAAGGGCAGATGTATCTCAGCCGCCGAGGCAAGCTCGAAGTCTTGTCCGACCGCAATCAACCGGTCCCGGTCTCTGTGAAGCCGGAAGCTCAGAACGACGCCGCTCACGTGCAGAACTTCTGCGACGCGATCCGCACCGGAACGAAACTCAACGCCGACGCGCTGACCGGGCACCTCTCCACGTCGCTGTGCCACCTCGGAAACATCGCCACGCGATTGGGCCGCTCACTGACGTTCGACCCGCAGAAGGAGTTGTTTGTCGGTGATGAAGAAGCCAATGCGCTTGTCCGCCGCCCGTATCGCGATCACTGGGCCACGCCAAAGAATGTTTAGGAAACAACACCGTCTTTTCGGTTGACGCAGTGGTATCGTTTTTTGGTTTGATCCGTGGCCGTGTCTGAATCCGCGGGGTGCCCAGGCGACTCCCTGCGG
>CAMDDX010000002.1 GCA_945893075.1 Planctomyces sp. SH-PL62 | reverse complement strand
GGCACCGAGCCGTTGAAGTGACTCGACTCGTACAAATGCAGGTGCGAGTCAAACACGCGCGGCGGCACGAACGACGCCAGCTCGCGATTCCAGATATCGCGGTCACGATCGAGAAGTTGCCAGTCCATGTTGCCTCCCTGGAGTGCGGTGGCTCGACACCGCCCTCCATTCGATCGCGGGCGTTCGCGATCAAATGTTAGAAACCGTCGCCGTGACGATCGAACGCCAAATGAAAGTTCTGCATTTCGTTTGCAAGACGATCCTCACGGCAACGATTGGTTAATGTTCGGAGTTTAACTCCCGCTACCGAATGGAGGGCGGTGTTGGGGCACCCAGCATCTGGGTCACACCGCACTCCAGGGTTACGTTTTCAATCCCATTTGCTGATGTTGTTCTTTGACGGCGGTCATGTACCGAGTGAATGCGACTTCGTCACGGCGGCAACTGACCCCTTTCAAGACCATCGCAAAGGCTCGGCGGATGCGAATCGGCGAGCGGTTTGCGTCGGCTCGATGAATCGTGTTGCCGTGATGAGCGACGACGTCTCCGGGTGCCAGATGGATGCGGACCTCGGCCGCGCGGTCGGCGTCGCCGTAGTCGGTGATCCCCTGCGAGAAGCCCAGCACGTTCGAGCGGTTGTGCGGCCGGATCGGCGGCAGGTGCGAACCGCGGACGTAGCGCAGGCAACCGTTCTCGTCATCGACGTCGTCGAGCGCCATCCAGATCGTCACGACATTGGGCGGCACGAGGCAGAAGTAATAGTTGTCTTGATGCGGCGGGGTGATGTGATTCGTCCCCGGCGGTTTGTTGAACCATTCCGGTCCCTCGCATGCGGCCTCCTCGCCGACGAGCATCTCGGCCAGTGCGACCCATTTTGGATGCCGGACGTAATCGCGGAAGAACGCATCCTGCTGCATGTGCTGCATCTGCTTGAGCGTCTCCGGCCGCGACTTGTCATCGAAGAACGCATCGGCATCCGACAGCGTCGGCACAACTTCGCGAATGTAGCGGTCAAGCTCCCGCCGCAGGTCAGCGAATTCATCGGAGGACAACAGTTGGCGGACGATGACGAACCCGTCACGGTCGTAGGTGTCTTTGGGGGACATGGCATAACTCTCGGCATTTGTCTGGCTGAAAGCTGATGGCTGATGGCTGATGGCTGTTGGCTGTTATCACAAATTCGTTGAGGTTGGATTTTGGAATAACAGCCATCAGCTTTCAGCCAACAGCCATCAGCCGGTCAAGATACTGATTCATTCTCGTCTTTGCGCACGATCTCCCGCCAAGTGTATTTGAGTCCGGGATGATCGCCTTTCCGTTCGACAAACCAACTGAGCGCGCGTGCGAGGGCCAGCGTTGTGACACAGGGGAACGCAATCGCCAGCAGAAATGAAGGTGAGTTTTCTTTCGTGACCCCAAAGATTTCCGGCCACCAACTCCAGACGATGGACACACTGAAACCGCACAGCACCGCCGGGATCGCCGATCTGGCCGTGCAGCGCGGGAAGAACATGCCGATGATGAACAGCGACGCCAGCGGGCCGACAAACATGTTGAAGAACTTGGGCATCATGCCGACGATCGTCTCGCCGATCGCCTGCACACGGTTCGCCACGAAGTATGCGTTCGCCGTGACCGCGATCGTGATGACGATGCTCAGCACGCGAGCGAACATCAGGTCGCTCATGATCCGTGGCCGGCCGCGACGCAAGCGCGGCACCAGATCGTTCGCGGCCACGGCCGTGATCGCGTTCACGCCGGATTCCAGCGTTTGAATTGCGTCGCACAGGAACGCCGAGATGATCAGCCCCGCGAAGCCGGCGGGAAGCTGGTTGCCCAAGAAGTGCGGGAAGAGCTTGTCGGCTCCTTTGACCGCCGTCAGTCCATCGGGAACTTGGTCGGCGTGATTCAGGTAGTACGCCAGCAGCGCCAAGCCGCCCAGCGACAGCAGCGAGGCCATCGTCAGATCGACGAGGAAGTTGACGAAGTAGCTCTTCCGAGCGTTCTTCAACGACGACACCGAAAAGTACCGTTGCAGCACGACCTGGTCCGAGCCGTGAGTGCAGATATTCCAAAAGAAGTGATTGATCATCGCGAACACGATTGTCGTGCGGACTGTGATGTCCCAACTAAACACCGGCGGCAGGTTATTTCGGCCGCTCGTATTCGACGCCGTCTTCCACCAATCGACGGGACCGGTGCCGTCAACGGCGGCGACATAGCCAATCGCCAACAGCACTCCCGCCAGCAGCAGCAGGCACTGCAACACATCGGTCCAAATCATGGCCTGAATCCCGCCGACCGCCGTGTAGATCGCGGCGATGACCCCGACGAGTCCGATCCACCAATAGATGTCCGGCCCCGGCAACCAGAGCAGGTCCGGGCCTTTGACCCGGTCGAGCGCCATCGACGCGGCGAAGATCACCATGCTCATCCAGCCCAGCCGCAGCAGCACGAACAACGACGCACCGATCAGGCGCACCGGATAGTTAAATCGGAGTTCGAGGTACTCGTAGGCACTCGTCAACTTCAGCCGCATGAAGAACGGAATCCACAGCAGCATGATCACGGCCATGCTCAGCGGAGCCGCGAGAATCCCCATGAAGACGCCCATGCCGTTCTTGATCATCTCGCCCGGCATGCCGAGGTAGGACAGCGTCGAGAACAGCGTCGCGAGAATGCTCAGCCCGACCGCGAACCACGGCATCCGGCGACCGCCGACGAAGAAGTCATCAACGTGCTTCTGCTTGCGGCCGAACCACAGCGCGATGCCAAACGTCAGCGCGAAATAAAACGCGATCGCCGCGAAGTCAGGCCATTCGAGGCCGGAGTCGAGCGTGAGTTTCGGTTCGTCCAAGATTTCGCCTCTTTGGAGTGCGGTGTGTCAGCACCGCTTTGGATTGTTTCGGCCTCATAGCGATCCAAATTCCAAAGCGATGCTGACACACCGCACTTCAAGGTTATCGCACCAATCTCCGAAACGCATCTTGCTGGCGGGGGCATTCCAGAAACGACTCTGCATCGCCGCTGTCGATCGCGCGGCGAATGATCGCGAAGACTTCGCGAGCTGCCGCCGCCGTCTGTTCCAACTCCGCCGCTCCTTGAGCCGCATTGAGGTAGAAGCTCGCGTATCCGTGACAGCCGCGCTTCGCCATTTCTTGAATGAACAACGTCGCCAAGACCGGCTTCTGATCGGATGAGGCCGACGCGAACTCCAGATGCGGATGCACGGGCAAGCCACCGCAATGCACGTCGAGACCCACTTCGCCCGCAACAGCATCCAGTCGCGATTGCAATTCGCGGCCGAATGCCCACAGCGATTCCGACACGTTGCGGCGTCGCAGTTCGCGAATCGTTGTCAGCGAAGCGACCATGCCGATCGGGTCCGACCAGTAGGTGCTGGAAATGAACATCCTCGCGGCCGGTTCCATGACGCTGCGCCGCCCGACGACCGCTCCCATCGGATAGCCATTCGACATCGACTTCGCGAACACCGCCATGTCCGGCGTCACGCCGACGAAGCCCTGAGCCGCCTGCATCCCGAAGCGGAACCCGGACGAGACTTCGTCGAAGATCAACACGACGCCACGCTCGTCGCACAGCTTGCGAACGCCGGCGAGATATCCGTCGGCGGGCTTCTCGGAACGGAGCGGCTCCATGATGACGGCCGCAACCTCGCCCTTGTGGTCATCGAGCAATTGCCCCAGCGCCGCGAGGTCTCCGAACGGAAACGGTAGAGCCGTTCCGGCCAGCGCCTTGGGCACGCCAATCGGTTCGATGCCGGGGAACAGGTGCGAATTCAAACTCTCTTCGGCCACGAGGTTCGCCGCCAAGTACCAGTCGTGCCAGCCGTGATAGCCGCAGAAGAGCACCTTGTCCCGCCCGGTCGCACCGCGAGCGATCCGCACCGCGATCGCGCACGCCTCGCCGCCGCACTTCGCATAGCGGACCATCTCGGCGCACGGAATCGTGCGACAGAGTTCCTCGGCGAGTTCGAGCTCCACGGCGCTGCTGATCGAAGTCGCGACTCCCTTGCCGATCTGATCGCGCACGGCGTCGTCCACGACCGGATCGCAATAGCCGAGAATGATCGCGCCGATGCCGCTGACCCAGTCGATGTACTCGTTCCCATCGACGTCCCAAATCCGTGCCCCCTTCGCTCGCGCGGCATACACCGGCGAGACGCCGAATGCGTATTTCGTCGGCCGGCGGCTGAGCAACTGCGTGCCGCCGGGAATGAGTTCCTGCGCTCGGCGATATAACGACAACGATTGATCGACTACATGAGGCATCGCGCGGCCAATCTTTGATCACAGAATCATGTTCCACAAAATCATGATTCTGTGTCACATGATTTTGTGATCGGACTTCGCATGGAGGGACTCGAAATCGAATCGCGCAGACAAAACCCGCCGTCGACAACCAGCGAAATGCCGGTGATGTAGTCGGCGTCGTCCGAACACAGAAACGTCGCCGCGCGGCCGATGTCCGACGGCGTGCCGATCCGGCCCCACGGCAGTTTCGTCCCTTCTTCCGCGATCATCGCATCGCCGAAGGTTTCGTGCTCGCCCGGAGTGTCGATCCAGCCTGGCTCGATGACGTTGACGTTGATGCGCTGCCCAATCAATTCAGCGGCGATTGTGAAGGCCATGTGATTCAGTCCCGCCTTCGCCGCGTTGTACGCGACCGCTCGCGCGTAGGGCCGCCGCGAATGGACGCTCGAAATGAACAGGATCTTCCCGCCGCCGCCCCGCTCGACCATGTGCCGCGAGACGAATTGGCTCATGTGAAATCCAGCGGTCAGCGTGCCGCGCAGAGTCTTGTCGAAGATCTCCGGGTCGTAATCGAGAAAGTCGCCACGCCGCGAGAACGCCGGATTGCTGACCAGGATGTCGATCCGGCCCAGCGCCGCGATCGCCCGCTTCACGATGTCTTCGCAGGAGGCACGCTCGAACGCATCGCCATCGACCAACACCGCACGCCGGCCGAGCGATTCGATCTCGGCCATCAGCGATGCGGTGTCGTCCGACGGCTGCCGGTCGTTGATCGCCACGTCGGCACCGGCGCGAGCCAACTCCAACGCGCAACCGCGACCGATTCCACGAGCGGCTCCGGTGACCAGCGCCGTGCGATGGGACAGTTTCATGGCAGAGCCTCAATCGTGCCGCAAGTTAATAACCACTGACTCACCAGAGAGGCGAAGCCTGTTCCATCCGCGACATCCGCGTTATCCGTGTTCAATAGTTCGTTGAGAACACGGATGACGCGGATTCGACGGATGGAGACGATCGCGCGACGTTGCTGGTGTTACCGGCGTCGTTTCTTGAAGTCGTTGATCAAGCCGTTGGTCGAGCTGTCGTGGCTCGTCACTTCGCCCGTGCCGCTGAGTTCCGGCAGGATCGCTTTCGCCAGTTGCTTGCCGAGTTCCACACCCCATTGATCGAACGAGTTGATGTTCCAGACGATCCCCTGCGTGAAGATCTTGTGCTCGTACAGCGCGATCAGATTGCCGAGCGTACGCGGCGTGAGCTTCTGGAACAGGATCGAGTTCGTGGGCCGATTCCCGGCGAAGCATTTTTGTGGAACGAGTTTCTCCAGCGCTTCCGGCGAAAGCTTGCTCCCTTTCAATTCCCCGCGGACTTCGTCGGACGTCTTGCCCTTCATCAGCGCTTCGGTCTGAGCGAAGAAGTTCGACAACAGAATGTCGTGGTGCTCGCCAAGCGGGTTGTGCGTTTCTACCGGCGCGAGGAAATCGCACGGAACCAATTTCGTTCCTTGATGGATCAACTGGTAGAACGCGTGCTGGCCGTTGGTGCCCGGCTCGCCCCAGATGACTGGGCCGGTGGACCATTCGCAGGCCTGACCGTCGCGCGTCACGCTCTTGCCGTTGGATTCCATATCACCCTGCTGGAAGTACGCGGCGAAGCGGTGCATGTACTGGTCGTACGGCAAAATCGCGTGCGATTGCGATCCAGCCGTGCCCCAGAAGTTGTTGTACCACAGGCCCAGCAGGCCGAGTGTGGCGGGCAGGTTCTGCTCCAGCGGCGCGGTGCGGAAGTGCTCGTCCATTTCGTGACCACCGGCGAGCAACTCCTCGAAGTTGTCCATGCCGATGCTGACGGCGATCGGCAATCCGATTGCGCTCCACAGCGAGTACCGGCCACCGACCCAGTCCCAGAAGCCGAACATGTTTTCCTTGGCAATCCCGAACTTGCTGACTTCAGGTTCGTTGGTCGAGAGCGCGACAAAGTGCTTCGCCACATGCGCGGCATCCTTCGCCGTCTTCAGAAACCAATTGCGTGCCGAGTGCGCGTTGGTCAGCGTCTCCTGCGTCGTGAACGTTTTCGACGCGACGATAAACAACGCCGTTTCCGGGTTAAGCTGCCGGGTGATCTCGGCGATGTGCGTGCCGTCCACGTTCGAGACGAAATGCACTTTGAGGTCACGTTTGCTGTACGGCTTCAAAGCCTCGGTGGCCATGACCGGTCCCAGATCGCTGCCGCCGATGCCGATGTTGACGACGTCGGTGATCACCTTGCCGGTGTAGCCCCGCCAGGCTCCAGAGCGGATCGCCTCGGTCCATTCGCGCATGTGCTTGAGCACCGCGTTGACCTCCGGCATCACGTCTTTGCCATCGACCAGGATCGGCCGGTTCGAGCGGTTCCGCAGAGCGACGTGCAGAACGGCTCGGTCCTCGGTCGTGTTGATTCGCGCACCGGAGAACATCTTCTCGGTCCAGCCCGCCAGGTCGGCTTGCCGAGCCAGATCGCGCAGCAGTTTCATCGTCTCTTCGGTCACGCGGTTCTTCGAGTAGTCGAGCAGCGTGTCCTTGAATCGCAGCGAGAACTTGCCGAAGCGCCCCGCGTCTTGCTGAAACAAATCGCGCAGGTGGACCGAGGCCATTTTCTCTTGATGAGCTTGCAGAGCTTTCCACGCCGGAAGATCAGTAGGTCGAGGCATCGCGGTGTCCTTTGTGATGTGAGAAACGGAAGAGGTGAATCAGTCGGAAGCATAATCGCCGAACTCGCGAAGGGTGAGTCAACGGCCGTTCGGAGTCGTAGCCTGACTCTCCGAGTCGGGAGCATTCCGCAGAAATCCCGACTCGGAGAGTCAGGCTACGCGGATCGATGGCTCACGCCGATGTTGGTGCCGTCACTCGCAACACACTTTCGAGCGCTGCTGGTTCACCCGGAACGAAGCAGAGATAAACGACTCCTCGTTCGGACCAGCCGGCGACGCTGACCGACTTGCCGCCGCGCAGCGTGTAGCTGGACCAACTCGGCCGCACGAGCAATTCGGCCGGTGGATCGCTGACGTTGATCTGCCGGGTCATCAACAGCACGCCGTGAATCGTGGTCTTGCCGGATCGCAACTCGAAAGCGATCCATCCGGTCGCTTCCCGCGAATTCGGCGGAGTGAACCAACAGGGAGGATCGGGCATTCGTAGGCCCTTAGCTCGCGGCCACATGGCCGGCAGCGGCGGCAACTTCGAGAGAACATCCACTTTCATCAGCCCGGAGGAGGTCAGCGGCGCGAGATCGCACAAAGTCTGCATCGAGACGCGCCGCGGTTGCAGCGTCTGCCACAACCACGAACCCCCCGCGACACTGACGAGCAACATCGCCGCAATCGAAATCCACCACGCTCGGCGATGCAGCTTGCGATCGTGGCCGACGCAGCTTGCGTCGCTCGGCAGGACGCTGGCAGCGTCCGCCACGGTCTGAGCCAGCAACTGCTCGCGCAATCCGGTCGGCACCGAGACCGCTTGCATGACCTCGGAAATACGGTGATCGACGGCGCGACGTTGTTCCCACTTCGTCCAGCAAGCGGAGCACTCTTGCAAGTGCTCGCGCGCGGCAAGCAGATCGCCATCGAGTGGCTCTTCCGGCAACGGATCGAGCCACACAGCATCCAGCCGCTCGAGAGCGGTTTCACAAGTCAGCAGTTCAGGAGAAGAAGGTGTCATGGCAATTGGCGGGCGAGTAGTTGAGGCGGTTTCGTTTCGACGCCGTCACGGCACAGTCGGCGTCGAAGATGTTCTTTGCCGCGCGAGAGACGGCTCATCACCGTCCCCAGCGGGATCGACAGTTCGGCGGCGATGTCTAGGTAGCTCAGTTCGTGGAAGTAGAAGAGGACCAGTGGAACTCGGAACTCTTCGGGCAGATCGTTCAGCGCGGCCTGCAACTCTTCCGAATCGAACCCGTCCGATCTGGGTGTCGAACAACTCGGTTCGGGGAGCGAATCCAACCGCACCGATTGCTTCGCCGCCCGGCTCCGATTTCGGAAGAAGTGGTGCCGCAGGATCGCCAACAACCACGACTTCGCGCTGTCTGTCTGCCGAAGCTGTTCCAGTTTCTGCTGCGCCGTCAGGAACGTCTGCTGAGTCAGGTCTTCCGCATCGGCCACCGATCCGGTCAAACGGAACGATACCCGGTACAGCAATTCGTAATGCTGTCCGATCAAATCGGCGACACGCTGCTGATGCTCAATGGAGTTCATGGCGACGCGAGAGGGAGAGTCGTAACCGCCGGGCTTATTCCCGGCAGGGTCAAGAATTGGACAAGAAAGTAACACAGACGACCCAGGATCGCGCGTTGGGAGGGCCGCGCCGGTGTTGTGGCCGGTCTCCCGACCGAGCCACCGAGGCTGACCGAAGGTCTCCAAATGCACGGGAGACCTTCGGTCGCAGGGCGTGGCTCGGTCGGGAGACCGGCCACAACGGCGTTCGCTAACGGTTGCAAAAGGGCACCGTTATCATCCCGCCCCCTTGCACCCCCGTAGACGGGTCACTCCGTGACCCGAATTCCGGTCACGGAGTGACCGGTCTACTTTGCGGCTCCGCCGCCCTACGACATTCAAAGGCCAACCGATGAAGATTCACGAGTACCAAGGCAAGCAATTGTTCGCCAAAGCCGGCGTCGCCGTTCCGAAAGGGATCGTCGCTCGCACCCCCGACGAAGCCGCCGCTGCCTTCACTCAACTGGGCGGTCCGATCGCCGTGGTGAAGTCGCAAATCCACGCCGGCGGCCGAGGCAAAGGTCGCTTCAAAGAGCAGCCCGAACAGCCCGGCGTGAAGCTGGTCAAGTCGGCCGACGAGGCTCGCGAGAATGCGAAGCGGATGCTCGGCAACACGCTGGTCACGATCCAGACCGGCCCCGAAGGCAAGCAGGTCAACACGCTGTATGTCGAGGGTGGATTGAACATCGCTCGCGAGCTGTACCTCGCCGTGATCGTTGATCGCGAAGCGGGTTCGCCGGTCGTCATCATGTCGTCCGAAGGTGGCGTCGAGATCGAAGAGGTCGCGAAGCACTCGCCCGAAAAAATCCTGAAAGAGCCATTCCACGCCGGCTACGGCCTGCAACCGTATCAAGCTCGGCGATTGGCCTATCAGTTGGGACTCAGTGGTTCGGCCGTCGCGAGTGCTCAAAGCTTCCTTCCCAAGTTCTGCCGCTTCTTCGTCGAGAACGATTGCAGCATGGCCGAGGTCAATCCGCTCGTCGTCACGGCCGAGGGAGAATTGGTCGCACTCGATGCGAAGGTGACATTCGATGACAACGCGATGTTCCGTCACAAGGACTTCGCGGAACTGCGCGACCTCAGCGAAGAGAACGAATTCGAAGTCCGCGCCGGCAAGGCGGGACTGAGCTACGTGAAGCTCGACGGCAACATCGGCTGCCTGGTCAACGGAGCCGGCCTCGCGATGAGCACGATGGACCTCATCAAACTACATGGCGGCGAACCCGCCAACTTCCTCGACGTCGGCGGCGGAGCCAACGTCCAACAAGTCACTGAAGCCTTCAGCATCATCCTCGCCGACAAGCACGTGAAGGCGGTCCTGGTCAACATCTTCGGCGGCATCATGAAGTGCGACACGATCGTGACCGCGCTGCTCAGCGCGTACGACACGGTCGGCTTCACCGTCCCGCTGGTCGTGCGACTCGAAGGAACCAACGTCGAGATCGCCCGCAAGATGCTCGCCGACAGCGGCCGCAAGATCATCGCCGCCACCGACCTCACCGACGCGGCACAAAAGGTTGTCGCGACCCTCAAGGCATGAGACCATCAATGTCGCCGTCTCGCTGCGCGAGGCGAACCTTCGGAGGCGCATCATGGGACGCATTCGTGAAAACCTAAAAATTAAAGGACGAGACTGTTGGACCCTGTTCGATAGTGGTGCCAGAAATTCCTACGTCGTTCAGCGAGCGACCGACGGTCTTTCAGTTGTGCAATTGGAGGAGCCTCGATCGTTCGCACTCGGTGGCAAAGCTCACAGCATCACGGCGTCTTGTTTGGTTCAAGCTCGTGTCGAGGGACATGCCGTCGAGTTTCATGCCAACGTCACCGACGAGATCGGCAAGGACGAAGACGGTAAACCCATCGAGATGCTGTTTGGGGCCATTGCCATGCAGCAATGGGGCATCAAGCTCGACCTTCCCAACGAAAAACTCGACCTCACACATCTTGCTCACGACTTTGTGGAATTCTGAAACAACACACTCCTATCCAGTGACCACTGACAACGGACCCAATTCAAACCATGTCCATTCTCGTTGACAAAAACACGCGTGTGATCTGCCAAGGCATTACCGGTAAGACGGGCCTGTTCCATTCGCAGCAGTGCCGAGCCTACGGTACTCCGTTCTTCGGCGGCGTCACGCCCGGCAAGGGAGGCACCGAGGTCGATGGCTTCCCGGTCTTCGATTCGGTCGCTGAAGCCGTTCGCAAGACAGACGCGAATTGCTCGCTGATCTTCGTGCCGCCGGGAGGCTGTGGCGACGCGATCCTCGAAGCGGCTGCGGCCGGGATCACGTTGATCGTTGCAATCACCGAGGGCGTGCCGGTGCTCGACATGGTTCGCACCGCTGATGTGCTCGCGACAAAGTTTCCGAAGAGCCGACTGATCGGCCCAAACTGTCCCGGCATCATCACGCCCGGCATCGCCAAGATCGGCATCATGCCCGGCTACATCCACAAGCCCGGCCCCGTCGGACTTGTCAGCAAGAGCGGCACGCTGACTTATGAAGCCGCGTGGCAACTCGGCAACGTCGGACTCGGCCAATCGACCGCGATCGGCATCGGCGGCGATCCGATCATCGGCACCAACTTCATCGACTGCCTGACGCTGTTTGAAGCCGACCCGAACACCGAAGCGATGCTGATGATCGGCGAGATCGGCGGCAACGCGGAAATCACAGCCGCCGAGTTCATCAAAGCCCACATCAAGAAACCGGTTGCCGCCTTCATCGCCGGCCAGACCGCTCCGCCCGGCAAGCGTATGGGTCACGCCGGAGCGATCATCTCCGGAGGCAGCGGCACCGCCGAGGAAAAAATCGCAGCTCTCGAAGCCGCCGGAGTCGTCGTCAGCCGCAGCCCCGCCGACATGGGCAAAGCCCTCGTTGAAGCGATCGCTCGCAAGAAGGGGCGATGAGTGGTTTCCGAAATCAGCTTACTGTTGGCTGATAACCGGACTACGATGTTGCCATCTCAATCGGAGGTGCCGTCATGACTCGTGTTTTGGTCAACCCACAGATTCGCGGCCAGCTTGGCGATCTGCGTGATCGGCTGGAGTTTGTGGATGAGTCCGGCGACGTGTTGGGCTATTACACCCCGTCGCAACAGCACTCGGAATGGGAGTGCGAACCACTCGTCTCCGACGCCGAGTTGCTGCGCCGCGCCGAGTCCAACGATGGCCGTGAGTTGAATCACATCCTTCGTGACCTGGAGTCCACCCGATGAAGTTCACGGTCATCTGGACTCCGGTGGCCGAACGGGAACTCGCGGAATTGTGGCTCGCTGCCGACGACAAAGCCGAAGTCACGCGCGTCTCACAAGCGGTCGAACGGCAACTCAAGATCGACCCGGAACACGCGGGCGAATCACGAGTCGGCCCAATTCGGTTGCTGCTCGAACCGCCGCTCGGCTTCGTCTTCTCGGTCAGCCCCGACGACCGCTTGGTCAAGGTCGTGCATGTCGTCAGGGCACAGCGACGGGCTTAGCGGTCAAGCCGCCTACCATTGTGATCGTCGATAGTACGCTCTTGTCGAACTATGCCACTTCATATCCCTTGCGCTGCTCGCGCTTCTGCCAGCCGTTGGCTTCGTCGTCGCCGAGGATCTGTTCGGTTTCGGGGTTCCACTTGAGCGTGCGGTTCAGACGCAGCGCGATGTTGGCCAGATGGCAGGTCGTCAGGATGCGGTGGTGGCTGAAGACGTCGCTTTGAGTCTGGCCGCGGTCCTTCACGCAGGCGATGAAGTTGCCCATGTGGTTGTCGCGGTTCTTCCCTTTGCGAAGTGCTTTGAAGACCTCTTCGGAGATCGGATTCTTTTCGAGTTCCTCGACCGGAGCGCCGGTCAGCTTGCCGCGATTGACGAAGAAGCGGCCGGTCTCCCCCTCGAACATCACGCCATTGTCGAAGCCCAGGTCTTTGCAGTCGTCGCGGATGAAAACTTCGACGCCGTTGGCGAACGTCGCTTTGAGGTTGAAGCTGGTGGCCGCGTTGTACGAATCATCGACGGTCGGCCAACCCTTTTCGTATGGCACCGGGTGAACGTTCTCCAGCACTTCGATGGACGTCGGGCCGGAGCCTTCCATGCCGATGGCCCACTGGGCGATATCCACGTGGTGAGCACCCCAGTCGGTCATCTTGCCGCCGGAGTACTCGTACCACCAACGGAAGTTGTTGTGGCAGCGTTCCGGGATGTACTCGACCAGCGGAGCTTGTCCCAACCAGAAATCCCAGTTGAGTTGCGCGGGCGGAGCTTGCTTCTTGAACGGCCCGCCCTTGGGTGCGCCGCCGATCGCGACGTGAACCGTCTTGATCTTTCCGATGCGTCCTTCGCGAGCCAGCGCGACCGCCTTCTGAAAATTGTGTTCGCTGCGTTGCTGCGTGCCGACTTGGAAGACTCGGCCGGTTTCTTTCACGACTTTGCAGAGCAGCTTCCCTTCGTCGATGGTCAATGTCAGCGGCTTCTGACAATGGACGTCTTTGCCGGCTCGCAGCGCGGCCAATGCGATCCGCGAGTGCCAATGGTCCGGCGTGCTGATCGTGACGATGTCGATGTCCTTCCGATCGAGCAGCTTGCGATAGTCCTCATGAAACTCCGCCTTGCCGCCGAGCAGTTTGTCGTTGAGGACTCCCGAGCGCTGACTGTCCACATCGCACAGCGCGACAATGTCTCCGTAGTTCTTGATCGCCGCTGCATCGCCGCTCCCCATGCCTCCGTTGCCGATGCAACCAACCTTCGGCCGTTCGTTCGGCGACTTGGCGTCATCGGCCATCGTCCGCTGTTGAGCGAACCAGTACGGCAGCGCCGCGGTGGCGGCGGCGAGGGTTGTCGTTTGCAGGAAGTCACGTCGAGTTGGCTGGAACATGGTGGACCTCGTTGGGGTTGATAGATGGCTGGGAAGCAAGGCGAATGGAAAATGAGAAATGGAAAATGAAGAATGCAAAATGGAGACGGGCGTCATCGTCGGCTCGTCATTTTGCATTTTCCATTTCTCATTTCTCATTTCTCATTTTCCATTTCCGGATCATTCGGACCGCTGACTCTGCGCCGCGGCTCAATATACTCCGCCGCACTCAGGAGCGGCATTCATGGCGACCGACGCAGGCGAACTACGAGAACCCGACCAACCGATCGAGCCCGGCCCGAACTCGGTCGGGTTCGTGCCGAAGCGTTCCGCATCACTGTTCGAACCGCCGAATCCGCTCCGTCTGGCTGGCGGCGGTGAACTCGGACCGGTCACGGTTTCGTATGAGACCTACGGCGAACTCAGCCCGCAGCGCGACAACGCGATTTTCGTCTGTCACGCGCTGACGGGAGATGCTCACGTCGCGGGCTATCACACGCCGCAGGATCGCAAGACCGGTTGGTGGGATGAGTTCGTTGGTCCGGGCAAAGGGCTCGATACGAACCGCTACTTCGTCATCTGCGCGAACTGTCTCGGCGGTTGCCAGGGGACGACCGGGCCGCTGAGTCTCAACCCGCAGAACGGCGAACCGTATGGGCTCAACTTCCCGTTCATGACCGTGGGGGACATGGTCGAGGTTCATGCGGGACTGGTCCGGCATCTGGGAATTGAAAAATTGTTGTCGATCGTCGGCGGCAGTCTCGGCGGCATGCAGGTGTTGGAGTGGGCGGCTCGATACCCGCAGATGGTTCAGTCGGCGATCTGCATGGCGTCAGCCGCGAAGCTGACGGCGCAAGGCATCGCCTTCAACGCGGTCGGCCGCCGAGCCATCTGTACCGACCCGAACTTTCACGGCGGGCAATACTACGACAAGCCGATCGGCCCGAAGGTTGGACTCGCGCTGGCACGCATGGTCGCGCACATCACCTATTTATCGGACGCCTCGATCGAGCTGAAATTCAGCCGCCGCCTGCAAGACGGCGACCGGCTCTCGTACGACATGATGCGGCAGATCGAGTTTCAAGTCGAAAGCTATCTGCACTACCAAGGCAAGCGGTTCATCGAACGCTTCGACGCCAACAGCTACCTCTATCTGACCCGCGCGATGGACTACTTCGACCTCGCCGAAGGCCGCGGTTCGGTCGCGCAAGCGCTCAGCCAAACAAACGCGCGGTTCCTTGTCACCAGTTACACTTCCGATTGGCTGTTTCCGACGATTCAAAGCAAAGCGCTCGTGCGCGCGATGATTGAAGCTCGTCGCCATGTGACGTTTATCGAACTGGAAAGCGCCTACGGCCACGACGCCTTCCTGATTGAATTCGAGTGGCTCGAACGGCTTGTCCGGCCGTTTCTCGAACAGACGCTGTTGGCTGTCCGACGTGGAACGTGACCGGAGCAGGCAAAAAATGGAGGGCGGAAAATGAAAACTGTGAGCGCGCTTCTTTGTGTCTATTTTCTGCCCTTCATTTTCTGCCAGCCCGCCTCGGCAGAAGATGCGATCAACTTCGAGTCGCGCGGCGACTTCCCGAAGTTGCCGGCCGACGTCGTCCTCGGAAAATGTTCGGCAGTGGCCTCGAGCAGCAAAGGGGAGATCTATCTATTTCATCGCGGTCCGCGTCCGCTGCTCTGCGTGGATGCAACCGGCAAGCTGTTGCGAGCGTGGGGCGATGACCACATCGGCACACCTCACGGACTGCGAGTCGATCGTCAGGACAACGTCTGGGTCACGGACATGGGCCGGCACCGAGTCTTGAAGTTTGATCCCACCGGAAAACTGCTGCTGGCCTTGGGCACCGGCAAAGCGGGGACGGGCAATGATGAGTTCGACCGACCGACCGATATCGCGTTCGCTCCCAACGGCGACGTGTTCGTCAGCGACGGCTATGGCAACAGCCGAGTGATGAAGTTCTCATCGGCCGGACGCTTCCTCAAATCATGGGGCACGAAGGGGACGAAGCCCGGCGAGTTCGATCTGCCGCACGCGATCATCATGGACTCGAAAGGCCGCCTGCTGGTCGGTGACCGCGAGAACGAACGGATTCAACTGTTCGATGCTGAAGGCCAATTCCTCGAACAATGGCCGGGCTTCGCTCCGTATGGCATCGCGATCAACGGCGACGGCCACGTCTTCGTCGCGGATGCCGTAGCGAATCAAGTGCTTCGTCTGGATGCGTCTGGCAAAGTCCAACAACGCTGGGGCAAAAAGGGAACGGCTCCGGGTGAATTCGATACGCCGCACATGCTGGCCTTTGATAAGGCCGGCAACCTGTTCGTCGCCGAGGTCGGGAATATGCGATTTCAAAAGCTGACCAAGAAGTGAGACGTAGCCACGCTCGCCAGAGCGTGGGTTCCCACGTTCTGGCGAACGTGGCTACGGGAAGAAAAGTCCTGCCGTTCGCCTTAACGAAGCGAGGTGCCCGATGACTGCACCCAACCGACGCGATCTGTTGAAGGTTGGTCTTTCGACAGCGTTAGGAGCGACGCTTCCTTCGTGGTTTGTTTCGACGGCGCGCGGATTCGCCCCGGCCAGAGAGAAGCTGCCGGTCGCGGCGGTCGTCACGGCCTATCGTAAGAACACGCACGCCGATGTGATCGTCGGAAAAATCTTGGAAGGCTTTCAGCAGGACGGCGGCAAGGGGCCGGACTTGCGGCTCGTCTCGCTCTACACGGATCAAGTTCCCTCCGGCGATCTCAGCCGTCCGCTGGCCGAGAAGCATGGCTTTCGGCTCGCCAAGTCCATCGACGAAGCGATCACGCTGGGAACAAACCAAATCCAAGTCGCGGGTGTGCTGAGCATCGGCGAGCACGGCGACTATCCCTTCACTCCCGACACGAAGCAGCATCAGTACCCGCGCCGGCGTTTCTTCGATGAGATCGTCGCCACGTTTCGCCGCTGCAAAAAATCGGTCCCCGTGTTCAACGACAAGCACCTGTCGTATCGCTGGGAAGACGCACTCTTCATGGTCGAGACCGCGAAGAAGATGAACTTCCCGTTCATCGCGGGCTCCTCGGTCCCGGTCGCGTGGCGAGAGCCTCCGCTGGAACTGCCGCGCGATTGCGAGATCGAAGCCGCGTTGACGATCGGCTACGGCGGTTTGGAGTCCTACGGCTTTCACGCTCTGGAAGCGCATCAGTGCATGATCGAACGTCGTCGTGGTGGCGAAACCGGCGTGGCCTCGGTGCAAACGGTCTCGGAGGACGATATCCGCAAGGCCGAGTCCGCCGGCCTTTGGTCCAGCGAACTTTTCGCTGCGGCACTGAAGCAGTTGCCGGGATCGCCGCAAGACTCCGACAAGTGGACCTCCAAGAACAACTCGGCCGTGTATCTGTTGCAGCACCGCGACGGACTGAAGTCCGCCGTCGTCATGGCCAACGGACTCGCCAGATACCAGGCGTTTGCCGTGAAGCTCAAAGGCCGAGCCGAACCGCTGGCGACGTGGTTCAAGTTGCAGGACGGAGCTCCTTACGGCCACTTCGCGTACCTCGTGCATGCCATCGACGAAACAATCCACACCGGCCGAGCCGTCTATCCCATCGAACGCACGTTGCTGACGACAGGCATTCTCGATCGAGTCATGCACAGCCTCGCTGACGGCGGAAAGCGGCTGGAGACTCCCGAACTGGCGGTGTCGTATCAGCCCACCGATTGGCCATATGCCAACCACCCGCAGTCCACGCTGACGCTGCCGAGCAAGTGACCGGCAAAAATCTCGTTCTCACGCTCCGTGCGGGAACGTGGTTGGCAGAATTCACACTTCCGATCGGCTCTACAACCGTTTTACCTCGGTATCTCTTCGCGGCCTTTGCGACCTTCTGTTCAAAAGAAAGACCTTCTTTGAACAGAAGGTCGCAAAGGCCGCGAAGAATTGAGGATTCCACGAAAGGCATTTCTGGATTGGAAATGATGGTGAAGCAGTCCTCTTTGGTTGCGGCCATTGGCCGTTCCAAGGAGAGCCCGCACTCTGGCGAGTACGGCTACTTCAATTCGCGAATGCGAATGTTCTTGAACTCCGCCCACATCGGCTTTCCGGCGTGCAGTTGCACGGCCAGGATGCCTTCCGTCAGCGCGAGCTCCGGATGGTTGTCAGTGAAGTCCAGGATCAGCGTGTTGTTGAGGTAATGCTGGATGTGATTCCCCTTGGCGATGATCACCACGTCATTCCAGTCATCGAGCTTGAAGAGTTTTTCATATCCGGCCTGATCGATCAGGTCTTTCTTGATGAGCTTCTTGCCTTCTTTTTCCCACGTCGCTTGCTCGCCCACGAGACAGATGCGTCCGCGCTTCCCTCTTTCGTCGTAGATGAAGCCCGCGACATCAGGCAGTTTGCTCTCGTTGCGGAGTTCATGCTGATAACCCCCCACGACCCATTGGTTGCCGACCTTGCCGTCGGTGATGTGCTTCGAGCGATATTGAATCCCGGAGTTGTTGGTCGCGTTGCAACGGAACGACAGCCGCAATTCAAAATCTTTCGTCGTGCCGTCCTTCCAAATGAGGAACGTGTTCCCGTTGGCCTTATTTGCCTCAGTCGTCTCGCCGTGGATCACACCGTCTTTGACGCTCCACAGCCGAGGATCGCCGTCCCACCCCGTGAGATCCTTGCCATTGAACAACGCCTTCATCCCACCCGCTTCGGGCGGAGCCGTCACCGGAGCATCGGCTCCAATGACACAGACAGGAACCAAGAGAACGGTCAGCAGCACCAAGTTGCGAATCATGTTTTTCTCCCAAGATGTTGGACGGCAAGAGTCGGCACAACGATCATGTGCTTGCAGTGATCGTCAGACGTTGATCGAGGCGTCCGCGATCTTAGCCAAGTCTCGAATCAAAATCGAAACGCCACGCACAGCGATCACCGTGAGGAGGCTCAATGACTTTGCTCAACCGACAAGACTTGTTGAAGACCCTGCTCTCAACCGCTTTTGCAGTATCCGCGTGGTCGTCAGTCTCTGCGGAGGACGCGAAGCCGACCTTTCCGCCGATGCGGTTGCTGAAGACTGCGGATGGGACGCGCTTCGGACTGTTCAGCGAGAAACCGGCGGCTCCGGCAGCGACGCTGTTTATCTTCGCGAGCGGCATCGACGAGATGGGGAACGATCCGACTCGGTACTACACGCAAACCGGTCGTGACTTGGCGAAAGACGGTTGGGTGTATGTGGTGCTCGATGCTCCGTGTCACGGATACGACCGCAAAGACGGTGAGCCGGCCGCATTGCAGGGCTGGGCGCATCGCGTGAAGGCGGGACAGGATCTGATGAGCCCGTTCGTGAAGCGCTGCACGGCGGTGCTCGATCATCTGATTGCCGAGGGCTACACCGATCCCAATCGAGTGGCCGCATCGGGCACGTCGCGCGGCGGTTTTTGTGCGCTGCATTTCGCCGCCGGAGAACCGCGTGTCCGAGCCGTGACTGGGGTGGCTCCGGTGACAAATCCGCTGGCCCTGTCCGAGTTCAAAGGGGTCACGGACGAGCAAGCCAAGTCGATCAACATCGACAGCCTGACCGACCGGCTGGCCGGACGCATCGTCTGGCTGAGCATCGGCAACGACGACGCGCGCGTCAGCACCGACGACTGCATCCAATTGGCTCGCAAGCTGGTCACTGCGACGCGCCGGCTCAAGCCGGAGATGAAAGTGGCCCCCGTCGAATTGATCGTCGGCCCCTCAGAAGGTCATCGAGCCATCGACGATTCATACCCACTTGAAGCCCAATTTCTGCGGAAACATTTCCGACGGTAAATTATCGTTGTCTGAAAGAAGTGTGATTCTTGCGTGCGTGATTGCCGTAGGTCGTTCAATTTCAAACTGCCAGTGAATCAAAGCGGACGAAGGCGAAAAATTGTTGGGTGAAACATGGGAGAAGTGAAAACAGAATTCTTGACTGAGCAACCGCAAAGATGCTGTGAGCGACTGTGACTGAATTTTTCACCCAACAATTTTTCACCCTCATGGGTTTCGAGCCCAGCCAGTGTTAGGAGACGACGATGAGATTTCTTTTCGGCATCCTCTTGTTGTTTGCACTGATGAGCCGCCCGGCGCTCTCCGCCGAGCCCGCTGATCCGCCGGCCTTCAAGCATGCGCGAGTGACCGACGCTTGGGAGGCGTACGCCGGCAAGCTCTCGTTTGGCAAAGGGCAAACGCTGGCGCTCTTGGATGACGGCTGCAAGCTGTCGATGCCGGAGTGGTCGCAATCCGATGGCGAGTTGCCGAAGGTGCTCGTGTCGTATGACAGCGTCGATGGAGACAACGATCCCAAGCACGAGGGACGCGGCTATCACGGTTCGACGATCGGGATTCCCTCATCGGTGAATTACAAAGGGAAGCTCGGCGTCGCGTTCAACAATCAAGTGGCGGTTGTGCGGGCGTTGGAGTGCTGTCATTGCAACGTCTCCGACAGCAAGACGCTGGCGGCCGGGATGCAATGGGTGATCGACCATCATCAGAAGTACCGCATCACCGCCATCAATCTGGCTCCGGTCGACGATTTGGAACACGGCCAGCCGGTCGCGACCGAGATCGACAACAAGCTGAAACGACTGCGCGAGCTGGGCATCTGGGTCAGCGCACCGGCAGGCAATCACGCCTTCACGAAAGGGATCTCATGGCCGGCCTGTCAGCCGAACTGCTTCGCCATCGGTGCCGTCCGGTCCGGGAAGGACGAGGTGTATCTCGATCGCCACTCAAAGATTGATCTCGTCGTGCCGGCATCAGCGACGTCATCGTCCAACGCGATCGTTTGCGGAGCCGTCTTGTTGCTGCGCGAGGCGATCGAGAAGTCGGGCTACGATTGGAAGCAAGACGGCAAGAACCTCCCCGAAGCGATGCTGGCGATCTTTCAGAAGACCGGTTCGGCTGTTGAAGACCCCGGCACTAAGCTCACCTTTCGACGCTTGGATGTGAAGGCCGCGCTCGATCATGTGTTTGCGAATGTGAAATGAGCCCGACGAATCGAAGGAGACGACGAATGCTGGCCCCCCATTCGTCGTCTCCTTCGATTCGTCGGGCACCTTCCTCAAAAGGCTGCCAGTCATGAATCGCATCCGTTGCGGCGTCATCGGCCTGGGCTGGTTCGGCGAGCATCACGTCGACACGCTCCAGCAGTTACCTCAAGCAGACCTGACCGCGATCTGCACGCGCCGGCCGGAACGTCTCCGCGAGGTCGCCGACAAATACCACGTCCCCAAGACCTACACCGATTATCGAGAGCTGCTGGCCGACCCGGAGATCGACCTCGTGTCGATCGTCACGCACGTCGGCGACCACTTGGAACCAACGCTCGCGGCGATTCGAGCCGGAAAAAACGTGTTCCTCGAAAAGCCGATGGCCGACAGCGTCGAGTCCTGCGACCGCATCATCGCCGAGTTATACGCGGCTCGTGAGAAGCGAGCCTTCATGGTCGGCCACGTCTGTCGCTTCGACACAGTCTACGCGCTCGCCAAGGAAGAGATTGCCGCCGGCCGGTTGGGGAAGATCGTCAGTCTGCACGCTCGGCGGAATCTCGCGAAGTGGATCACCGAGAGTCATCTTCCCAAGATCAGCGCGCTCTTCGGCGACGGCGTGCATGATCTCGATCTGATGCTCTGGTTCACCGGAGCCAAACCGAAAAGCGTCTACGCTCTGACGTCGAACACTCGGCCACATCTGCCGCACGCGGATCTCGGCTGGGCCATGTTCCGCTTCGACGACGAATCCATCGCCGTGATCGAGAACGCTTGGTGCCTGCCGGACAACGCCCCGTTCGCGATCGACGCGCGCATGGAAATCATCGGCACCGAAGGTGCAATCTACATCGACAACTCCGGCAGCCAATACACGCTGCTGACCAAAGACGGTCTCAGCTTCCCGCAGTCAACGTATTGGCCCAAAGTGCATGGCCTGCGGCGCGGGTATCTCAAAGAGGAACTCGACTACTTCCTCAAGTGTGTCCTGGCTGGCGACAAGCCGAGCGTCATCACACCGCAGGAATCCCGCGACGTTGTCCATGCCGTGCGCATGGCGGAGCGCTCCGCCCAGGAAAACCGCGTCATCGAGTTCTGACCTCTGGGTAGCCGCGTTTCGCCAGAACGCGGGCGAATGGCCGAAAACCCGCGTTCTGGCGAAACGCGGCTACCAAATGAACTCTGCGGGTCCACTCAAAAGGCTGTCATGCGTTACTCCATCTGTCTTGCTGCACTACTGCTGATCCCAATCAACGCTCTGCTCGCCGCTGACGCACCGCAGGCCGCCAAGCCGAATATCGTCTTCGTCATCGCGGACGATCTCGGCTGGGCAGACGTCGCGTTTCACGGAGGCAACGCACCGACGCCGCATCTCGATCGGCTGGCCCGCGAGGGACTTGAACTCGCGCAACATTACGTCGCTCCGGTGTGCAGTCCGACTCGGACCGGCTTGATGACCGGCCGTTGCTGGAGCCGTTTCAACGTCACGAATCCGCAGAACGAACGCGCGTTGCCGTGGGACACGGTGACTTTGCCGCGAGCTTTGAAGAGCGCCGGCTACGACACCTGCCTCACCGGCAAATGGCATCTCGGCTCGCTGCCCGAACAGGGGCCGAATCATTTTGGCTTCGATCATTCCTACGGCTCGCTCGCCGGTGGAGTCAGCCCTTGGAATCATCGCTACAAGCAAGGCCCCTTCACGCAGACGTGGCATCGCCACGAAAAGCTGCTCGAAGAATCGGGCCACGTCACCGACCTGCTCGCCGCCGAAGCCATCCGCTGGATCGAGTCGCGCGGCTCGGCCCCGTTCTTTCTCTATGTGCCATTCACCGCCGTCCATCTGCCGATCAAAGAACCGGACGAGTGGCTGCATCGCGTCCCCGACTCAATCAAGGGCGACGTTCCACGCCACTACGCCGCCTGCGTGATGCACCTCGACGACGCCGTCGGCCGCATCATCTCCGCGCTCGATAAGACGAAACGCCGCGACAACACGCTGCTCGTCTTCACCAGCGACAACGGCGGCAGCACGGTCGAGAACAACGATCTCAAGTACCCCGACGACAATTGCCCCAACGGCAAACTGACCGGCAACAACAAACCGTGGCGCGGCGAGAAGGGATCGCTATACGAAGGGGGCACGCGGGTTCCCACGATCGTCTCCTGGCCTAGCAAAGCCAAATCCGGCAAGGTGAACAGCCCGGTCCAGATCATCGATTGGATGCCGACACTCAGCACGCTCGCCGGCTATCGCCCGGACCGAGATCTGAAATGGGACGGCACCAACATCGCCTCGCTGCTGACCAATCACACCGACCTGCCGACGCGCCCCCTCTACGCCGTCGCCCCCGGCTGGCGTTCGCGCTCGCTACGGCTCGGCGACTGGAAGCTCATCGTCCACGAAGACAAGAACGCTCGCAAAGTGGAACTCTTCGATCTCGCCCACGATCCCGCCGAGTCCCAGAACCAAGCCGACCAGCAGCCCGACAAACTCAAACAACTGCTGACCAAGCTCGACGAAGCCGCCGCTCGCGATCGGGATTCCGTCGCCAAGGATTGAGCGACTGTCCGAGTAGTGGCTCATTACCGTAGCCTGACTCTCCGAGTCGGGTATTTTCTCGCAGAATTCCCGACTCGGAGAGTCAGGCTACGGGCTTCTCGGACAGCCTCTGACCGGCACTCAATCGTGGCGGAGCGCGATGACGGGCGGGATTCGCGCGGCGCGCCGAGCAGGCAGCCATGCAGCGATGAGCGTGACCGCGAGAGTGACAACGAAGATGCCCGCGATGAGCCACCACGGGAACAAAAAGAGTTGATCGTCCACCGGTTGGTTCGCTTCCTTGGAAACGATCTGCTGAATCCACGAGTTGGCAAACTTGGACGCGCCCCATGCTCCGGCCAGCGCGACGGCGGCTCCGACGAGGCCAACAAAAACTCCTTCGGTAAGGAAGATGGCTTGGATTTGTCCGTCTCTGGCACCGACGGCTTTCATGATCCCGATTTCGCGAGTCCGTTCGAGGACCGACATCAGCATCGTGTTCGTGACACCGAGAGCCGAGATCAGCAGAGCGACGGTGCCGAGCGCGGTCATACACCACAGCATGAGGCCGTATTGGTGCTGCAAGTGCTCGACGATTTCGACCAACGAGTGAACTTGGTACTTCCGCGAACGAAGGTTCTCCACGACCGCCCGAACATTTCGCTCTTCATCGACTCGGACGATGACTTGGCCGTAGCCGGTCTTGTCGAAGCCGGGCATCTGCCGGACGAATGCACGAGCGATCTCATCGGGAACCAACACGTTTTCCTGATGACCAAAGTACTCATGGAGCTGGTGTTCCTCGTCGGTCGAGCTACGGTAGAGGCCGACGACGGTCAAATCCCCGGTGCTCGCACGCTGCGGCTGCAACAACGTGGACGATAGGGATTCGGCCGATACCACGAGAAAGTGCTTGATCAGTTTCCGACATTCCGCAGGCAAGTTGATCAGTTCGGCGACGGCGGGAAACGCACGAATGACATTTTCAAATTTCTGTTTGTCTGCGGTCGACAACTGGATTAGTCCGTTGCTTTTCGAGGCCAACACGTTGTCGAGGTACGCGTCGCCAAAGTTCGTGTTCAGCCGCACCGTCGCCCCCAGGAGTTGGTCGAGGTCCGCTTCGTCGTGAAAGCCCATGTCGTACGCCTGCAACTCGTTCATCAGGACTTCCGCGGCCGCGTTGGATGCGATCGAACGTCCCGCCACCAATGTGCGGGGCAGATTGCGATTCTCGGTTGTGGTGCTGAAGAAATTGACGTTGAGCGATTGATCGCGAAACCGAAGTTCGGCGTTCATTGCAATCGTTGGAACGGCGGATTCCACATGCTCAATCGCCGCCAGTTCAGCCAGCCGCTGATCGTTGAGCGGTTCTTTCCGCTCGCCGGAATTGCCACCCGCATGGCGTCGCTTTGTCCGCTCCGTCAGCCGAACACGTCGTTCGTCAGACATCACGCCGACAAGCGCTTCCTCGGCCACAGCGACGAGTTGCTCGCGTTCCCAATTTGGTTCGACCCGAATCTGACGCAGTTGATCGTTGCGACGGATCAGTCGCGGGATGACCTCTTGAACCCCTTGTCCGATCGAAATCGTGACGATCACCAGGAATGCTCCCAGGATGACCCCCAGCAGCGTGAGCGAGGACCGCAGCTTGTGCTGCGTCAGTGAGTGAAACGCGAAGCGAATCAGATCGGAGAACTTCACGCCGCGTCCTCCAGCAAGCGCCCGTCGTGCATGCGGAGGATCTGCGTCGCGAATCGCCGCGCGAGTTCTTCATCATGCGTGACGATCAATGCGGACGTCTGCTGCTCGCGACAGTAATTCTTCAGCAGAGCCATGATCTCATCCGCCGTCACCGAGTCGAGATTGCCCGTCGGCTCATCCGCCAGCAAAAGCTGCGGCCGATTGATCAAAGCCCGCGCGATGGCCACTCGCTGCTGCTCCCCGCCAGAGAGTTCCGTCGGCCGGTGATGAGCACGCGGACTCAAGCCCACCGCATCGAGAGCCGCCAGCGCTCGCTGCTGCCGCACCTCCGGAGCATGCCCGGCGAAGACGAGCGGCAACTCGACATTCTGCAAAGCCGTCCGTTGCATGATCAGGTTGTACGACTGAAACACGACCCCCACCACGTTGGACCGGTACGCCGCCATCTGCCCCGAATTCCACGAGTGCAGAGGCTGGCCACCAACCATGAGCGACCCAGCAGAAGGCTGATCCAGCCCAGCCAGCAGGTTGAGCAACGTCGATTTCCCAGACCCCGACTTTCCCAACAAAGCCGCAAGCTCACCTCGGCGCAGCGTGAAAGAGACATCGCACAGCGCCGCGACCGGCGTCTTGCCGTTGTAGATCTTGGCGAGACTCACCGCCTGAACCAGGATGTCGTTCGGTTGTGCCATCTCGGCGGAGATTTCCTTCATGGTCGCGAGACATTAGAGACCTCGCGGTTTGGTCGTCAGCACGGCCGATACATGATCGTGCTCTATCTGTCCGCAGCTTTTGACGATCTCCGGCTTTTGCTTGACCGTTACCAACACGTTTTGAACAATCCCGCCGTCGATGGAGCGTGAACGGACTCAGAACGGTAGCGAGAAGGATTCAATCATGGATGTTATCGGAACCCTTTATGGCTGGTACGTCGAAAAGTGGGAACGCGACGACGTCCTCGCGAAACCGGCTCGCGTGGCTTTGCGTTATGAGGGAACAGACCTCGTTCCCAAAATGATCAGCCTGCAGGAGTTCATTCGCTGGTTGAGCATTCCCAGTCTCAACCCACGCATCAAGCAGACGTGGATCAACGGCTTCGTCTGCGGACACGAAGCCGAACTCGCGGCGATGCCCGATTCCGTCAAGCGATATGTGCGCGACTGCGTGAATAACCCACCGACATTTCTCGATGCGGAATCCATACTCCGCGAGGCGTCGTAGCTACCGTCGGTTAGATTCGATCTCGTGCGTTGCTCAAAATCGCGATCACACCTGCGTGTTCATGGCGGCACGCCTTGGCGAACAATAAGTCGGCATCAGTGTCGTTCAGCACGACTGCGGTTTTTGTCGCTCGAAAAATGGTCGCACAGAGTTCGCGGACGAATTGCACAGAGACTTCGGAGTCGTGCCTCAAAGCGTCTGCGATCGCCACCATCAGTACCGCCACTGCCTCGAACGCGATTTCAGCGGCGGTTCCCCCGGACGCATGAATTGCGTCGGCAAGGTGCTTGTCGGCGTCCTTCAGCGCGGATTCCCAGTTTCCACTGCGATAGTTGTCGTTGAGTTCGAGATATTTCCACTCGTCCTTGTCACATAACGGCAGCAACAAATCGCGAGACGCTGAATGTGCGAATTCTTTCTCAAATCGAGTGGCTTCGACGTCCGCTCGCAGTCTGACGATTCCCGTCAAAGGAATGGTTTCGGTTTGTAAATCCCGTTTCTTCCCCGTGATGCCCCAGACGAGTTTGTCGAGTCCCCCCTTGTCGAATCCGTTTCGCAGATCAACCCACGTTCGATTGCCGAGAAACATCGGCAACTCGGGCTGAGCCGATGCACCCGGCATGACCACAGGAATCACCGGCCGCTTGTTCTTCACGGCCAACGACAGCGCTCCCTGCATCTCTTCATCTTCCCAAGGTCCAAGTCCATCCTGACCAACGAGGACCGCTACGCTTGCCGAATTCTTGATCCCCTCTTCCAACAACTTTTGCCACGGGATTCCCGGCCGGAGTTCTTCCTCATCGAACCACACCTTGAGCTGAAGTTCGACGAGCCTGTCCCGTAACACGCGAACCGTCGGTTTGTCTTGGCTGTTGTGGCTGAGGAACACGTCAAACGAAGTTGCTGGTCGCTGTTTGATCGGAGAAGCCTGATCGCGGAGTGCCCAGAGAGTGAACGTTCCCGGAAAGCCTTTCATCACGACGGCGTCTTGCTGTTGCCATTTCAGGCCACTGTGGCGACTGGCTTTCAACGCGACGATGTCCTCTTTCGCTCGGTCGCTGAGCCAGATTTCGGCGTCCTTGATCGCTCCCACGACGCGAGCGGCGAAGTTCACCGTGCCGCCGAACACGTCGTTCCCTTCGACTTGCATCACTCCGACGTGAATGCCGGCGCGGACTTGAATCTTCGGATGGCCCGGTTTCGATTGCAGGGCCAGCGCAAAATCCAGCGCCTCTTCCACGCTCTTGAAGGCCACCATGAAGCTGTCGCCGATAGTTTTGATCTCGCGTCCGTTGTGTTGGCCCAGCAGTTTCTGGCCTTGGGCAAAGTGAGCACGACGGACGTCGTTCATCTCGGCGTCACCGACCTCGTGTCCCAGCGCGGTCGATCCGACGACGTCGGTGAACACAATCGCGAGCGTCACGCGCTCGCCGCCCGCCCAGGCCTTAAAGCTCGGCGTGCTCGTCTCGCCGCGCGCCGATTCGACGAACACGTCGAAGTCACGCTGGCGGTCGGCGGATTGCTCCATCGCCGCGACCTTCGACGGGAAGTGCAGCCGCTCCTTCGGCTCGGTCAAAGCGACGATCCCCTTGCCCGGACAAAAACATTGGAACTCATTCTACTTCTGCTCCCGCAGCATTTTCACATAGGCGTCAGGGACGGGAGTGCCGCACTTCGGACAGACAAAGAACCGCACCAGTTCCACGGTCCCCTCCAGCGACCGGTGCTGAGCGTGGACCAGCACGAACTCCTCGAAATGAAACCGTGTCTCGTCGCTCGGCGGTTGGCCCTCGTGTTGGTCGTAGAAGATCACGAGCCGCCCGCGAGCCTCGGCGAACTCGTGCAGATACAGACCGCACTTGCCCCCCGCCTTCGCGGTGAAAACCGCCGCGTTGCGCCACATCTCAGCGCGGCCGGTCGTGAACAGTCCGCTATGGCCAAGCCGCACGGCCAGCGTCGAGTAGAGACTCTGCACCGGGCCGTCGAACGTCACCGCGAGCGCCTTGCCCGGCGGCTCCGGCGCGTCTTCGTAGTCGCGGTTGAACTGCGACGGAAAGACGAGGTAGCGGCCGTCCGAAGCACTTTCCCGCAGAGCGAGATCATGCCGCGCGAGTTCCTCCACAGTCGCGTTCAAAAGCAACTGCTCCTGCCCGCGCTCGCCGACCTTCTGTTCCGAGGGAACGAAGAATTGACCGGCCAGCGCGGCGTCTTCCGCGATCGAACCCAGGCCGTCCGGTTCGTTCTTCGCCGCGTTGACCATCGCCGAAGCATAGGCATCGAGCAGTTCCGGCTGGAGCAGGACGTAACCGCCGAAGCTCAGCCGGCGGATCAGATCGCGATTCTCCAAGCGGCCGATGCAGGTCTCGAACTGTGCCGACAGATTCGCATGCGCAGCAGCCAGGTCGGCGTGCTCGCGCGCGAACTCGTCGTAAAGCTGAGTGGCCGGCGCGAGCAACCGACCCGTCTCCTTGAGCTTAAGCAGGAACGCCTTGATGCGTGCGAAGAGTTCTTCGGACGTGACGACCGGGAGATCATCCCACGGAATGGCGGTCTCGATCGCCGCCCGCAATTCCTGGATCTGCCAGCCTTCCTTGGCACTGGTTTCAAAGTAGCCGTCGAAACCAAATTCCTTGACGACGCTTTCGAGCCGTTCTTTGCTGACCGACACCGTGCCTCGATCCGAACGGGCAGAGACGAGGAATTTCTTCATGGGGACCGATTGCGAGCCTTGCCGTTGATGCGCGAGGCGCAGGGCGCGCTCCCAGTGGCGGACGCCAGCGAGCGGATCGGTTTCGCTCCGCGCATCGAAGACGACCAGCGCGACCGACACTTCGTTCAAGTGCAACTGATGGATCACGCGATATCCCGGTTGACCAGCCAGATCCCACAACAGCGTTTCGCGAGTCTGCTTGCGGTTGCCAGCCAGCGCCACCTCGCGCGAGTCGAACGTCCAGACGTGGCGTCCTGGCGTCGATTCCGTGGCTTCAAACGGTTCGCCGTTCAGCACCAAGCTGAGCCCCGACTTACCGACGCCAGTGTCTCCGACCAACACCACCTTGGCGTTGACATAGTGGACCGTCGGGGCCGCAGCTTGCCCGCCTAGCAGCAGGTCGAGGTTCAGTTCCCAGAGGTGGATCAGCCGGCCTCGCGCGTCCTCCGGTGTGTCTGGGTCCGAGCCGGCGGTGGCCAGCAGCGGCAACGTGGGATGAAAAGCGAGCGCGGGAATCCACCAGTCAGGTTTTGCTGGCTCTGGGATGACCGCGACCGTCTCCCATGTCTCGCAACTCCAGAGACGGATCGTTCCATCGCCGCTCTTCGAGGCCAGCAGACGCCCGTCGGCAGAGAAGGCGATGGCTTCGACACTGTTGGTGTGCCCTTCGAGCGTGCGGAGCAGCTTGCCGCTGGTCGTCTCCCACAGCTTGACTGTCTTGTCACTACTCCCGCTGGCCAACGTGCGTCCCTCAGGATCAAACGCAATGCTCCAGACGATGCCCATGTGACCTTTGAGCGTGGCGAGCAGCTTACCGCTCGTCGCACCCGACAGCTTGACATAAATATCACCGCCCCCGCTCGCCAGCGTACGTCCCTGGCGATCAAAGGCGATGCTATTGACCCAGTTTCTGTGCCGTTCAAGCGTGCGGATCAGTTTGCCACTGGTCGCCTCCCAAAGAATGACCGTCCCGTCAGCGCTCCCGCTCGCCAGCGTCCGACCTTCCGGATCAAAGACGACGCTCCTGACCGTGCCATAGTGCCCTTTGAGCGTGCGGATCAGCTTGCCGCTGGTCGCCTCCCAAAGCTTGACTATGTTGTTGCTGCTACTCCCGCTCGCCAGCGTCCGCCCCTCGGGATCAAAGGCGATACTAATGACCGCGTCATAGTGTCCTTCGAGCGTGCGGACCAGCTTGCCGCTGGTCACCTCCCACAGCTTGACCGTTCTGTCGTCACTCCCGCTCGCCAGTGTCCGTCCCTCGGGATCAAAGGCAATGCTCAAGACCATACTCTTGTGACCATCGAGCGTGCGGAGCAGCTTCACGCCCGGGACCGGTTGCCAGCCTGGTTGACCGGGGATGCCCACCGACGGTGCTGACGCCGGAATGGTTGGTTGTTTTCGCTGCTTGGCCACGGTCGGCATCTCCACGTCTAATGGCACAAACGCCACCCCCTTGTCGGGGTGGTTCCCGTGCTTCTGCACGACTCGAATGCCGTAGTGCAGAAGCGCGGGAACCACTGGGACAAGCCCAAGTGGCGGGTCGCTGAGTTTCAATGTAGCCACGCTCGCCAAGAGCGTGGGTTTTGCGCCTCGCGAATTTCCCCACGCTCTTGGCGAGCGTGGCGACTCACTCGGCCGCCGCGACTTTGTAAGACAAACATCCCAGGAATCAATCATGGCCCTCACATCCGCCACGCCCAGGTGACTTGTTGTGGCCGGTCTCCCGACCGAGCCACTGCTCGTTGACCGAATGCGGCTTGAGACCTTCGGTCGGTCCAAGTGGCTCGGTCGGGAGACCGGCCACAACAGGACGAAGATCGTCCAAGACGGCGAGGCAAATCTGCCGATGTGAACTGACAACAGTTCTCGGACGGGGCTAGACTGTTAAAACCACCGGTCCAGGAGACGTGTATGCCTTCCATTGTCGAGCAAGACGAACTGCAAATCTCAACAAGCCCAGATTTGACCGAGATTCTTCGGATGAGCCAGGAGTTTTTCCCTGGCCGCATCTCGGTGGAAGTGATGTCGGACCCAGATGCACTGGGCGAGCCGTGGACGGTGTTGAACATTGAATCCGACGATGCCCCCCAAGAGATCATCAAGACTCAGTGCGAGTGGCACGAACGGTTGGCTCGGCAATTCCCCGATGCAGTCTCCACCGTGCGACTTTCGATTTACCCCTGCCCATGACCGGCGATGACTTCATCATTTTGGCGGGAAAGCTGGCGACGAGTGCCGACGAGGCTTCGCTCCGCAGTGCCGTCAGTCGGGCGTATTACGGAGCGTTCCATTTGGCGCTTCAGTTCCTGGACGAGATTGAACGGCCTGTGCCGCAAAATGCGAACGCTCATGTGTACGTCGCTCGGCAGCTTCAAAGATCTGGCCAGACCGATGCCTATCGCGCGGGATCACTCTTGGGTGATCTGCACACCGAACGGATCAAAGCCGACTATCGTTTGGGCAACCATCGCATCGGCACCACCGCGTTCGCGAGACTCTGCGTCGAAAGAGCGAGTGAGATTCAAGCGGCACTCATCAAGTGCCGCGCGGAACCAGTGCGCAGCGAAATCAAATCTCGACTTTGAACGGCGTCTCATGTCGCAACGTGCGTTGATGCGGCGAACTCGACCTTCTACCGTGACGGCGAGTAGGACGGGCACTCTTGCCCGTCTCGTTTCTCCCAGGCAAGCGACGGGCAAGAGTGCCCATCCTACAATTTCCACGGTTTGACCTTTCAGGAGCCGCTCATGAAATTCAACTTTGTGCGAACTCTGATTCCCCTCTTGGTAGGTGCGATGTTGAGCAACTCAACTCCAACAGCAAACGCAGAAGAACCTCTGATCTTCATCTCAGCCTTCGCGGCCGGGGACAAAGGGAGCATTCAGGCTTTTCAGTTGGAGACGAAGACCGGCCAACTCAAGCCGGTGCAGCAGACAACCGGCGTTGAGAACCCGTTCTTCCTGGCGTTGTCGCGAGACAAAAAATTTCTGTATTCGATTCACGCGAAGAACTTCGGTGGCAAAGAAAACGAACAGATCGCCGCCTATCAGATCGAGGGGCGCACCGGTCAGTTGAAACTGTTGAACCGGCAATCGGCTCTTGGCACTGCGGCCTGCTCCCTCGACGTCGATGCGACGGGGAAGACGGTGCTCGTCGCCAACTATTCCAGCGGCAGTGTCGCGTCGCTGCCGGTCAAGGCGGATGGTTCGCTCGGCGAGGCGGCGTCCTTCGTGCAGCACGTCGGTGCGAGCGTTAATGCGGATCGACAGAAGGAGCCGCACGCGCACTGCATTGTCGTCAGCCCGGACAATCGGTTTGTCTTCGCGGCGGATTTGGGACTCGATCAAGTGCTCAGCTATCGGCTGGATGCGAAGACGTCGAAGCTGACTCCGAACGATCCGCCGTTCGCGAAGTCGCCGGCGGGAGCGGGGCCTCGGCATCTCACGTTTTCTCCGAATGGCAAGCGGGTCTATGTCATCAATGAGCTCAGCAATTCGGTGACCGCGTTTGATTACAACGCCAAGGCGGGCAGCCTCACCGAGACGCAAACCATTTCGACGGTGCCGGCGGACTTCAAAGGGACGAGTTATTGCGCCGACTTGAAGATCACTCCGAATGGCCGCTTCCTGTACGGGACGAATCGCGGGCACGACAGCATCGCTGCTTATCGGATTGGTGATGATGGGCGGCTGACGCTGATCGGTATCGAACCGAGTCTCGGCAAAGGGCCGCAGAATTTGGCGATCATGCCCGGCGGAGAACTGCTGCTGTGCGCGAACATGCCAGGCAACAACGTGGTGGCATTTCGGATCGACTCGCAAACCGGTGGGTTGAAATCGGTCGGTGAACCGGTTGCGATCACGTCGCCGTCTTGCATTATGGTGTTGCCGTAATCACGCAAAGGGGTCGGGTGTTCGGTTTTTCGGAATTGGCGGGCTGAGGGCTGGGATTGCAAATGACGCTTACTTCCCGCCAATTTCGAAAAACCGAACACCCGACCCCGTGACTCACAGAGGACTGATGATGATTGGAATTCTCTTGTGCTTGGTGTTGGCGGCCGACGAGCCGGCTCTTGTTGAGAAGCCGACGGCGGAGCAGTTGCGATTCTTCGAGACCAATGTGCGGCCGGTGTTGGTCGAGCATTGCCAGAAGTGTCACGGCGACAAAAAGCAGTGGGGCGGATTGCGGCTCGATTCGCGCGAGGCGCTCATGCGCGGCGGAGACACCGGCGCGGCGATCGTGCCGGGCAAGCCGAAAGAGAGTCTGTTGATTCGCGCGGTGCGGCATGAGGATGAAGACCTCAAGATGCCGAAGGAGGGGAAGCTCACTGAGCGGCAGATCGCCGACCTCGTGCGCTGGGTCGAAATGGGTGCTCCGTTTCCGTCGGCTCAGAAGAGCGGCGTGAGGACTCGCGATCCGAATCATTGGGCGTTTCAGCCGCCAGTGGATGTCGCGGTTCCGGCTGTGAAGGACGAGGCTTGGCCCCAGTCGGTTATGGATCGTTTTATTCTTGCGAAGATCGAAGCGGCGGGACTCTCTCCAGCAAAGCGAGCTAACAAACGGACGTTGATCCGCCGAGTCACTTTCGATTTGACCGGGTTGCCACCGACACCGGCGGAGATCGACGCATACCTCGCGGATGAATCGCACGATGCGTTCGCGCGAGTCGTGGATCGGCTGCTCGATTCCCCGCGCTATGGCGAACGTTGGGGGCGGCATTGGTTGGATGTCGCGCGGTACGCGGACTCGAACGGGCTGGATGAAAACATTTGCCACGGCAATGCGTGGCGGTATCGCGATTACGTCGTGGCGGCGTTCAATTCGGATAAGCCGTTCGATCGGTTTGTCGCCGAGCAATTGGCGGGCGATCTACTCCCATTCGCGAACGAGGCTCAGCAGCATGAGCAGTTGATCGCGACCGGGTTTCTCAGCATCGGGCCGAAGGTGCTCGCCGAAACGGACGAAGCCAAAATGCGTATGGACATGGTCGACGAGCAGCTCGACACGACCGGCCGGGCGTTTATGGGGCTGACGCTGGGATGTGCTCGCTGCCACGATCACAAGTTTGATCCGATCGAGACGGCTGACTACTACGGCTTGGCGGGCGTCTTCAAAAGCACGCTGACGATGACGAAGTACACGAAGATCGCCGATTGGCACGAGCATCTGTTGCCCTCCGCCGCCGCGACCGCGAAGAAGACCGAATACGACTCGAAGCTGACCGCGAAGAAAGCCGCCGTCGCGGAGTTCGTCGTCGCGGCTGACAAAGCGGTTCAGGAAAGCCTCGCCGCCGATCCGAACAAGAAGCCGCCGGAAAAATTGGAGACGCTGTATCCCGATGCCACGAAGTCCGAACTCAAGAAGCGGCGCGACGAACTCGCCGCGTTCGAGAAGTCCGGTCCGGACCTGCCGGCCGCAATGGGTGTGACCGAAGACAAAATCATCGACCTGGCCATTCATCTGCGCGGCAATCCGCTGAAGTTGGGTGATGTCGTTCCGCGACGGACTCCGCCGGTCATGCGGAGCGTGCCCGTGCCGCAGTTCACCGACAAGGAAAGTGGTCGCCGGCAACTCGCCGCATGGCTGGTTGATCCGCAGCATCCGCTGACATCGCGAGTTTTCGTCAATCGGGTTTGGCGTTGGCATTTCGGCAAGGGACTGGTTCGCACCACCGACAACTTCGGGTTGCTCGGCGAAGCACCGACGCATCCGGAATTGCTCGACTGGCTGGCCCGCCGGTTCATCGCGGATGGCTGGTCGATCAAGTCGCTGCATCGAGTCATCTTGAATTCGAGCACCTATCAGCAGGCGAGCTTGAGTAGCCGAACTCGTGAGAGTTCGGATCGAAGTCTCACGACTTCGGCTACGGCCGATCCCGAAAACCGGCTCTTCAACCGAGCTGATGTGCGACGGCTGGAAGCCGAAGCCGTGCGCGATTCGTTGCTGGCGGTCAGCGGTCAATTGGATCTGTCGATGGGAGGCTCGCTGCTGAAAGTGAAGAACCGCGAATTCTTCTTCGACCATACCTCGAAAGATCTGACGACTTACGACAGCCGCCGCCGTTCGCTGTACCTGCCGGTCGTGCGGAACAACGTCTTCGATGTGTTTCAGTTGTTGGACTTCCCCGACCCCGCCGTCTCCAGCGGCAATCGAGCGACTACCGTCGTGGCTCCGCAAGCGCTGCTGATGCTCAACAGCGAGCTGGCCATGCAGGCCGCCGCCGACCTCGCCGGCCGAGTGCTGGCCGATTCCAAAGACGATGACCAACGCCTCTCGCGGCTGTACGTCATGGCCTACGGCCGCGAACCTTCCGCCGAGGAACGCCAAGCCGACCGAGCGTTTCTGGTCGAAGTCGCACAAGCCCAGGCCGGCGAGAACGACGCCGACAAACGCCGGAGACAGGCGTGGGTGACGCTCTGCCATGTCGCGCTCGCGGCGAACGAATTCATGTATGTGAAGTGAGAACATCGAGTCCCCCCATTCCATCCCGGAGTCACTGAATCCCATCCCGAAGGGATTGCAGCAATTAGCCGGTGGTTGAGCGCAGCGACACCACCGGTATCGGTCGCGGTTGAAATCTGATCCCGGAGGGATCACAGACGATTGGAATCCAATCCCACTTGAAACCGGACGTGAAATGAATTGCTGGCATCCCTGCCGGGATGCAAATCAAATATCTCGGTCTTTGACCGGTGGTGTCGCTGCGCTCAACCACCGGCTAATGGCTGGCAACCCTTCGAGGCTGTGATTTTTTACAAACCGATCTTCAAGAAAGAATTTTGGGCGCTATAAGTTCTGACATGAATGAATCCAACTCACAAAATGATTTTTCGGCAGTTCGAGCTCGGGTCAAGCGACCTCATCGGGATCAGATTCAGTGGCGGGATGCGTCGTTGGACCAGCTGGTTCCGAAGGATCATCGGGTGCGGGCCGTGTGGGCGTATGTCGATTCGCTCGATCTGACGCCGCTGTATCAGAAGATCCGGGCGGTCGAGGGTGGCGTCGGGCGGGATGCGGTGGATCCCAAGATCCTGATGGCGTTGTGGATGTGGGCCATCATTGAGGGGATCAGCAGTGCTCGGCATGTGGCTCGACAGTGTGAGAAGGACGTCACGTACCTGTGGATCTGCGGAGAAGTCGGCGTGAATTATCACATGCTCAGCGACTTTCGCACGGACCACGGGGAGTTTCTCGATGAACTGCTGACCGACACCATCGCCACGCTGCTGCACCAAAAGATCGTGACGTTGGAAACGGTGGCTCAGGACGGCATGCGTGTACGGGCTCACGCGGGGAGCGGGTCGTTCCGCCGGAAGAAGACGCTGGAGAAATGTCGCCAGGAAGCGGCCGAGCAAGTGAAACGACTGCGTGAAGAGAGCGACGATGACTCGGCGAACGGCCAGGATGCCAGCAACGCTCGTCGCCAAGCGGCGGTGGCGCGTGCCGCTCGCGAACGCGAGGAACAGATCGCCGAGGCGTTGAAGAATCTGGAAGAGTTGCGGCAGCAAAAGGAGCAACGCAAAAAGGGATCGGGCGAAGAGGCTCGCTGCTCGACGACGGACCCGGAAGCTCGGCAGATGAAGATGGGGGACGGCGGCTTTCGTCCGGCGTACAACGTGCAATTCGCCACCGACGGCCAAGCGCGAATGATTGTGTCGGTGGAGGTCACCAACAACGGCAGCGACGGCGGGCAGATGTCGCCGATGCACGAGGAGGTCTGTGAGAAGTACGACCAGATTCCGCGGAACTACACGGTGGACGGCGGCTTCTCGACGATCGACGACATCACCGCGGTGGAAGAACGCGGCAGCCGCGTGGCCGCTCCGATGACTCACGAGGACCGCATCACCAAACGGGGCGGCGATCCGCACGCTCGCCGAGCTCACGACACCGACGCGATGTTCGCCTTCCGCCAACGCATGACGACGGAGAACTCGAAAGCGATCCTGAAGCAACGCCCGTCGATCGCCGAATTCCCTAACGCCGAATGCCGCAACCGAGGATTGCATCAGTTCCGAGTCCGCGGCTTGGAGAAGGTGCGAACGGCAACCCTCTGGTACGCGATCACGTTCAACTTTATGAGAATGTTGCACCTGGGCGTCCTCTGACGAAGCAAACCAAATCCAAAATCGATTTTCCAGAGACCGCAAACGAATCAACTTCCAATCCTGATGCAGAACCAAGACCCGTAACGACGAAAGTCCCGTCAACAGAAACCAACACAAACCGAGTCACAAACCCCATCAGCAAAAACCGCTGCCGGGAAAAACGAACCCGAACCGCTTTTGGTAAAAACTCACAGCCTCTCCGGGTTAAGGATCGAAACATGATTGATGCCGACACGTCTCCAACTATCGCTGTCTCGCGCCGAGCACTCTTGCAGCGTTCCGCCGTCGGATTCGGTTCGCTCGCGCTCGCTTCGATGCTGGCGAATGAGTCATCCATTCGCGCGGCAGACGAGAACCCATTGGCGGCGAGGTTGCCGCACTTTGCGGCTCGCGCGAAGCGGATCATTTTCCTCTTTATGGTCGGGGGAGTTTCACAGGTCGATACCTTCGATCCAAAGCCGCTGCTGATTCGCGATGATGGCAAGCCGCTGCCGTTTGCGAAGCCGCGAGTGCAGTTCAACGCGACCACGAACTTGCTCAAGTCTCCGTGGCAGTTTCGGCAGTACGGCGAGAGCGGCCTGTCGGTCAGCGAACTCTTCCCGCATGTCGCCCAGCACGTCGATGACCTGTGCATGATTCATTCGTGTCATGGGACGAATCCCGCTCACGGCGGAGCGATGATGAAGTTGCACACCGGCAGCGACAATTTCGTTCGGCCCAGTATCGGGTCGTGGGTCAGCTACGGGCTGGGCACCGACAACACGAATCTACCGGCGTATGTCACAATCTGTCCGACGTTGGGACATGGCGGCCTCAATAATTGGAGTTCCGCGTTTCTGCCGGCAACATACAACGGCGTCCCGCTGGGGAACGCGAGCGTTCCGTCGGATCAAGCCAAAGTGAAGTTCATCAGGAACTCGCAACTATCGCGCGACATTCAGCGGTTGCAGCTCAATCGGTTGAACGCGATGAACCGCGAGCATCTCGCGCAGACTGGCCCCGAAGCGTCGCTCGAAGCGCGGATCAGTTCCTTCGAGCTGGCGTTTCGAATGCAGACGGAGTTTCCCAAGGTGGAAGATTTCTCCAACGAATCGGCCGCGACGCTGAAGCTTTACGGGATGGACAATCCCATCAACGCGAACTTCGGGCGGATGTGTTTGATGGCTCGGCGATTCGCAGAAGCGGGGGTGCGGTTCATCCAAGTCAGCCACAGCGACAGCAACGTGCAGTGGGATCAGCACTCGGACCTGAAGAACGGGCACGAGAAGAACGCTCGCGAAGTGGACCTGCCGATCGCCGGGCTGCTGGCGGATCTCAAACAGCGCGGGATGCTCGACGACACGCTGGTCTGGTGGGGCAGCGAGTTCGGCCGCACTCCGACCGCCGAGAGCACCAACGGTCGCGATCACAATCCCGAAGGCTTCACGATGTGGCTGGCCGGCGGCGGCGTGAAGGGGGGCTTTAGTTATGGCGTGACCGACGACTACGGGTACTACGCGGCCGAGAACAAAGTCCACGTTCACGACTTCCACGCGACGCTGCTGCATCTGCTCGGACTGGATCACGAGCGGCTGACTTATCGGTACGCGGGGCGCGATTTCCGTTTGACAGATGTCGAAGGGAATGTCGTTCGGGAGCTGTTTGCATAGCTCGCCCACTTCAGTTTCAGGCGACGTTTCACAATCTGTTCCGCAGTCGCGTCGGCCTTCGTTGCCGTTTTAACTCTTCGCGGCCTTTGCGACCTTCTGTTCCAATCAAAACAGGTTTTGAACAGAAGGGCGCAAAGGCCGCAAAGTAGGGCAAGAAGGCGAGCAAACTGTTGCGGAACAATTTGTGAAACAGTCGTCTACGCTCGCAGCAGTTCGCTGATTGGGTCGCCGAAGGGAAGGATCGGCATGGGGCGGCCGCCGTAATCGGGGAACGAGGCGGAGTCGTCGATGCCCAGGTGGCGATAGACCGTGGCCCACAGATCGTTCGGTGTGAGCGGTCGATCGGCGGGGTGTTCGCCCTTGGAATTGGTCGAGCCGACGATTTGACCGGTGCGCATTCCGCCGCCGGCCATGATCAGCGACATCGCTTGCGGCCAGTGATCTCGGCCGGGGTGCATGACTCCGGTTTGCGAACCGATCGACTTCTCGATGCGCGGTGTGCGACCGAACTCGCCGGTCACGACGATCAACGTCTTCTTGTCGAGACCGCGTTGGTAGACATCTTCAATCAGCGCGGTCACGGCTTGATCGTAGATCGGCAGTCGCACGTTGAGGTCGTCCCAGATGTGACAATTCACCGCGTGCGAGTCCCAGTTGTAGACCCCTTGCTTGAGGTGCGGGATGCCGGACTGATACGGGTTCTCCATGATGACGGTGACGAAACTGACCCCCGCTTCGACCAGTCGCCGAGCCATCAAGGCTCGCTGGCCCCAGCAGTGGCGGCCGTAGCGATCGCGCAGAGCATCCGGTTCGCGAGACAAATCGAACGCCTTCTTCGCGGCGTCGCTCAGCAACATGCTGACCGCGCGCTGTTGGTAGCGGTCCATCGAATCCATCATGCGCGACGTGTCGATGTGCCGGTCGATGCGGTCGAGACTGCTGAGCAGCTTCATGCGGTCATCGACTCGCGGAGCAATCGTGGTGTTCATCGCGATGTTGGGAACGACGAAGTTCGGCTGAGTCGGATCGCCCTCGACGTTGAACGGCAGATACGCCTGACCGAGATAGGCCGGGCCTTGAGCGAACACGTCGTTGGTGCGTCCGCCCGGATTCATCGAGACGTAGTTGGGGAGGCCGTTATCAACTCGCTCACGGCACTTGGCGACGATCGAGCCAGTCGCCGGAGCATCGTTGACGGTATCGACCGGCGTCGCGGGAACGCGGCCGGTCATCATTCGTTTGTGGCCGCCGCCGTGATCGGCGAAGTTGTGCGAGATCGAACGGACGACCGAATACTTGTCGGCGATCTTGGCGTGCCGAGGCATCAGTTCGCAGACGTCGAGGCCAGGGACATTGGTGGGGATTGGATGGAACTCACCGCGATAGTCCGACGAAGCCTTGGGCTTCATGTCATACATGTCCATGTGAGGAGGCCCACCGGGCATCCAGACAAAAATGACGTTCGTCTGCTGATCGACCGCCTGGCCTACTTGCTCCGCCTGAGCCTGCAACTGGAACAACTCCGGCAAGGAGAGTCCGCCGACTCCGAGCATTCCCGCCGCCAAGAACTCGCGTCGCTTCACCGGACCTGAGCAAACTCGTTGTTGAAGATTCATGAAGCCGTCCCAATCTCGATCGTTGAAAAAACACCCGCACCCTTCGTCTGAGTCTAGTACGGATCTTATCGGCTCGCCGCCGCTGGTCGGAACCCACAAAATGGACCTGGGACATCCCGCTCGCCAGAATGCCTCGCGAATCCAACTCTGATTGAACCATCTTCCCGGAGCCACTCATGAAATCTTCTCTCGCAATCCTGTTCTGTTTCGTGGCGACCAGCGCGTTGTTTGCCGCCGATGAACCCAAACAGTTAGCACCAACGCACGCGGAGGTGTCCTACGGGCCAGACGTACGCAACGTGCTCGACTTCTGGCAGGCCAAGGGGGACAAGCCGCGCCCGCTGCTGGTCTACATTCACGGTGGCGGTTGGACGGGAGGCGACAAGAAGCAAGACACGACGAAGACGATCCAGCCGTTTCTCGACAAAGGGATTTCTTGCGCGGCGATCAACTATCGGTTGAGCGGCGCGCATCCGCTGCCGGCTCCGGTGCATGACGCCGCTCGGGCGATTCAGTTCATTCGCACGAAGGCCGCCGATTGGAACATCGATAAGAAAAACATCGCGTTGACCGGCGGGAGCGCCGGAGCTTGCACGTCGATGTGGTTGCTGCTGCACGACGATCTGGCTGACCCGAAAGCGACCGATCCGGTGTTGCGTGAATCCACGCGAGTTTGCGCCGCGGCGGTGGCCAGCGGGCAGACCTCGATTGATCCGAAAGTCTGTGAAGAGTGGCTGGGGCCAAACGTGCTCAAGCATCGCATGATCAATCTGGCCGTCGGCGAGAAGACCATCGACGACGCGCTGAAGAACTACGACAAGCATCATGCGCTCTATGTCGAGTTCTCACCGTACAACCACGTCGATGGCAAAGACCCGCCGCTGCTGATGACATACGGTGCCGACATGACGCTGCCGTCGAAAGACGCCGGGCATGGCATTCATCACCCGGTCTACGGCGTGAAGCTGAAAGAGAAGTCGGACAAGGCCGGCCACGAGTGCCACCTGTTGATCCCTGGCGTCTCGAAGTCGGACAAGTACGCCAGTGCGAACGAATTCCTCGTGGCGAAGCTGCTGGCGAAATAAACGTCACGTCTCACTAATTGCGACCGGTAGAAGTCGCGGTTGTATTTGCACCAACGGTGCGACACTCGAAAGCCCAGGGCATCGCCCTGGGTACACGTCGCGGAAGTACGTGGTTAGCCCCAACGGGGCGTGACTCCAGGTCGTGAAATCGAGTTGCGCCCCGTTGGGGCTGTGAATCACCCCGGCCCGCAAACCCAGGCCGTTGGCCTGGGCTATCGAGTTTCGCACCGTTGGTGCTGAGAATAAGTCAGCTACGCTGACAAGCACCGTCACTCAAATCGAAACGAGAACAGCTCCGCATCCTTCAGCACAAAGCGAATGCGGACAGGTTTGGCAGCCAGTGAGCTCACGTCGGAGTTCTTGCCCCAAGACACTTTGGCAGCAAGTTCGTTTCCGGTCAGACGACAAGCATCGGTCTTGAATGGGCCGATGGGCTGACCATCCGCGTCTTGCAGTTCGACTTGGATCGATCCGTTCGATGATGTGCGGTAGTTGAGCACCAGTGACTTACCGGTAAACGTCAGCGGCTTCGTGAGTGCCTCGCCTTCGGCGTTCAACGCGCTCAAGGCGACGAGACCGTCGGGGCGATACGTGAATCGCCGAATGCGACTGGCGGGGCCGGTGTAGTACGCCTCTTTCGCATAGACCGACCACTCGTTCGGCTTGCCGGGGAGTTGGGCCAAGCCCCAAGCCATGTAGTTGCTGCGGTTGCCTTGGCGATCCGACGGAGCGGTCTCGGGGATGATCGCCTCGGTGTATCGCACGAACGACTGGCCATTGCGACTGACCATGAATGTCGGCTCGGTCTGTTCGGTCTTCGGCAGGAAGCGCGTCGGGAAACCAATCAGGATGTGCGGTGCTCCGGGATAGTTGCGGACCGTGTTTGTGTAGAGGTGCTCGGTCGCGCCGACGTTGGGGTAGTCGAGCCAGACTGGCTCGGTCCAATTGAGAAAATCGTCCGACGTGCCGGTCATGATGTCGCGGACGACGCGGAATGCGCGGTGATATTCGCGGTACTTGCCGAGATGCGGATCCCAAAACGCCAGGTTCTGCGAATCAAACGCTCCCTTCGTGATGACCGGCTTGTCGGACATCTTCTGCCAATGAATGCCGTCGGCGGACTTCAGCGGTAACAAGCCTCCCTTCACGGCGGTCACCGCTTTGTAGCGAGCATCGGGTGAGCACTTCGGGTTCGTGTCCTTGAACGGCGCGAAGCAATGCGTCCCCGGTCCATCCCACACGATGTTGTTGGCTTTGGAACCGTTGAACTCGAACAGTCCCAGCTCCGGCTTGGTGAAGTGGATGCCGTCGGTGCTCTCGGCGTAGCAGGTGACTTCGCGATGGGTCTCCTTCTTGGTCGGCGGATCAAAGTGCGAGCCGCGGTAATAGACGCGGAACTTGTCGTCGTCTTGAATCACCGTGTAGTACGCGCTGGTGTTTCCCTCCCACGGCTTGTCGGCGGTGAGCACGACCTCTTTCGGTTCGGGCCGTTGCACTTTCAGCGCGGCGGCACCGCTTAGTCGTTCGATGAGTTGGGCATCGACGAACGGTTCCAGTCGCGAACCGATCGGCTCGGCGGACTGTGCCATCGACGGAACGAACGAAAACAGGATCAACGAACTGATCAGTCTCAGACGTGACATGGGATGGCTCCTCATCTTTGGAGTGCGGTGTGTCAGCACCGCTTTCTTTTGCGAGCTTTGCGACTCTGCGTAAAATTCATCTCACACAGAGGCGCAAATCTCGCAGAGTCGAACGATCCAAAGCGGTGCTGACACACCGCACTCCAAAGGTTGGCTATTCCAAGAACACAGTTTCGCGATCTCCGGAGGAAAACGAAATCAGGCAGATGATCGTCTCCGAACCGGTGTTGCTCAGATTGTGCCGCACTCCCGCCGGGATGCGAATCACCGAGCCGTGATGCAACTCCACCACCTCGTCATCGAAGCTGTGCTGCCCTGTGCCTTCGAGCATGACCAAGACCTCTTCGCAGTTGGGATGAAAATGCCGCGGGTTGCGCTGACCGGGCCAGATGTGGCAGAGGCCCAGCGTTTGCGCCGCTCCGGGCGAGAGCTTCGCGTTGCACAGCCACTTGAGCGTGCCCCACTCGAACGTCTCTTCGAGAAGTTGATGGCTGTCGATGACGGTGGCGTTCACATTGGTCATGGAATCTCCTCTGAGGTCAGGAGCCTGACGAATGGAAGGAGACGACGAATGTTTGACGAGTGAATCGTATTCGTCGTCTCCTTTCATTCGTCGGGCTCTTCCCTTCCTGCTCGTGGGCGAGTGTCGGCTCATGACAACTCGCTGCTATACTACCGCCGCGAATCGACGAACGAATCCCACAGCGACTCCTTGGAACTGCGGAGACATGATGCCAGCCAGCGATCGAAAACCAACGAACCTGCAACAACTGCGTGAGAGTGGCTGGGCCTCGAAGACGGTCAAGCAAGAGATTCGGGATAACTTCCTGCGGATGCTATCGGCGGGAGACGAACTCTTTCCGGGAATGGTCGGCTATGAGAGCACCGTCATTCCGGAAACGAACATCGCGATCATCGCCGGCCACGACATGCTGTTCCTCGGCGAGAAGGGGCAGGGCAAGAGCCGGCTGATGCGGACGCTGATACGATTCCTTGATGACGAGATTCCCTACATCGTGCATCCGGAAGCTCCCGTGCATGACGACCCATACCGACCGATCACGAGCGTCTGCCGCGAGTTGGTCGCGTCGGTCCCGCCCAGCGAAGTCCCGATCGCGTGGTGGCCGCGTGCCGACCGGTACGTCGAGCGGCTCGCGCCCGGCACGAAGTTCGCCGACATTATTGGTGAGATCGACCCGGCGAAGCTGGCTGGCGGAGTCAGCATGTCGGCCGAGGCGGCTTTGCACTTCGGACTGATCCCGCGCATGCACCGCGGCATCTTCGCGATGAACGAACTGCCGGAGTTGGATGAGCTCGTGCAAGTTGGGCTGTTCAACATCCTCGAAGAGCGCGACGTGCAGATTCGTGGCTACCCGGTGCGGTTCGACATCGACGTGCTGATTTTGTTCTCGGCCAACCCGGCGACGTACAACCGCAGCGGCAAGGTCATTCCGCAACTCAAGGACCGCATCGGTTCGGTGATCCACACGCACTATCCGAAGGACCGCGACCAGGGGATCGAGATTCTCGAACAAGAAGCGGCCATCGACCTCGGCGAACCGTTCCCGGTGATTGTGCCGCGGTTCATGAAGGAGATCATCGAAGAACTGAGCATTGCCGCTCGCAAATCGAAGTACATCGACCAGGCATCCGGTGTGAGCGCTCGATTCAGCATCGCCAACTATCGCACGATGGTTGCCAGCGCCCGCCAGCGCGGAGCGCGTCTCGGCGAACGCCCCGTCGTGCCGCGTATCAGTGACCTCGGCCACTTGTATTCGTCATCGCTCGGCAAGCTGGAATTGGACCTGATGGGCAGCCATCAAATGTCCGAACGGCAAATCCTCGATGCCCTGCTGGCCGAGGCGATCCACACCGTCTTCAACGAATACGTCGCCGAGCATGGCCTCGAAGAGATCGCCAAGATTTTCGCTGAGGGGGTGAAGATCGAAGTCGGCGACCTGTTGCCGTCGTCGTACTACGCCGAGCGATTGAAGCGCGTCCCGCCCGCCTGGGACAAAGCGTTCGAGGTCAACGCGGCGACCGATGTGGCAGTGCGGGCCTCGTGCGTCGAATTCGTTCTGGCCGGGCTGTACTCGACCGATCGAGTCTCACGATCGCAAACAAACGGCCAAATCCGGTATGAGCTGTGATAGACTGAGGCCGTCACCGATTGAACCGAGGCGCGACCATGTCCCATCAAAACCCCTCCGACGAAGCACCGCTGCCCTACAGCTTGGACTACCCTCCTCCGGACTTCTTCGACCCGGTCATTGAGGTCTACAAGCAAGATGTCGATCGCACGATCATTCGCGAAAATCTCAAGCTGACCGTCGAAGAGCGTTTGCGGAAGCACCAGAACGCGCAAACATTTTTCGAGGAACTCCGCAGGGCGGGTGCGTGCGTCGGAAAAGTAGGTCGGACTGCTGACCCCGGAGTCAGAGTCTCGCGGTCCCAAACGAACGGCCAAATCCGGTACGAGCTGTGATAGACTCAAGCCGTCACCGATTGAACCGAGGTGCGACTATGCCCCATCAAAATCCCTCCGACGAAACATCGCTGCCCTACAGCCTGGACTATCCGCCTCCGGACTTCTTTGACCCCGTCATTGAGGTCTACAAGAAGGACGTCGATCGCACGATCATCCGCGAGAATCTCAAGCTGACCGTCGAAGAACGATTGCGAAAGTATCAGTCGTTTCAAAAATCCCGCGCGGCTTGGCAAGGCGCGGCCACTCAGGCCGCTGCGGTTCCTGCGGATCAACCAGCGCACGGAGACGGGCGATGACCGCGATGCTGGATGAAGTCGTAAAACTGCTCAACGCTCATGGCGTCGATTTCATTGTGATTGGTGGATGGGCTGCGGCGCTGCATGGCTCGGACCGATCCACTTCGGATGTGGATGTCGTCTATTCGCGCACTCCAGACAACGTGCGGCGGCTAGCCGAAGCCTTGAAAGATCATCAGCCGTATCTTCGCGGAGCACCGCTTGGTCTGCCATTTCATTGGGATGAGCCCACGATTTTGGCGGGTTTGAATTTCACGCTGACGACCGACCTGGGCTTCATCGACTTCCTGGGTGAAGTCGCTGGTGGCGGCACCTATCAACAACTTCTGCCTTCGACACTGGAGGTGACAGCGTTAGGCGTCACTTGCCGCTGTGTGACGTTGGATCGGCTGATCCAACTGAAGCGCGCCGCCGGACGCCCCAAAGATCTGGAAGCGATCGCAGAACTTCAGGCGATTCTCGACGAACGCAATCGCGCGTCGCGACCGTGAGCGGCAAGGCGCTAGCCGCCGGTGCTGGCGGCGATAACGTGGGCAAACACCGACGGCTAGCGCCTTGTCGCTCACGAAGGTCAGCCCCAGAAGCGTTCGCCGTGCCAGTTGTGAGTCGGCGTGGTTTCAACCTCGACGTCGCCATTCACTTGGCAGCGACACGAAAGTCTGAGCTGCTTTTCGTTACCGATCCGCCAGAAGAACAGCAGCGGTCCGGCGAGGATGCGGAAGCGTTCCCACAAGCCGGGCGTGCTGACGTTGTCCTCGCCCTTCGTGATCAGCACGTTGCAACTGCCGCAGTGACCGAAGCCCATGCAGTTGAACGGGAAATTCTTGTGGAACCCCCAGTAGACTTGCACTCCATTTTCCAACGCCGCCTTGCGGAGATTGGTGCCGGGGGGAACTTCGATGGTCTTCTTCTCTTTGACGAAGGTGATTTTGGCCATGATGTGTCAGGGTTCGAGGTTAATGGAGATCGTGAACGGGGCGGGATGATACGAGTCGCCGTCGCGAGTGGCAAACGCGCGGACGCGCAATAGATTGCGAGTGATCGTAGGATGGCACCGGCCGCCGGTAGCATGGTGCGAAACACCCAGGATCACCGGCGGCTAGCGCCGTGCCGCTCACTGATCCTTGTCGGCCTGCGGAGAGAATCCGATGTCCTGGCGAGTGCTGCTGACTGATCGAGCCTGGCCGGACAGTTCCATTGAGCAATTGGTTCTGGCCGGTATCGGTGCGGAGTTGATCGAAGCTCCCGACGGCTCCGAGTCGACGTTGTGCCGGCTGGCCGTGGACGTCGATGCGATCATGAGTTGCTGGGTGCCGGTGACGGAGGCAGTCGTGCGCGCGGCGACGAAGTGTCGACACATCGCGCGCATGGGAATCGGCTTGGACAACATCGCGGTGGCCGTTGCGACCGAACGACGCATTCGAGTCACGAACGTGCCGGACTACTGCGTCGAGGAAGTTGCCGATCACGCGTTGGCGTTGTTGCTGGCGTGTGCTCGGAAAGTGGCGTTCTTTCATCAGCGGACGAAGGCCGGCGAGTACCGGTTGCAAGCCGGCCCGCTGCGGCGTCGGTTGCGCGGCTCGGTGCTGGGCATCGTCGGCATGGGTCGCATCGCGCGAGCGGTTGCCGAGCGAGCCCGCGCGTTCGGCTTCGAGATCATCGGCTGGACGCGATCGGGCAACGATCACGGCTGCGGCGTTCGGATGGTCGAACTGCCGGAGTTGTTGCGAGAGAGTGACTTCGTGTCGCTCAATGTACCGCTCACACCGGAGACGCGGCATTTGCTCAATCGCGAATCGCTGGCGCTGCTCAAGCCGACCGCATTCGTCATCAACACCTCACGGGGCGGGCTGATCGACCACGCAGCGCTGTGGGAGTCGTTGCAGTCCAACCGGATCGCCGGAGCGGCGCTCGATGTGTTTGAGCCAGAACCTCCCGATCTGTCGCAGCCGTTGTTTCGAGACGAGCGAGTCATCGTCACGCCGCATACGGCGTTCGTGTCGATCGAGTCGCTCCACGAGTTACGAGTCCGGGCCGCTCGGCAGGTGGTCATGACGCTGGCCGGACAAATCCCGGAGAACGTGGTCAATCCGCAGGTTGATGACAATCGTTAGCACCGTCACGACCTGACCACCTTTGCCGAGCGCCGCGGTCGTCCGCCACCCCGAGCCGCCAGTCTCTGACCTAACCTTCGGCGTTCCATCGCTCGCGCTTCGGATGAGTTTCCGAGTGTTCCCCGATTGTGGTTAGAGACGGATTTCATGTCGCATCCCGCCGACACCGCTTCACGTTTCACGGCTGGCGATGCCAGCTCAGCTTCGGAAGCTTCGCAGCCTGTGGTTGCGAAGAGCGGCCGTGGCTCGAGAAGCGTCGTTGCCGACGAACCGCTCGCCACAGCCTACGAGAAGCGCATTCAGACGCTGCAAGATTCGCTTAAAGAGCGCGAGCAAATCGTGCAGATGCTGACGCAGCGACTCGAACAAGCGGCCGATCAATTGGACCGCATGCAACGCACAGGGGGCGGACGAGGCGGAGCGACCGCCGTCGGCATCTCGCCAGAGTTGATCGAGAATCAGCAAACTCTGGCCGGGCAGATGACGCAACTGCTCGGCCAATGGGAAGAGCTGCAAGCGGCCGAGATGCTGACCCGCATCGAATCGCGGCTCAACGACCTGCACGACCTCGTCTCGACGGGCTCCGGGGGTTCTTCGCGAGCCAGTGCGAACGGTTCGACATCGACTTTGAACGAGAAGGACGGCGCGAATTCTTCAGCCGAGGTTTCGTCCAACGTTTCCGTCCTTCCGGAGATTGCCCCGACTAAGCCGGCGACGATGGGTTGGGAAGCGATCAAAGCCGCGGTCATGGCGGGCGAAAGCATCAACCTGGAAACGGTCTCGCATTCTCCGCCACGACACGCAGCGACCAGCGAGAGTATTTTCACCGAACCGGTTGCTCTCGAACGCTCGGATTCGCCGACGTTGTCCGAACCGCCACTGCCGGTCGATTTCGACAGCGCCGATCATCAACAACTCTGCGATGCGATCCGCGACCGTGATGAATTCATCTCGCTGTTGCTGCGCCGGCTCAGCTCCCCCGACGCGAGCACTGAATTCCCCGATTGGGACCGACTCAACCGCGTCCCCGAAGACTTGCAGCACGAATTGTTCAGCTTGCGCGACCGCCTGAAAGACAAGCTGCGCGTGGCCGAAGTCGATCTGTCGCTGCAACGCGCCAAGCTGGCACGCGAGGATGCGCGCCTGACAATCAAAGCGAATCAACTCGCGCAGCAGTTGAAGAAACTGGGTCTCGCGCCCGACGAACCCAGCCCCAATGCGGGCGGCACACGCGAAGGTTCAGGAGCGGCACAAGGCCGCCGCTGGCTGCAATTCCTGCAACGCTCCGGCGGCAACGGCTCCGGCACCGACGGGAAGTGAACGCTACTTCTCGATGTGATATTCCAGCGTGACGACTGCTTTGACCTTTTTCTCGATCGTGGTCGTGTCGTACTCGCCGCCGTCTGAGACATCCGTCGAATCGACTGGCGTGATCTGGAAGACTCCTTGCGACGCCGAGTTCAACGCACCAACTTTGCCGCGACTGTTCTCGGCGAGCGCCTTCGCGCGGTCGTAAGCGTTCTTGGTCGCGTTCCCCAACAGTTCGAGCTTCAATTGTTCCAAGCCCGTAAAAATGAACTCCGGACGATGGCTCTGAATCTCGATCCCCTCTTTGATGAGTTCCGTAATGCTCTTGGAAACGGTCTCCACGAGCCGCACATCCTTGGATTTGATCTCGACCGACTGGTTGAGCACATAGCCGAAGACTTCATTGGAGGTCTGACCGTTTTCGTCCTTCTTGAACACGGTCTCCGTGGAGACGGCGGAGTAGGTGCAGTCGGACTCCGGAACCTTGGCTTCGCTGAGAAACTTCTTGACGACGTCACGCTGCACTTCGAGTTCCGCGTATCCCTCTTTGAGCGTTGTTGAACGCCGCATCCAAGTGGCGTTCCAACGAGCCGAGTCGGAAGTGATGGCTTTCTCGGCGATCCCTTTCACCTTGATGGTGTTTTGATGCTTGAAGCTGACAATCGCCGACGACATCAGATGCGCGGAATACGTGAAGCCCAAGGCCAGCGTGGCTCCCAACAGAAACATGGCCAAGCGACTGCCGGAGATGCTCGAAACGTATTGATTCATGCCAAACCTTCCGTGATTGAAGCCCCGCTCGCGCTCGTAGTGACCCGATTCATCGGGGCGAGTTCGACCCCACCAATGGGGTCACAACGAGCCAACCTGCGAGCCAGGTTGTAGACCAGTCCCGGATTCCCAGGGAGACGACTTTTCGCCGAACCCTGGTCTCTCGCGGCGAGACTTGACCATCCGATTGAGCCGCTCCCAAGATGCTTCCGCGTTTGATCGACGATACACACTCGCGGAGTTTGCCATGAAGAAATCACTGCTACGCTTCGGCCTATTGAGCTGTCTTGCGATCTGCGGATCGGGATGTGAATCGAAACCCGACTCGTCGTCGCCGCCGCCTCCGCCACCGATCCTTACTGCCGACACGATTCCCGACTCCACCTCCGATTCCTCCAGCAAAGAAGCCGACATGAATTCCTCCGCCCGCGTTGTCCGCGAAAGACTCAATGACGAAGCCGATGGCAAGCAACTCGAACAGTTCGTGCTCACGAACAAGAACGGCTTGCGAGCCGTGGTCCTGAACTTGGGCGGAATTCTGGCGTCGGTCGAGACGCCGGATCGCAACGGCAAGCTCGACAACATCGTCTGTGGCTTCTCGCCCAACAACGAAAGGTTCCTGAAGAACCCGCCGTACTTCGGAGCCCTCTGCGGCCGCTACAGCAATCGGATTGGCAAAGGACATTTCACGCTCGACGGGACCGAGTACACGCTCGCCAAGAACAACAACAACGCGAATCATCTGCACGGCGGAGTGAAAGGCTTCGACAAATACATTTGGGACTCCGAGACAGTTCAGGGCGAGGGTTGGGCTGGCGTGAAGCTGACGCACGTCAGCCCCGACGGCGACGAAGGCTATCCCGGCACGTTGACCTCGGTCGTGACTTACAAGCTGACCGACAAGAACGAACTCCGCATCGAGTACTCCGCGACCACGGACAAAGCCACGCCGCTGAACCTCACGAACCACGCCTACTGGAACCTGAAAGGCGCGCGAGCGGAGAGCGGCATGGTCCTCGATCACATCATTCACTTGAACTGCGACAGCTACATCGCCGTCGATGACGAATCGATCCCGACCGGCAAGCTCACCGCCGTCAAAGACGACGGCCCGATGGACTTCACGAAAGCGAAGCCGATCGGCCAAGACCTCGGCAAGCTGACGAACGACCCGCAAGGCTACGACCACTGTTGGGTCATCAAGGACGGCGGCGACTCGACCAAAGCACCGGTGCTCGCCGCCGAGGTCCGCGAACCCTCGACCGGCCGCGTGATGCGCGTCCTCACGACCGAACCCGGCGTGCAGTTCTACACCGGCAACTATCTGCCCGGCACTCCCGACGTCAACGGCTTCGCCAAGCACGGCGGCTTCTGCCTGGAAACCCAAAAGTTCCCGGACTCACCGAACCAACCGTCGTTCCCGTCCTGCATCCTCAAGCCCGGCGAAACCTATCGGCAGGTGACAGTGCATGAGTTCGCGGTGGAGTGATTCGATATTTTTAAGACGTTCGGAAGTTGAGGAGGTTTTATGGATCTTTTGAGCGTTATCAACAAACACCGTATTGATCATTTGGAAGGTGAAATTGCGCGTTTGACGGCGTTGGCAGAACAAACCATCGATCTTCGTGACCGGATCGACGCGCTGATGAAGCTTCTTCTTCAGAAGAATGTGGTGTCTGCGGAGGAAGCTGCAGCGATGCTGCTGGCGCGGCGCGGGCGGCGGCGCAAGAAATCTGCGGTCGCGCAATCATGATGAATCCTGAGTTGATCAGTCGGCTTCAGCCGACTCCCCATTTGCCACCAGCTTTAGCTGGTGGTGAGCGAGGACCACGAAATTGAGTAGCCGGCTTCAGCCGGCTTGGGCGAGGTCTTAAGACAGGACACAAGCCGGCTGAAGCCGGCTCAACCAAGTTTTATTCAGCCCGCTTCCACCAACTGAAGTTGGTGGCAAATGGGGAGTCGGCTGAAGCCGACTGATGAAGACGGAAGGCAGTCATGCGGTCACTCGGAATTGCAATGTTGCTGATTGCAGTGGTCGCCTCGGCGGACGAGATGCTCACCGAGCCGCCGATCACTGACTCGGATCGCGGACATTGGGCATTTCAACCGCTCAGTCGTCCGGCTCCACCAGCAGTGCAAGACGCGAACTGGTGCCGCACGGCGATTGATCGGTTTATTCTCTCGCGGCTCGAACTAGAAAAACTGACTCCGGCGGGTGATGCCGACCGAGCGACTCTGCTGCGGCGGGTCTGCTTTGATCTGACGGGGCTGCCGCCGAGTCTGGAGCTTCAGGACGAAGTCTTCGCCGACGAATCGCCCGATTGGTACGAGCGGTTGGTGGATCGGCTGCTCGCGTCGCCGAGTTACGGGGAGCGATGGGCGCAGCACTGGCTCGATGTCGCTCGCTTCGCGGAGACCGACGGGTTCGAGCACGATCATGTGCGGCCGAACGCTTGGCGGTTTCGCGATTGGGTGATTGATGCTCACAACCGCGACGTGCCGCTCAACGAGTTCATCGCCATGCAACTTGCCGGCGACGAACTGCGGCCCGGTGACGAGTCCGCGCTGATCGCCACCGGCTTCCTCTTCTGCGGGCCGGACATGCCCGACATCAACCTGCAAGTCGAGCGGCGGCACACGTTCCTCAACGACATGACCGGGACAGTCGGCTCGGTGTTCCTCGGCTTGCAGATGGGCTGCGCGGCGTGCCACGACCACAAGTACGACCCGATCAGCCAAGCCGATTTTTATCGGCTGCGAGCCTGCTTCGACGTCGAACCGCTGTTCGAGACACATCCGCAACTCGGCCAAGTGATGCGCGAGAAATCTTCCAAGACACCGACCAGCCGCCTGTTCGAGCGTGGCGATTTCCGCCGCCCCGGCCCCGTCGTGCAGGCGGCGTTTCCGCGCATCGCCAACATGTCGAGTGATGCAATCCCTTCGCCGGCCGACGACGCAAAGAGCAGCGGACGTCGCTCGTCGCTCGCGAACTGGCTGACTCGCGCGGACAACCCGCTCGCGACGCGTGTGCTCGTCAATCGCATCTGGCAAGGACACTTCGGAACTGGCTTGGTCGGATCGTCGAGCGACTTCGGAGTAATGGGCACCTCCCCGACGCATTCGGAATTGATCGATTGGCTGGCGACCGAGTTGCCGCGACTCGACTGGAGCCGCAAGCGGCTGCATCGGCTGATCGTGACATCCAGCGTCTATCGGCAAGCGTCTGTCGTCGTAGATTGGACGCCCTCGTCCGATCGCCCGGACGTAGGCGTCCGGGCTACGGAGTCACTGCTCGCACACTTCCCACGTCGTCGGCTCGATGGTGAAGCGATCCGTGACGCGCTGCTCGCAGCGAGTGGAGAGCTGAATCGTCAACCGGGCGGGCCGGGCTTCCGGCCACCGTTGCCGGAGGAACTCGTCCGCACGTTGCTGAAGAGCCAATGGCCGGTCACGCCGGAGGTCGAGCAGCATCGACGCCGCAGCGTGTATCTGTTCGCTCGCCGCAATCTGCGATATCCGATTTTCGAGGCGTTCGACAAACCGGACGGCAATGCGAGTTGCTCGCGCCGCAATGTCTCGACAATCGCGCCGCAGGCACTGCTGTTGCTGAACGCGGACGATTCGGTCGTCGCCGCCCAGCAACTGGCCGCGCGCATCGAGAAGCAAACTGGTTCCGACCGCCGTGCGGCAGTGGAGTTGGCCTATCGGCAAATTCTCAATCGAAAGCCAACCGCCGATGATGTTCGCGACGCCGAACAGTTTCTAACCTCCGACTCAGCGCTCGCCGATCTCTGCCTCGCGCTGTTTAATCTCAATGAGTTTGTCTATCTCGATTGAGCTTTGGAGTGCGGTGGCTCGACACCGCTTTGGATTTTTTGGATGCTGCGGGTGAGTGGTTTGCATCGAGACGTAGCCACGCTCGCCAGAGCGTGGGTGAACGATCAAACCTGCCCACGCTCTGGCGAGCGTGGCTACGAGTGAAAGAATCCAAAGCTGTGTTGACGCGCAGCACTCCAAAGGACCGCCATGTACGACCGCCAGCAATTGATTGAGTTATTCCACAAACGCGCCCTCAAGTTCGGCGACTTCACGCTCGCCAGCGGCAAGAAGTCGAGCTACTACCTCGACGGCAAGCAGATCACGCTGCACTCGGAGGGACTGCGGCTGGTCAGCGAAGGATTGCTCGACCTGCTGGCCGATGTGTCATTCGACGCGATCGGCGGGATGTCGATCGGAGCCGACCCGATCATCGGCGGAGTGCTCGTCGCAGCGGCGGCTCGCGGGCGCGAACTGTGCGGCTTCCTGGTCCGCAAAGAGCCGAAAGGTCACGGCACGAACAAATACGTCGAAGGCCCCGTCGTCCCTGGCATGAAGGTGGTCATCATCGACGACGTCGTGACGACCGGCGGCAGCGCGCTGCAATCAGTCGATCGCATCGTCGAATTCGGCTGCGAGGTCATTCAAGTCGTCGGCATCGTCGATCGCATGGAAGGCGGAGCGAAGAACTTCGCCGAACGCCGCCTGCCGTTCCGCTCGCTCCTCTCGATCACCGATTTTGGCATCTCGCCGCCGAGCGCGTGAATGTAGCCGCACTCGCCAGAGTGCGGGGTTCCCGCGTTCTGGCGAACGCGGCTACGTCACATGAATCGTCTGCCAGCCGGCACCATCGGCGCTGGCCAGTGCGGCGAGGTTGACTCGCAACGTTTGCAGGCCGTCGTCCAGCGAGCACGCGGGGAGAGCGCCCTCTTCGATGGCCGTCAGAAACTGATTAGCTTGGCGAACAAACAGCGTGTCGCGCTCGAGCGGGGTGATCCGGTCTTCGTGCCATTCACCGCCGGGGGCGGTCATCCAGCTCATCCGATTGAGGTGCGATTCCCAGCGGATCGCGCCTCGTTCACAGACAACCGTCAGCGTGAATTCGTTCGGGGCTTGATGCTGATTGAGACTGTAGCTGGCCATGACCTCGCCATGCCGAGCCAGCAGATGCACGGTGTCTTCGACAGAGACTCCTTCCAGCACTTGATGCGCGGCGTCAGCGACCAAACGCTGAACGGGTCCAAGCAGCCACTCGCCGGCATTGATGACGTGCGTGAGTGCGTCTTGAATCGCGCCGCCGCCGGTCGTGCGGTCTTTGTAGTAGATGTCGCGATACGCGGGACGGTACGTCGGAAAGTGTTGCCCGGAGACGGCGATCAGTTCGACCGGCCGGCCGCAGCGTCCATCCTGAATCGCCACCCGCATCGCCGTCAGAAGCGGATGACTGCGATAGACGTACGCAACTCCGGCGATGAGACCGCGATCGCACACAATCTGTTGCAGTCGTTCGATGCCAGCCGTCGAAGTGCTCAACGGCTTTTCAATGAGCAGGTGCAAACCACTCTCGGCGAGTTTTGTCGCGATCTCGATATGCAGATGCGCGGGGACGGCGACGACGGCGAGTGTCGGTTGAGTCGCCAGTGCTTCTTCAAGGCTGGCAAAGCCGGGCACGCCGTATCGCTCGGCAATCGTTTGTCGCAGCGAGGGATTTACCTCGACGAAGACAGCCTCAGCCCGGCCGGTTGTCAGAAAGCAGCGCAAATGTCGCTCACCGATTGAGCCGACACCGACGACGAGCAATTTGTGAAGAGAGTTGGGCATTTCGTTTCATTTGATCTCAGGACAGGAGAGTGCCCGACGAATGAAAGGAGACGACGAATGATGCGATCTCATTCGTCGTCTCCTTCAATTCGTCGGGCTCTTTTTCAATTCGCACGCTCGCAGGTCACACCCAGCGGAGCAAATCGCTTCTGAATATCTTCTAGCCCGTTCTTCACGAGCAGGATGTCGGCGCTATGGCAGAGGAATCGGCCACCCAGGCTCAGGACTTCTTGGGCGTGCTCGATGTTGAAGATCGGCATACCCCAATTCTTACCCGCCTTCTGGCACGCGGCCGAGACTTTGCGCATCGCGTCCTTGATCAACTCATGATTCATCTGGCCGGGGATGCCGCTGAGGATGCTGAAGTCGCCAGGTCCAAAGAAGACGATGTCCACACCGGGCACGGCCGCAATCTCATCGACTTGTGCCAACGCACTCGGATCTTCGATCTGAATGACGATAAAAGTCTGCTCGTTCGCCGCCTTGAGATAATCGACCAGCGGCATCATGCAGTACGGGTTATCGGGATTGGCCGCGTCGATGCCGCGCTGACCGAGCGGAGCGAACTTCGACCAGCGGACGACCTCACGAGCCTCGGCCGCGTTATCGCAGCGCGGATACATGATGCCGGTCGCGCCCGCTTCGAGGATGCGACCCATCCGCATGAATTCCCCTTTGGCCGGACGCACCATGACATCGGATGTTCCGACACGAGCGGCTCGCAGCAGCGTGTTCGCCGTCTCGACGCTGTGATGATGATGCTCCAGATCGAGCCAGATCCCATCGAAGCCCATGAGGCTGGCCATCTCGAAGATCGACGGATCGGAGTAATGCAGAGTCGTGAGCAGAACGGGTTGATTCTTGCTGAGCTTGGCTTTGATTCGGCTGGTTCGCATGGTGGGTGTATTCGACTTCCTGGTTGTTGATGAAGACGGGGAGAGTTGCTGACTTATTGAATATGCCAAACTCGAAACACGGTGACGAGTCGGTCAGGCACTGAAACTCGAAACTCAAGGCCGAGTGTCGTTTCAGCAAGAATTCGGACACCTGCTTCTCTGGATTCACCGATGGCGTCAGCGGTAGCACGAAGGTTTCGAATGAGTTCCGCTGCATACCGGGTGATTTCCTGTCGTTCGGACGAACTGGCATTCATCCAAACGATTGCAAGGCCGTCTTCCGCCGATTGCGTCCAAGTGACGGTGAACATCACAAGCTCCGCAAATGTTCGAAAACTTCCTCGGTCGTGTAGATACCAGGCTCAGCAAGCAATCGCTGACGTTCTTCGTCACTGATCGGCGGTATCACGCCGGGCGGATAGGAAACCGGCTGCCGAGAAATAAACGCGCCAAGGATCGCGCCGGTGTCGTCGACGAATTCAATCGTCTTTGATTTCAGCAGCTTCTCACGCATTTCCTTGTCAACCACGATTCGAGTCATGATCACACTCCTTCAACTGAAACCAACCATTTCCATCACCACCGCCACGCTATCGTCTTTCGCAACCGTTGGGAATGTGTGCAACACGATGACGAGGCCAGTGTAGCGGGACTCAATTCGTTCGACACGTTCTCCGAGCACGTCGCACACAGTCCCGATGAGATCGCCGATACGGATTCGTTGGCCAAGCACAACAGCAGGCTCGAAGAACCCCTCGCACGGCGACGGGTGATTGATCTGCATGTGTCCCGCGTCGGGTCGATGGTCTTCGACGATCAGCGGCGGACGCGGGATGTCCGGTGAGCCCTCAAGCAGTCCGAGTTCAATCATCACGTTGCGGCAGCCGCGCACATACGCGTCGATGCCCGCCGGATCGCAGCGGCCGCCGCCGAGGTACTCGCAATAGATCGCTGGCACGTTGGCATCGCGAGCGACTGACAGCGACCGGCCGTCCAAGTTCGGGTCGGTGCCCCACACGACATCCAACCCAAAGACTTGAGCCATCCGCCGCTGCACGGCCAATACCTTCGGATCAGCGTGCAGCGTGTAGCCACTCAGCGGCAAGACCGTGTAGGCCGTCCCGCCGGTGTGCAGGTCGATGTAATAGTCCGCCGACCGGATCAGTTGTGAAAGCGCGAACGCGACTTGCTCGGTGAGGCTGCCGACTTCAAGGCCGGGGCATGTCCGAGCCAGATCCTTTCCGTCTTCGCCGGCGCGGCGTCTCATTTGAAATGCGGACTCGTTGACGACCGGCACCAGCGTCAGCTTGCCGCGCAGGTGTTGCGGATCAACCTCTTTCATCAACCGGCGCACGGCCGCCATCGGCTCGAATTCATCGCCGTGTACGCCCGCCGTGATCAACAGCTTCGGTCCCGGTTGATGTCCGTGGATTTCCAACGTCTTGAGTTCCATAACGATTCCAAGTTGTAGGCGGGTTTGCAGAACATCGTAGACGAGTCACTCCGTGACTCGAACGTTCCGGTCACGGAGTGACCGGTCTACTTTGTCGCCATCATCGACAGCAACTCGAAGACGAGATTCGCCGCCAGAATCGCCGTGATCTGTTGAGGATCGTACGGCGGAGCAACTTCGACGAGATCCGCTCCGACGAGGTTCAAACCGGACAATCCTCGCAGCAATCGCAGCATCTGGTGACTCGTGAAGCCGCCAACTTCCGGAGTCCCCGTACCGGGGGCGAACGCGGGATCGACGGCGTCGATGTCCAGCGTGACGTACAACGGACGACCGCCCACGCGCTGCCGCACTTCGGTCAACACGGCGGGCAATCCCAAATCGGTCACTTCGTCGAACGTCATCATGCGGGCACCGAGCTGACGCGCATCCGCATAGTCCTGTGGCCCGCCAGTCGGCCCACGAATGCCGATTTGCAGATACGCCTGTGTGTCGATCAGTTGCTCTTCGATCGCACGGCGAAACGGCGTTCCGTGGCTGTATTTGAACGACGGATATTCTTCGTCCCACGTATCGGGGTGGGCGTCGAAGTGGACGACGGCCAGCGGGCCGTGACGTTCGTGATGAGCTCGCAGCAACGGCAGGCTGATGGAATGGTCGCCGCCGAGCGTAATGAGTCGCGTACCGGCTTGCAGGATTGTCGCCGCAGTTTGTTCGATCGCACGATGAGTGGCCGTGATGTCCACCGGCACGACATCGACGTCGCCGTAATCGACGACGTTGAGCACCTCGAATGGTGCGACCTGCTGCGCGTTGTTGTAGCCCCACAGCAACAGCGATTGCTCACGAATCGCTCGCGGCCCAAAGCGTGCTCCGCTGCGATACGACGTCGAGCTGTCGTACGGCACGCCGAGGATCGCGACATCGACGCCAGACAACTCGCGCGTCTGCGGCCGGCGGCCGAACGTCGCGATCCCTTGATATGGCTGAGCAGAGAATGGCGAACCGGTCGTGGTCATGTCGGCGAATTCGAAAACGCGCGAAGGGGTCCGGAGTCTTTTTCAGGTCGGCGATGTTACCGGTTGACCTCCGAAAGCTCTTTGACGCCGACCTGAAAAAGACTCCCGACCCCGTTATTCCAAATACGTCGAGCCGTTGACCGCTTGCTCGTAATGCTTCACGGCGGACTCGGCGTGCGTTTGGTCGAGCCGACCACCGGCGACTTGCGCCGTGATCTGCCTCTGAAAGTTTTCGAGACACTGCTGCTTGTCATACTTCGCGAAGCTGAGCATGTCGGATACGCGGCTGCCGTTGATCAGCTTCGTGATGTGATAGCTCCCGCCGGTGTCGATGACGACCTGAGCTTCCGTCGGAAGACCGAACAGGTTGTGAAAGCTCCCCATGACCTCTTGATACGCGCCGGTCAGGAACAGCGCGACGAAGTACGGCTGCTGATCGTCGAACTTGTGCAACTCCAGCACCTGCTTCACATCCTTGAGATCGACAAAGCGATCAATACAACCGTCGGAATCGCAGGTCACATCAGCCAGCGTGGCGAAGTCGGTCGGGAGTTCGTTCAGTCGGTGAATCGGCATGATCGGGAAGAGCTGATTGATCGCAAACGAATCGGGAGCCGAACGAAAGACCGAGAAGTTGCAGAGATATTTTGCTGCGAGAATGCGTTTGAGTTCGTCGAACTCCGGCTCGTCGGCGTCCGTCTGATGGGCCAGTTGCGAAGCCTTGGCACAAATCTCCCAGAACAGCACTTCCCCCTTCGCACGGTCTTCCAGGCTGACGAGGCCGAGGTTGAATTGCGTGTGCAACTCGTCCTTCTGGTCGAGCGCGTCGTGGTAGTACTCGCGATAGTTTTTGCTGTTGACGCCGTCGAGCAGCGACTTGAGTTCGTAGATGACCTGCGGATCGTCGTCATCGACGGCGGCCATCGGAATGTCGTCGGCGAAGGTTTCGATCTCGTCGCGGATCTCCGTGACGAACAGCGTGTGATATGCCGTCATCACTCGGCCGCTTTCGGTGACGAGGTGCGGGTGCGGCACCTGCTCGTCGTCGCAGACCGACTTGATCGTGTAGACGACGTTGTTGGCGAACTCCTCGACCGAGTAATTGACCGAGCCTTCAAATGTCGTCTTCGAGCCGTCGTAATCGACTCCCAACCCGCCGCCGATGTCGAGGTATTCGACCTCGATCTGCATCTGCCGAATCTTGGCGTACACGCGAGCCGCCTCTTTCATCGCGTTCTTCACGCGCTTCACGTCGGTGATTTGCGAGCCGATGTGAAAGTGCAGCAGCTTGAGCGAGCCGATCTTGTTGGCCACTCGCAGCAGCCGCACGCATTCGAGGATTTCCGAAGTCGTCAGCCCGAACTTCGCCGACTCGCCACCGGACGACGCCCACTTGCCGGAGCCTTTCGAGTACAGCTTGGCTCGCAACCCGATCCACGGCAGCGCACCGGTTTCTTCGGCGAGCTTCAACGCCAGCTTCAGTTCGTTGAGCTTCTCGATCACGATGACGACACGCTTGCCCGACTGCACACCGAGCAACGCCAGCCGTAAAAACGTTTCGTCCTTGAAGCCGTTGCAAACTAGCAAACTGTCTGCCGGCTGTTCGAGCGACAACGCGGCGTACAACTCCGCCTTCGATCCACACTCGACGCCGACGGCCTGCCGCTTGCCTTCACGCAGGAATTCCTCAACCACTTCGCGGCGCGGATTGACCTTCATCGGAAAGACCGGGAAGTGCCCGCCGGTGTACTCGAACTGTTTCGCCGCAGACTCGTAGGCTAAGCACAGCCGTTGCAACTGAGCCCCCAGGATCTGCGGAAACCGGAGCAGAAACGGCGGCGCGAGCTTTCGCTGATCGATCAGTTCGCGCACCAGTTCATAGACGTCCGCCGCGCGAGCGTCCCCCTTCTCTGGGTGGACCGCCAAATGGCCGCTGCGATTGATCGAGAAGTAGCCCGCTCCCCAATTTTCCAGACCATAAATGCGCAGAACGTCGTCGAACGTGGAGGAGTTCATTCCGCAGACCCTTGTGATGCAAGTCGAGTCGATGTTGCCAGGAACTCGCGGGGTTCTAGCGGTGGCCACGAAAGCGGCTCAATACATTTCAAACATCTGCTGACCGCCGTGTGCTGGGTTGCCGATCAACCGGCGGTTCGGCATATCAATCACAAAGTCCAAGATTTCGAGCGGCACTTGTCCAATGAGAACCGGGACTGCATCGGGGACTTCCAAGACATCGACCGTGCAATCACGATCTTGCACGGTCAGCTTGACGGCCTGATACACCGAAGTCGTGCGTGGACCACCCGCTGTCATCGTCCGCTTCTGACCGGTGGACTTCAATCCGAGTTGCTGAATGAGATTGGTGGGCAACGACAGAATCATTGCGCCGGTATCCACCAACGCGTCTTCGACTTGGACTCGGCGGACGGATTCGCTCGTTTGCAACCCGCGATTCGCCATCCAGAGGTCTTCCAGATTCTCGATCAGCGCGGGGGTCGTCACTCGTCCCATTGTTGGCTCCATGATGAATCCCCTGTGGCCGAGTTGCTTCGCAACTCGGATCGGCGTCGCCGAGCGACGCCGATCCGGTACGAACTGGATTCATTACGCGAACAAGCTTGTCACAGCCTGAGCCTTTACCAACTCGCGCGGTTGGTTCAGGTGGTTATAGACGATCGTCTCCGGGTGAATTCCGAAGGAGTGGTAGATCGACGCCAGCAACTCGATCGGATGGACCGGGTTTTCGAGTTGGCTGGAAGCGGTCTTGTCGCTCTTGCCGTAGACGACTCCGCGCTTCACACCGGCACCGGCCATGACGCAGGTGTAGCAGTACGGCCAGTGATCGCGGCCATCGGCGGTGTTGCTGTTGCCGGAGGTGCTGACTCCGCGGTTCGGGCTGCGGCCGAACTCGCCGACGCACAGCACGAGGGTCTCTTCCAACATCCCGCGTTCATCGAGATCACTGAGGAACGCCGACAATCCGGTATCGAGCATCGGACCCGACTGCTTCTTCATACGATCGGGCAAACCGGCGTGATGGTCCCACGAGTGATTGTCACTGTTGGCGACCTTCGGCCATACGACTTCCACAACGCGCGTGCCGGCTTCCACCAAGCGACGTGCCAGCAGCAAGCTCTGGCCGAACGTCGTGCGGCCATAGCGTGCTCGCGTTTCCGGATTCTCGGCGCTCAGATTGAACGCTTCGCGGGCGCGGCCGGAGACGATCAATCGCAGGGCTTGGTCGTAGTAGGCGTCGAGGTTGTAGTCCTTCACCGCCGCGTCGATCGACTTCATGCTGGCGTTGATCGTGTCACGCAAACGCGCGCGGCGTTCGAGTCGAACGGAGAAGACCTCCGGACGAAGCTGCAAATCATCGACCTTAATCTTCTCCATCTTGTTCATGTCGAGATCGTCACCCTCTGGGTAGAGCGTGTACGGGTCGAAGGCTTTGCCGAGGAATCCGGCGGTGCCTCCCTTGCCGACGACGTTGCTCTCTTGCAGCGGTCGAGGCAGCATCACGAACGGCAGCATCGGTTCGGTCGGCGGCTTGAGGCGGATGATGTTCGAGCCGAAGTTCGGGAAGTCCTTCGGGCTTGGGGGCTCCAATTGTCCCGACGCGCTGACCTTGTCGGTCGTGTAGCCGGTCATCATCTGATAGATGGCGGCCGTGTGATTGAACAACCCGTTGGGCGTGTAGCCCAGCGAGCGGATCATCGTGAACTTGTCGTTGATCTGCGCGAGCTTCGGCAGAATCTCGGTGAAGTTCACGCCGGGCAGCTTGGTGTCGATCGGCTGGAAGATACTCTTCACATTGTCCGGAGCATCCGGTTTTGGATCCCACAGGTCCAAATGTGAAGGCCCACCTTGCAGGTAGATGAGCACGACGCTCTTGGCTTTTCCCCAACCCGGCCCACCAGTGATCTTGGTCTCTTCAGCCTGCGCCTGCATCTTCAGTATCGAGCCGAGCGTCAGCCCGAACATCCCGCTGCCACCGACTCGCAAAACGTCGCGGCGAGACATCCCTTGTCGGCGATCACAGAAATCTTTCGCACGTTGACCAAGAAGAGAAAGCATGTTTGTTTCCTTTGAAGAAAATGCTGACCACCATTCGAAAGGGCTTGAACGATTCAAATTCTCTTAGAGTTGCCCGAGCGAGTCCGGGAGCCGTCTGGCTCCGTGGATCACTCGGTAAACCCAAATCTCATTTTTCACAACTCGATAGATCACGCGATGGTTTCCGACGTAAATCTCTCGCAGATCCACTTTGTCAAATTGAAGGACGCGGCTGCCTGATTCTGGAAAGTGAATGGCTTTGACAGCCGCTCGAATTCGTTTGATGAACCTTTTCGCGTTTTCCCTGGAATCATCGGCGATGTGGGCTTTGATCTCGGCGAGGTCCACCTTCGCGTCTTCAGTCCAGCGACTGCGGCTCATGCCACGTCCTCGTCCGACAACAACTCGGCGAAGACTTCCTCCTCATCGTACAACATTCCGGCTTCGGCTTGGGCGTGAGCGTGTTCCAACTTAGCGAGAACACTTTCGTCATAGTGCCGATGATCGGACTCGGACCAGTTTTCCTTTTTCAGCAACTCATCAAACACGTCTTCGGCGTCTCGATGTTCACCGGTCTCGACTTGCCGAAGACCACGCTCGATCCCTTCGCGAACTTGAATGTGGTATTGCAGTTCATCCCAGGTTGCATTGTCGGGTTGATTGGAAACTACTTCCAAGATCGCCGCTTTCGGAGTCTTTGTCATTGTGACCATGACGGCACCTCGATTCCTCAGATCGACCAATCGCGTCTCACCGATTGAACAAGAACGACGGTGTGTTGATCAAGGCCCAAACGACGTCTTGTGCGGCGGTCAGACGTTTGTTGCCGAGTTGGCTTTCGCTGTTTTTCGTGTCAGCTTGCAGTTGGAGTAGTCGGCCATCCGGGGGGATGGGCTGGCTGACAAGTTCCAATTTGCCTTGCAGTTCGACCAGTTTCGGGTCGACCGGTAGCGGTTGATTGGCGACTCCCAAGGCGGCTTGCAGGTTGACGAATTCCTGATCGACCGCCTTGAAGTGTTTGGCCAGAAAAGCTGCCTGCGGTGCCGTTCGCTGAGCGGCGGGTGTCGCGACGATCGCTTTGTAGTCGTCGGCGAGCGTCAGGCCGACGTCGGTCTTGTCGATGGCCACCGAAATACGGAAGCGGCCCAGCACATAATCCGGCTGAGTAAACTTGTGGTGCATCACGATCTTCAATTGCGTCCCACCTTCGATGTTGATCGCTTGCTTGCACTCGAACGTGGCCCAGTGAGTCACGCCGTAAGCGGGCGAGATGGCCCAGCCTTTATTGCCGTCGTTGGGGTTGCCGTTGACGGCTTTGGCGATCTCGAAGTTGGCTTGGCTGAAGTCGGCCAGCGGCTTGTGCAGATCGACCTTCTTGGCCTCGGCCGGTTTCGCGGCGGGAGCGGCGAAGACCTCGAATTCGTTGAGCACAAAGTTGCCGTCAGCGGCTCGGCCGGGGCCGCCGTTCGGCAACTTCTCGTTGGCGATCGCTTCCAGGCGGAAGGCGGTGATATTGCGCAGATTGGTCGGCAGCAGAATGGTCAGCACCGCGTTGCGAGAACCTTTGGATTCGACGACCACCGAACGATCAGACTCGAAGCTCAGTGTCGTTTCCTTCGAGCCGGTCGCGGACGAGGGGAGCAGCGGAATCCATTCGACGTTGCTGGTCTGCTTTTTCTCCCATTCGCCGACCTTCGCGGCCAAGCGATCGTCGTAGGCTTTCACGTCTGCTTGCCGAGCGGCGATGTTTTCCTGCCGCTTCTTTTCCATCTCCGTCCGAACTGGAAGAGTCTCCTTTTCGTAGGCGGCCACTTCATCTTTCGTGCGGGCGATGGACTCTTCTCGCTTCTTCACCAAGTCCGGCATCCGCGCTGCGACATCGGTTTCGCGTTGCTTGAGTGCGGCGACCAGCTTTTGGTGATCGCCGTCGAGTTCCGCGAGTGCGTTCGCGAAGGCTTTGCGTTCCGCGTCTTCGGCGGGGCGATTGAGGACTCGCAGCGCGAGTTCGTTGACGAGCTGCACGTCATCCGGCTGAGCAGCCACGAGCTTCGTCAGTTCATTGGTCGGATCGGAGATCGCATCGGCGATGGTGGCTCCACTGATGAGCGCCATGACCGGGCCGAGCTGCAAGCCGCCGGAGCGTTCGCATTCGCAAGCACTCTCGCGAACAGGTCGGCCGAAGGTGGCGAAGAAACCGCTCGGCAATTCGATGCCGGAATCGGGCATCGCCGCAGCGCGAGAACCGGGAGCGACGCCGGGGATCTTGGTGATCGTACCGGTCGCGCGATGCACCGTGTCGAACAGCACCTCGGCCGGCAGACGGCGCGGTTGGGCGTGCGAGTAGTTGATCTTGTCGTCCGCGTTGAACGGTGTCGTGTCGACTGACAATTGATACGTTCGCGACTTGCAGATCAGCTTCATCACATGCCGCACATCAAAGTTGCTGGCGAGGAATTCCTGCGTGAGATAGTCGAGCAGTTCCGGATTCGTCGGCGGGTTGCCAGCGCGGATGTCGTCGATCGGCTCAACGATGCCGACGCCGAACAGATAGCCCCACAGCCGATTGACGTAGCTCTTCGCGAAGTACGGATTGTCTCTCGATGTCAGCCAATCGGCGAATTCCATGCGGCGCGGTTTCGGAGCCGGCGGAGCGGCGGCGGGGGGAGTGACTTGGCTGGTCAGTTGGAATGGGAACTTCGGCGGAGTCGGTTGTGAGGTTCGCTCGTGCAAGACTTCGCCGGTGGCCCGGTCTACGACGCTCTCGTACAGCGGCTTCGCTCCTTCAACAGCCGTGCCACCGATGTTGCGGTCGCCACTGGCCGGGTCTTTGTCGAGTCCATACTGAGCGAAGTACGCGGCCGTCTGGTAGTACTGGTCCTGAGTCCAACGCTCGAACGGGTGGTCGTGGCATTTGTTGCAATTGAAACGAATCGCGAGGAACAGGTGCGTCGTGTTCTCCATCGTCGCGGTCGCTTCGCGGAGGATTTTGTAGTACGCCGCCTGCGGGACATCTTTGTTGGATCCCGTCGCCGTGATGACCTTCTTGGCGAATTGGTCGTACGGCGTGTTCGCGGTGATCTCATCGCGAATCCATTTGCGGAACGAGGTCGCTCCTTCGCGAGCGAGGAACTTACCGTTGACCTGCAAGAGGTCGGCCCACTTGTTGGACCAGTACTCGACGTAGTCGTCCGAGCCGACCAGTTTGTCGACCAACTCGTCACGCTTGACCTTCGTGTCGCGAGTGTCTGCCAGGAACGCTTTCACTTGATCAACGCTGGCTGGCAGTCCGGTCAGATCGAGATAGACACGGCGAATGAACTCGGCGTCGGACGCGAGTCCTGACGGTTGGATCTTCATCCGCTGCCATTTGGCGGCGGCGAGTTGGTCGATCTTGTTATTGGCTGGAGGTTCGGCCCAGACAAATCCCGTGCGGTCGCCCATCACCGTCAGCGTGGTCGCGGCATAAGAGCCTTCGTACCGCACCAGCATCGGAGCTTCGCCGCGGCGGAGCGATTTCAGCAGCCCGCCTCGTTCCGCAGAGGCGACTTCGGTGTTGCCGCTTTCGACGAACGCTTCGCGCGTGACGTCGCGGACTCGGCCGTCGGCGTAGGTCGCGAGGACTCGGAGTTGTTGTTTGGCACCGATCAATTGCACGACCGGGTTCTGCGGCAGCACGTCGATCTTCACGACGCGCGGTGTGTTAAGGTCGAGCTTCACACCGTCGGCGACCCAGCGGCGAATGACTTCGTAGTACGGCTCGCCCGGTTGAATGACTTGGCCACCCATGTGAGGCACGGCTGCCGTCGTCTTCAGCAGCATCAGGCTGTCGTCGGGTGAGGCGAGGTTCACGCGGCGCGACGACAGATCGTCGGTCAGTGCTCGCACGTCGTAGATCGGGTCGTAACCGCGGAGCGAGAGCTTGAATCCGTTCTTACCTTTGACCGCGCCGTGACAAGTGCCGGCATTGCAGCCGACTCGCGAGAGGACCGGGTTCACGTCGCGAATGAAGTCGGGATGAAACTCAGCCGCGACACCGCTGACTTCGACCGGGATCGTCGCCGCTTGATCGCCGAGCTTCACAACCACCGAGGTCGCGCCGTCGGTGGCCGCTCGCACGACGCCGACCGGCGAGACAGTCACGTTCGCAGCAGCGGCTTGAGTCTGTGCGAGCCGCGTGACATCGACGCGATCGCCGCTGTCCAGCTTGGCCGTGACGAGCAATTGCACATAATCAAACGGACTGGTCAGCTTGATTGCCGTGGGAATGACTTCGAGTCCGACGACTTTCGCGCCGTTCGGCAGCGATTCGGTTTCCGCTTTCTCGGCGGTCGGCTTCCAATTCGCGGCGAGTTGACTCGCAGGCGTGCCGGTCGTCGGCTTGACCGGCGCGGGAGAGAACTCTTTCGTGACTTGTCCGTTGTTGGCGTCGATCAACCGGATGACTCCGTCGGAACCGGCCGCCGCGACGATGTTCCCGTCGGGCCGAAATGCGACGGCATAGACGTTCGCTTTGACTTCGAGTTTTGATTCGGTCAAGGCGGCTGCTTTGAAGTGATTTTCGATCGCGTCCTTCTCGGCGGGAGCGCGAACTGCGAACGGTTTCGCAAGCATCGCCTTGACGTTTTCCGGCACCTGAGCCGGATCGAAGCGGAAGACGAACACCTGGCCGTTTCCGTCGAGTGCGCTGGAAGCCGCGAAGCGGAATCCATCGCGGCTGGTCGCGACACCGAAGATGCGGCCGCGCATCGGGGTCTTCGCGTCCACCAACGAGCGCAGCATGTTGGTGTCGTCGCCGATTTGCCGTGCGGTCTTGCGATACAGCCGATAAATCTTGGGCACTCCGTCCGAGCCGCCGGTCAACATTTCATCGCGGTTCGGCAGCGAGGCGACCGCTTGAATCCCGCCCTTGAGCGCACCCGGTGTGATCGACGTGATGTTATCGACGAACCGTTGCGTGCCGACCTCAGTGAGCTTCGCGGTCATGTCCCGACTGACGGAGACCAAGTGGCTGTTGTCTGGCGAGAAGCCGGTGTCGAGCACCCAATCGGAGTGGGCTCCGTTTTGCAGGACTTGTTGGCCGGTCGTCGTGTCGATCGCTCGCACGAGGTTGTCCGCACCGCCGAACGCGATCAGCTTGCCGTCGGAGGACCAACTGCCGCCGTAGACCGTGTCGAACGTGGCGGTGACAGCCAGCGTCAGTTTCTTGGTGGCGACATCCCAAATCTGAATCTCCCCCATGCGGCCGGGCAGTCCACCCGTGACCGCGAGCCGTGCTCCATCGGGAGAGAACCGCACCGATTCGATGCGCTCCGACAAGCCGACCAATCGACCGATCAATTCGCCGGTCTCGGCTTTCGCCAACAGCACTTCGTGGAAACCGGAGATCGCCAGCGTTTGTCCGTCGGGAGAAAAATCGAGCGACGTGATGACCGGCGGCCGGGTGTATTCGGGTGGATGATCTTGGTCGTAGCGCTGCTTGGCTCCGGCGGCGGTGTCGTCCTTCGCACCTTGAGCGATCCACTTCTTGATGATCTCGATCTCGGCGGCCGTCAGCGGAGCTTTGCCCTTGGGCATTTCCGCCTTGCCGTCCTTGGGGGTGATGAGTTGCAGGAGGTGGCTCCCCTCCGGCTTGCCGGGCACGACTGCGGCCGAGCCACTTTCGCCCCCTTTGACGAGCTTGTCGAACGCCGTCATCACATACTGACCGCCGGCCTTGGCGGGCTGATGGCAGCCCTGGCAATTCGCCTGAAAGATCAGACGAACTTGCTTGTCGAAACTGACCGCATCAGCGGCCGGAGTCTCGGCCGCGAACAGCGCCGAGGCCGACGACAAACCGATCAATCCCAAGCACACAACCACGGAACGATGCCCAAGCGCACGCATCGCGACACCTCATTCTTAAAGGACCGTCGTTGAACTCCGCATCCGACGCGGAACGCTCAACCGGTAACTATTTGGCGGGACTAGGGGGCGGGGTTTCCGCAAGCCAACTCGGATCCGCCGAGCCGCTCAGGGAGAATGACAGCCAGAGTACCCGAACCCGTCAGGAGAAAGCGACTGTCGAGTCCAGGATTTTTCGGCAATGAACCATCCGGAAGCCCCTTACTTGGAAGAATCGGCCGCGGCCGGTTTTTCCTTCGGAGGCTCGATTTCTTTCAGCACGATGTTTCGCAGTGCGGCCTTCGTGGAATACGAGCAGAATCCCAGCGGCTTGCTGGGATCGACCTCGCTGCGGATGCCGATTTTTTTACCCGTCAGATCGACGTCGATGATTTCCTTTCCGTCGATCCAGGCGGTCAGCCGCTTCTCCAAGACTCGCAGGCGGATCTTGTACCACTGACCGTTTTTGAATTCGCGAAACAACGTCGTCTCGTTTTCCGAGGCGTCTTTGAAATCGAGACTGGAGATCCCGCAGACAGTCCCGCCCCAACCGCCAAGGATCAGGCTGCACGGGTCGTCCTTGATCGGAAACGTCAGCCCGCAGAAGAAGTCGCTGCCGTCAACGCGCTGAGCTTCCAGCGAAATCTCGTAGTTGAACTTCGGCAGAGTCTTCCCATCTTTCCAAGTGACGCCGGTCAGTTCGTTGCCTCGGTCAAGAATCAGTTGGCCGTCCTCAACGGTGATCTCGCCATCGCCGCCGAACATCGAGTTCTTCCAGCCGTCGAGATCCTTGCCGTTGAAGAGTTTGACCTCGCGCTTCGTTTTCGGCTCGGCCTTCTTCTCGACTTTCTTGTCTTCCGCGCGCGAGACGACGAAACCGCTCAAGACCACGATCGACAACACTGCAATCAGCGAACGATTCCGAATGGCGAACATGATTGTCTCCTCAAAAAGATGGCCAGACCGCGATCGTCACTCCGGCTTCAACAGCGGGAAGGCGATGACATCGCGGATCGTATTCGTGTTTGTCAGCAACATGACCAGTCGGTCGATGCCGATGCCCATGCCTCCGGCCGGAGGCATCCCGACCTTCAGGGCGTAGACGAACTCGTGATCCATCTTGGCCATCGAGTCCTCTTCCGCTTGACCGGCAAGCTGGGTGCGAAAGGTCTCTTCTTGCAGACGCGGGTCGTTGAGTTCGGTGTAGGCGTTCGCGATCTCGCGGCCGTGGATGAACAGTTCAAATCGTTCGGCGATGCTCGGATCGGATTTCTTCCGTTTGGTGAGCGGGCACATCGAGGCCGGGTAGTCTATGACAAAGACCGGGCCCTCAAGAGCATCTTCGACCGTCGCCTCGAAGACTTCGTTGACGAGCACATCCGGGTGCTTGCCGGCGGTTTCGATGTGCAGCGACTTCGCTTTCGCCAGCACGGCGTCGGCGTCGTGCATGTCGCAACCGGCGTGTTCGCGGAAGAGGTCGGCGTACTTGCAGCGCTGCCACGGCGGCGTCAGATCGACCGTCTTGTCTCCCCAGGGCACGACGAGCGACTCGTTGCCGGCGGCCTGCGAGGCGTCGAGGGTGATCTGCTCGCACAGGTCCATCATCACTTCGTAGTTCGCGTAGGCTTGATACAGCTCGATCATCGTGAATTCGGGATTGTGCGTGGCGTCGATCCCCTCGTTGCGGAAGACTCGGCCGATCTCGTAGACCCGCTCGATGCCGCCGACCATCAGTCGCTTGAGATGCAGTTCCAGCGCGATCCGCAGATACAGATTGATGTCGAGCGCGTTGTGATGCGTGACGAACGGCCGCGCCGCCGCACCGCCCGCGATCGCGTGCAACACGGGAGTCTCCGCCTCGACGTAGCCGTGGCCAGCCAAGGTCGCGCGAATCGAACTGATGATTTTCGTCCGCTTCAGCAGCCGGTCGAGCACCCCCTCGTTGTAGATCATGTCGATGTAGCGGTGCCGCAAGAGCATCTCGATGTCGTGTGCTCCGTGGAATTTCTCCGGAGGAGTCGCCAGCGATTTGCATAGTGGCGTGAGCTGCTCGACGAAGATCGTCTTCTCGCCGGTCTTGGTGACTCGCAGCCGGCCGTCGATGCCGACGAGGTCGCCGAGATCGAGTTGCTCAATCGCCTGCCAGGTCGTCTCCGGCACATCCTTCTTCGAGATCATCAACTGGATGCGACCGGTGGCGTCCTGAATGTGAAAGAATTTTAGTTTGCCACGATCGTTCTGAAGCATGATGCGACCGGCGACGCGCACCGTCTCGCCGTCCGAGCCGTACTCGGCGGGGCACTTGTCGCGAGCGGTCCCGATCCCGATGTGCCCATCAAATCGTTGTCCCCAGGGATCGATGCCCAGCGCTTCGAGCTTGTGCAGTTTTTCCAACCGAGCGGCTTCCAAACGATGCGGTTCCGGGGTTTCAGTGGGGGACGGCAAATCGGACATGTGGGCCTCAGAAAAAGATCGTGAAACGAAACTCGGTGAGCGACCGGATAATCGCGATCTCAGCGGCGGAGCGTCAATCAACTTGAACTGCGGTTGGGAATTGGCAAACCATCAGCGTCAGGAGGCTCCGACCGCATCCGTGTCATCTGTGTGATCCGTGTTCTCTCCAGGCCGCGCAATCCCTGAAGAGCACACGGATGACGCGGATGTCACGGATCACCACGACGCAATGCCGCATGGGATTCTTCGGAACAAGAATCACGGCGATCGGAATCCGGCGGACGGCCATCGGCCGGTCACGGCTGATGACTGAGCACTTTGAAACACCGCGTGGCTGGGTACTTCTTTCGGTCCCTTTGTAGAATCCGCGGGAACTTTTCCTAAGGCGACCGCCTCTTGGCACGTCCCTGTTCTGAGGCGACTCACAATCTGCGCGGATGGTCTCTCCATTCACCCGTCATCAACTTTTCAGCGAGGTTCCCATGCGATGGTCTCATTGGCTTCGAGCGGTCGGCGTGACTTTGACAATTGGTATCGGAACGGTGGGGATCGAACAGACTCGTGCCGGTGAGATCAACTTCATCGAGGACTTCGCCCTCGCGCCGGATCGAGCGGTGCCGCTCAAGCAGCTCGTGCCGGGGACGGAAGACTTTTATTACTTCCACTGCCTGCACGCGCAGCAGGCCGAGCAGTTCGACAAGGTCGAACCGCTGGTCACGCAGTGGATTCAGAAGATCGGGCACACGCAGCGCGTCAACGAGATCCTCGCGCGGCAGGCATTGCTGACCTACGACAAGAATCCTCAGAAGACGTTGGAGTTCCTGCGCAACAAGCTGGGGGTGAACTTCGGGCATCAGAAGGAAGAACTCGGCGTCGAGCCGAACCTGCCGACGAAGCTCGATCCACAGTGGATCACGCGCGCAACGTTGATGCAGCAAGCCTTGCAGCAGCCGAATACTGAAGGCTTCACGGATGCGTCATTCGATTGGCTGGTCAACGAAAAGCTGGACGGGGATCGGCGGCGGCATTTGATCTCGCGATTGGCTCGGCCGGATTACGCGGCGCTGACGAAGTTGATCCTCGACGACTTCGGGCATCCGAACTCCGGCGGGTTCGGGCAGTTCAACATTCATCGGTTGCTGACGCAGGCGCAGCTTGATGAGTTGCTGAAGTCGAAGCCGGACCTCATCACCAATCAGCATTGGGTCGTCGCGTCGCTGGTCCGATTGCAGCCGGGGCCGGATGAAGATTGGCAGCACGACTCGAAGGCGATGACGGCGTATCTCGATCGGTTGTCGGCGTTCGCCGCGAAATTGCCGCCGGTGCAGAACTCGCTCAAGGCGCAGACGCTGTATCACCGGTTGTGGCTGGATCGGTCGCTCGGCAAGCTCGATAAGGATCGCTTCTTGGCATACCTGCAATTGCCTCGGCCGGTCGGGTACCTGTCGAAGGCGATGGCCGAATCGCAGGCGCGGAAGCAATTCCCCGCTGACGTCAGCATCGACTTGCGTCCGGGGTCGCTGCTGCCTCCGGTCGCGAATGATGAGCCGCTCGTCCGCAGCTATCTGCAACATTTCTTGTTGGACGCTGCGAACCCGAAGGAATTCGAGCCGTTCATCAACGACATCTATCTCAAGCATCTGTTCGCCGAAACGAAGATCCTCAACGGACTCGGCGAGCCGGAGCAATGGGCCGCGATGCTGCCTGCCGAACTCTTCCAGCAACTCAAACAGCGGGTCGAGATCGAATTCGATCCGACGAACCGCACGACCTACTCGGCCGATGAGCCGGTTGCGCTGGACCTGCACGTCAAGAGCGTCGGCACGCTGATCGTGAAGGTCTTCGAGATCAACACCAAGAATTTCTACCGCGAGCAACTGCGCGAAGTGGACACCGACGTGAACCTCGACGGCCTGGTCGCCAATCGCGAGACCACACACACCTACAACGACACATCGTTCCGCCGAGTCCGCCGCCGCTTCGAGTTCCCCGAACTGAAGAAGCCGGGCGTGTACGTCGTCGATTTCATCGGCAACGGCCGCAGCAGCCGGGCGCTGATTCGCAAAGGCAAACTCAAATTCCTCGCGAAGACCGGAACCGCCGGGCAAGTCTTCACGATCCTCGACGAGAAGAATCAGAAAGTCGATGACGCTCGCATCCTGCTGAGCGGGCACGAGTACGTCGCCGACAAGTCCGGCGAGATCATCGTCCCGTTCACGCATCAGCCGAGCCGACAGCCGGTGGTCCTCGTGGGACAGGCTTCCAGCCTGTCGAAGGAAGACGACAAAGAAAAACGACAGGCTGGAAGCCTATCCCACGAATATGCCTGCCTCGATTACTTCCAACACGAAGGCGAAGCGTTCGCACTCTCGGCCGGCATCTTTGTCGATCGCGAATCGCTGCTGAGTCGCAAGAAGGCGACGGTTGTCGTTCGGCCGCAACTCACGCTGAACGGGACGCCGGTCAGCACGAAGTTGCTGGAGCAAGTCAAACTGCAAATCGTTTCGACCGATCATGACGGCGTGGCGTCCTCGACTGAGATTCCGAATTTCAAATTGTTCGAGGACCGCGAATCGACGCACGAGTTTTCTGTCCCGCCGCGCGTGCAGGCGTTGAGCTTCCAGTTGATCGGGCAGGTCAAAGTGCTCAGCACGAATCAGACGATCGCGCTGGCCGCAAACGAGTCGTTCGCGCTCAACGAGATGGACCGGACGGACAAGATCGAAGACCTGCATTTGCTGCGCACGGCGAGCGGCTACTTCGTCGAACTGCTCGGCAAGACGGGCGAGCCGAAGACGTCGCGGCCAATACAAATCGTGGTCAAGCATCGCGACTTCCGCGACCCGAAGCATTTGACGTTTAAGTCCGACAAGACTGGCCGAGTGTCACTCGGCCACCTTGTAGACATCGTCGCGATCACAGCGACCAGTCCCGAAGGAACTCAGCACGCTTGGCCGATTCGGCCAGACGAGCACACCTATCTGCAATCACTGCACGGCCAAGTCGGCGAAGCGCTGACTCTGCCGTACCTGAGTTGGGGCTCCTCAGATGATGATGAATTCAAGCTTGGATTACCGCAGGTCTCCCTTCTCGAACTTCGCGGCGATTCGTTTGTTGCCGACCGGAACAAAAACCTGTCAATCAAGAACGGACTCCTCACGATCAGCGGATTGAAATCAGGAGACTACGACCTGTGGTTGAAGTCGTTGAATCGGCACGTCCGCATTCGCATCGCTCCCGGCGAGGCGAAGCATGGCTATGTGCTTGGCAATGTGCGGCAGCTTGAAACGAAGCCGCTCAAGGCGTTGCAGATTGAGAGCGTCAAAGCGGACGACAAGGATCTCGTCATCCAGCTCAGCAACGCTAACAAGTTTGCTCGCGTGCATTTGTTTGCGACGCGGTTCGCTCCGGCGTACGCGGCAGGAAATCATCTCGCGAAGGTTTCGCAGTCCGAGCCGTATGCGATCCGCACGTCGCCGGCCGAGTCGGTGTATCTCGCGGGCCGCAACATCGGCGACGAGTACCGCTACATCATCGACCGCAAGTACGCGCGGAAGTTTCCGGGCAACACGCTGGAGCGGCCATCGCTGCTGCTCAATCCGTGGGTGCTGCGTTCGACCGAGACCGGCGAGCAGATCGCGGCGGTTGGCGATGACTTCGCTGCCAAGGGTCCGCCGCCGGCCAGCGCGATGGCTCGCGACGAATTGCTAGCGGCCGGTGTCGCACGCGGCGGTGACTTCGCAAATCTCGACTTCCTGGCGGAAGCGTCGGCCGTGTTTGTGAACCTTGTGCCGGACAAGGATGGCAAGATCGTGTTGAAACGCGATCTGCTTGGTGCGCATCAGCATCTGCATGTCGTCGCCTGCGATCCGCTGAGCACGACGTGGCGGAGCGTCGCGCTGGACGAGCCGAAGTCGCACTTCATTGATTTGCGGTTGGCGAATGGGCTTGATCCGAAGAAGCACTTCACGCAGCAGAAGCGCATCAGTCTGGTCGGGGCCGGGCAGCCGTTTACGTTGGCGGACATCGCCACGTCTAAGTTCGAGGCGTATGACAGTCTCGCGCGGGTTTATCTGCTGTTCACGACGCTGACGCACGATCCGAAGTTGGCCGAGTTCTCGTTCCTGCTCAACTGGCCGAAGCTCAAGCCGGAAGAGCAGAAGGAGAAATACTCGAAGTTCGCCTGCCACGAGTTGAATGTGTTCCTCGCGAAGAAAGATCCGAAGTTCTTCAACGCGGTGGTGAAGCCGTACCTCGCGAACAAGAAGGATAAGACGTTCCTCGACCGCTGGCTGCTGGACGACAAGGTTGATCCGTTCCTGCAACCGTGGTCTCACGGGCAGCTCAACGTTGCCGAGCGAGTGTTCCTCGCCCAGCACATCAACGGCGAGGGACCGAAGACCTCGCGGCACATCGACGAGCTGTTCAAGTTGCAGCCGTCGAACATCGACCGGTTCTTGTTGCTGTTCGACACGGCGGCGAAGGGGAGTTCGCTGGAGACCGACGACGGCCTCGGCTTGAAGTTGAATCTCGGTCGGCAACTGAAGGAATCGGAAGTGATGTTCGAGCCAACTCAACTCAACAGCGAATCGGCTCCGTCCGCTGCTGGCGGCGCGGTTGCTGGAGCATCTCGGCCGCATCGAACACTCGGCGGATTTGGGGGGGGGATGGCGGGCGAACAAGCCGAAGCCAAGAAGGCTGGCAAGCAGCAACTAGGACTTCGCGAGAAGGCCAAGGAAGAAGCCGGCGTGGATCGCCTCAAACGCGGACTCGAACGCGATGGCAAGCCGATGGCTGAACGCTCCCGACGCGCCGCTGATAAGAAGGACTCGAACAGGAATGGAGAATTGACTGACGAGGACATGGACGGCGGGAAGCTTGGCGATAAAGCGGAGCACTTCTTAGCGTACAGCCGAGCCGATGTCCGGCAGCTTTACCGCAAGATGGACCCGACCAAGGAATGGGCCGAGAACAACTACTACCACCTCGCCATCGCCGAGCAGAATCCCGCTCTCATCACGGTCAACTCGTTCTGGCGTGACTACGCTCAGCATGATGCGACGAAGCCGTTCCTCAGCACGAACATCGCGGACGCGAGCCGCAACTTCTCGGAGATGATGCTCGCGCTGGCGGTGCTCGATCTGCCGTTCGAGCCGGCGAAGCATGAATCGAAATTCGAGGGCCCGCAGATGACGCTCGCGGCCGGCAGCCCGATGATCGTCTTCCATGAAGAGGTCAAAGCCGCTCAGCCCGCCGCCGATAAGGTGCCGATCCTCGTCAGCCAGAATTTCTTCCGGCACGGCGACCGGCATCGCCAGGAAAACGGCGAGCAGATCGACAAGTACGTCGCCGACGAGTTCGTCATTCACACCGTCTATGGCTGCCAAGTGGTCGTCACGAACCCGACGTCCGCTCGGCAGAAGCTGACCGTGCTACTGCAAGTGCCGCAAGGAGCGATCCCCGTCGCCAACGGCCAGCCGACCAAGAGCGTGCATGTGGACTTGCAGCCGTATCACACTCAGACGCTGGACTACTTCTTCTACTTCCCGGCCGCCGGGCAGTTCCCGCACTTCCCGATTCACGTCGCGAAGAACGGCGAGCTGATCGCGTTCGCGACGCCGAGCACCTTCAACGTCGTGGACAAGCCGACCAAGATCGACACCGAGAGTTGGGATTACGTCTCGCAATACGCCTCGGCCGACGACTGCCTGAAGTTCTTGAACGGCCACAACGTCCACGGTCTGAACCTCGACCGCATGGCGTGGCGGATGCACGACGCGAAGTTCTTTGATGCTGCGATCTCGCTGTTGAGCACGCGGCACGCTTTCAACATGACGCTGTGGTCTTACGGCCTGAAGCACAACCACGTCGCCGCGACTCGCGAGTTCCTGCAACACAGCGACGGACTCGTCAACGAGTGCGGGGGCCGGCTGGTCAGCGCGATGCTGACCATCGACCCGGTCGCGCGTCGCAGCTACGAGCACCTCGACTACAAACCGCTGGTCAACGCGCGAGCCCATCGGCTCGGCCAGCAACGCCAGATCGTCAACGCGAAGTTCAACGAGCAATATCACCGCTCGCTGCGCGAGTTTTCCTACCAACGCAGCCTGACCGACGATGACCTGATGGTCGTCACCTACGACCTGCTGTTGCAGGACCGCATCGAGGAATCGCTGACGACGTTCGCTCGCGTGAACCCGGAGCGTCTGCCGACTCGGCTGCAATACGACTACTTCCAGGCGTATCTCGACTTCTTCACCGACAACCCGAAGCTCGCGCGAGCCATCGCCACCAAATACACCGACTACCCGGTGGACCGCTGGCGACAAGCGTTCGCCTCGATCAAGGCCCAGCTCGACGAGATCGACGGAGCCGGCCCGAAGAAGATCGACACCGAAGACCGCAACCAAGACCAAACACAACTCGCCGCGACCGACCCGAACTTCGACTTCACCGTCGAGGCGAAACAGCTCACAATCAACCACCAGAACCTCGGCGAGGTCAAAGTCAGCTACTACCTGATGGATGTCGAATTGCTCTTCAGCCGCAACCCCTTCGTCCAACAATTCAGCGGCCAATTCAGCCTGATCCAACCCAACCGCGTGGACACGGTCGCGCTGGCGGATCGCAAACTGAGCGCTCGGCGCGGGTCTCCTGACCCCGCCGCTGACCCCGACCGCAGGTCTCCCGCAGCGAACGGCGGCGGCGATTCCAGCGTCGATGAGAAGAATGGAGACCTTCGGTCCAGCGAAGCGGCGGGGTCGGGAGACCCGCGCCGAGCGCAGACCGAAGTGACTCAAGGGTCGAAGAAGGTCGAACTGCCGAAAGACCTGCACAACAAAAACGTGCTCGTCGAGATCACCGGCGGCGGCCAGACGAAGACGCAGGCGTACTACTCGAACTCGCTGACCGTGCAGGTCATCGAGAACTACGGCCAAGTAAAAGTCACGCACGCGACGACCAACAAGCCGATCGCGAAGGCATACGTGAAGGTCTACGCCCAACGCCCGGACGGCTCATCGCGGTTCTACAAAGACGGCTACACCGACCTCCGCGGCCGCTTCGACTATTCGAGCCTCAACACCAACGACCTCGACGCCGTCAGCAAGTTTTCGGTTCTCGTGATGAGCGACGAACACGGAGCGATCGTGAAGGAGGCCAACCCGCCGAAGCAGTAGCGGTGCTGAAATGTAGCCGGCTCTCGCCGAGAGCCGAATTTTGAGCGAGCTTTGCTCGCCGCGTCCGCTCTCGGCGAGAGCGGGCTACCGTTGACCGATCAGACGATGTTGACCGTTCTAACCGGGTAGTCGAGTTCAAGACGACAATCCATCAACAGCGCGACGCCTAACAAGCAGGTCTTTCCGGGGCCGACCAGGATGCGTGCGCGGATCATTTCGCCGAACCAATCGAACTCGACGTAGTAGGTCTCGTATTCGGCCCAGGCTTCGTCGGCCATTTCCGCATCGGTCGGGCCGGCATACTCGGCTTGTCGTGGGTCGAAAAACTGTTCGCCGACAACCAACGTGCCGGTGAAGCCCGTGTCGATCATGAAATCGAGCGGTCCTTGGCCGAAATCCACCGTGACGAACGCCAGGCCAAATTCATCAATGAATCCGCGCACGACTTGAGCTTCCTCCAAACTTCACCGCAGCACCTCCGCCAATTCGAAAAATGGACGTGGGCTTACGTCCGAATTTTTCTTGCGTGGCGAGATCCACTTCGCGAAACGTTCGCCCCAAAACATAGTCGCCCGATTCCGGTTCCAGCGAAATCAATTCGCCCATGTGAGATGCTTCTAACTCAGTCCGCAGAGTCTGGTCGTAAACGCGGCGAGCGGTCTCGGCGAAAGAGGAACGAGTTTCAAGTTTCGATGACATGGCAAAACTCCCTTGAGCGGACGCCGGGAAGATAGGAACCGACACAAATCTTGGCGACCGGAGTTTTGATCTGAAGGCTGCCTGACCTCACCCGCACGTTGTTCCCTGTTATCCGGCTCTTTGAAGTTGCCGCTCCAAGGAACCCCCCTAAAAGCCGATCAGTCGGTCTCTGATTGCGATACGGTGAGATTGGAAAGGCGGTTGGCGAAGTCACTCGTCAGCGGCCATTGAGAAATCACTGTTCCGTGACGGAACGGTCGGTTTTCTAATCCGACTGCACACGATCGCTCGTAGTGCCCCGATTTACCCGGTCGGTCTCGACCCGATAAATCGGGTCACTACGAGCAAAGGTGAGTAGTTGATTTTCTAGGTGACTGGCCGCTCCCTCACGGTCGCGGTACGGTTTTGAAATAAACCATAATCTGTCGCACGCGAGCCGCGTGCGCCACAAACACTCTCGAAGGATGAACGCCATGAATGCGAAAGATGTTTTGAAGGCTCAGATGGATTTGGGGGATTACATCCTGAAGACGTACCTCGGCGATTTGTCGGATGCGGAGCTGATGACTCGCCCGACCGTGGGGAGCAATCACCTGGCTTGGCAAATCGGCCACCTGATTAACTCGGAGAAGCAATTGTTGGAAATGGTCTGCCCCGGCGTGGGAGCAGCCTTGCCAGCGGGCTTCGCGGAGCAGCACGGCAAGGAATCGACTGGCAACGATGATCCGGCCAAGTTTCTGACGAAGGGGAAGTATCTCGAATTGTTTGACCTGCAGCGTGCGGCATCAAAGGCCGCGCTCGATGCGCTGCCGGACTCCGACCTCGACAAGCCCGGCCCGCCGAGTTTCAAGATGTGTCCGACCGTCGGCCTCGTGTTCAACCTGCTTGCCGGCCATGTGACGATGCACTCCGGCCAAATCGCCGCCGCTCGCCGAGTGCTCGGCAAGCCGGTGGTGATCTGAGCGTCCGCAGGCGTAGCCGCAGTCGCCAGACTGCGGGTTCTTTCGTCATTGCCCCCGCAGTCTGGCGACTGCGGCTACTTCAACGGCTGAACCATGACATCAACCTTCGTAACACGGCGCGAGTTTCTCGCAGCGAATGCCGCTGCCGGTATGACACTGTTCGCCACCTCCGCGCGAGCGGCCGGCATCTCGGAACTGTATGCCGGGTTGAAGTCGGACGACTTCTTCGCGGGTCCGCTGAAAGAAGAAACGAAGGTCGTCGATCAAAAGGTCTTCACCGAAGGCCCGGCAGCCGCGCCCGATGGACGTGTCTTTTTCACCAACGCCTACGGCGCGAAGATCCTGATTTGGAATCCGAAGTCGCGCGAACTCTCGACGTACCGCGAGAACAGCGGCGAGGCGAACGGGCTGCTCTTCGATCACTCCGGCCGGTTGCTGGCTTGCGAAGGGAAGTCTGGCCGAGTGACTCGCACTGATTTGAAGACGGGCGAGATCACCGTCCTGGTCGATCAGTTCAACGGACATCCGCTCGGCGCGCCGAACGATTTGACGATCGACGCGAAGGGGCGGATCTACTTCACGTCGCGGTTGCCGAACACGGACGAGAAGAAGATGAACGTGAACTCGGTCTATCGCATCGACCCCGACGGCAAGGTCGCGCGAGTTCTGCATGAGCCGGACATTCACATGCCCAACGGAGTCGAAGTCTCGCCTGATGGCCGCACGCTGTACCTGATCGAATCGGATGGCCGCGAGAACCGCAATCGCTGCCTCTTCGCTTACGACTTGAAAGAGGACGGCTCGGTCGCCAACACGCGGCGGATCATCGACTTCTATCCCGGCCGAGGCGGTGACGGGCTGTGTGTCGATTCGGAAGGGAACTTGTTCGTCGCCGCCGGTTTGCACAAGACGCGCGGGACTCATGAAACGCTCGACACGAAGCCGGGGATTCATGTCCTCTCGCCGGCAGGCAAGCTGCTGGCGTATCTCGCGACGCCGATCGACACGCTGACGAATTGCACGTTCGGCGGTGACGATCGCAAGACGCTGTTCATCACCTGCGGCGACTGGTTGCTAAGCGTCCGGACGAAACACGCCGGACCAAAGTCGCTCGTCATGCCCGGCTGATGGCTGTGAGCTGAAAGCTGATGGCTGTCATCCCAACCAAGTTGTCTGAGGAATTTGTGATAACGGCTTTCAGCTTTCAGCCAACAGCCATCAGCCGGGCGGGCCGCGACTAAGGGAGCACCTTGATGAGGACGAATTGCCGATGCCTGTGGCTCGTGCTGACGATCGCGGCCGTCGGCTGGTCGCAGGAGAAATCAGCGAGTGTTTGGAAACAGACCGGCACGCTGCCGGCTCCGGAGGCTCATCAAGCGGCGGCGGCCGATGACAAGTTCGTGTATGCGATCACGAACACGCTCGTTGCGAAATACGATCGGCAGACGGGCGAACGATTGGCGACGAGCACTGGCGAGGCCAAACATCTCAATAGCGGATTTCTGTGGGAGCAGCGGCTGTATTGTGCCCACTCGAACTACCCTCAGACTCCGGAAAAGAGCGAGATCAAAGTGCTCGACCTGGAGTCGCTGCGGCTGACAACGTTCAAAGATTTCGGCAGCCTCGGCGGCAGCCTGACGTGGGCCGTGCGGCACGATGAGCATTGGTGGTGCAACTTCGCTCGGTACGGCGATGACAACGGGCAAACGTTTCTCGTGAAGTTCGATCGCGATTGGCGCGAGCAAGGCCGCTGGACTTATCCGGCCGAAGTGATTCGCGAGTTGCATCGCATGAGTCTCTCCGGCGGCTTATGGCGTGACGATTCGCTGCTGGTCACCGGCCACGACGATCCGGTCTTCTTTCGACTGCGACTTCCGAAGAGCGGTCGCGTGCTGGAATTCGTCGAACAACAATCGGTGCCGTTCACCGGACAGGGGTTCGCTCACGATCCGAAAACCGGCGGGTTGGTGGGGATCAATCGCAGCAAGCAGCAGCTCGTTTTCGCCCATCCGTGAAATCCGCGGCATCCGTGGTCTGTCTCTGAATTGAGCGGGAACACGGATTTCACGGAGGACACGGATCGCTGGAGATTGTTCGATGGACTCAACCCTCGTGATTCGTTCGCCGCAGCTCGATGCCGTTGAGGTCTCGTGGTTCAGCGCACTCTGCGCGGATGACTACGAATTCCTCGGTGTGCCGGACGGGCGGTTGCGTAGCAGTTGGGAACACTGCCGCGACTTGGTGCTGACCGCCGACCGGGCCGGGTTCAACAACGTGCTGTTGCCGAACGGTTACGTGCCGGGACAGGACACGCTGACGTTCGCGGGAGGCATGGCGGCGTTGACCGAGACGATTTCGTTGCTGGTCGCGATTCGCTGCGGCGAGTATCACCCGCCGATGCTGGGCCGAGCGGTGGCGAGTCTCGACCACATGCTGCGCGGGCGGCTGACGCTGAACATCATCTCGTCCGACATGCCGGGGCTGAAGGAAGATTCCGAGACGCGCTATCGCCGTTCGCGTGAGGTCATCGAGATTCTCCGGCAAGGTTGGACGCGCGACCGCATTCAGTTTGAAGGCGAGTTCTACCGCTTCGACCTGCCGAGCGATCCCGTGAAGCCGTACCAGCAGAACGGCGGCCCGCTGCTGTATTTCGGCGGCACATCGGAACCGGCTCGCGAACTGTGCGCCGAGCATTGCGACGTCTTTCTGATGTGGCCGGAGACCGAGCCAATGCTGGCCGAAACAATGCTCGACCTGTCGCGACGAGCGGCGCGGTTCGGCCGAACCATCGACTTCGGCTTGCGAATTCACGTCATCGTGCGCGAGACCGAGGTGGCCGCACGCGAGGCGGCGCGGCGATTGGTCTCGAAGCTGGATGATTCCGTTGGGCAGCAGATCAAGCATCGCTCGCAGGATTCCAAATCGCTGGGTGTGCTGCGGCAGGACGCGCTGCGGACGCAAGCGGACGACGAAGGTTACATCGAGCCACACATTTGGACCGGCATCGGCCGGGCTCGTTCCGGTTGCGGCAGCGCGATCGTCGGAGATCCCGATCAAGTCGTGGCGCAGTTGCGGCGGTACACGGACATGGGAATGAGGGCTTTCATCCTGTCGGGCTATCCGCATCGTGAGGAATGCGAGTTGTTCGCGAGATACGTGTTGCCGAGAGTGAAGACGGGCAAACTCGCGGAAGCTCAAGGCCGAGTTGTCGCGGTGCCAGTCACACCGCTAACAACCTCTGTGAGGACGTAATTGCATTTGCCATCATACGACCGGAGAGACAACGAGACGGGCTTGCAAGTCGGGAACGCTTTGAGCATCAAGTGCCAACGCCGCGTGTTTCACACTTCGCGTCCTTTGCGGCCTTCTGTTCAAAACCTGTTATGTTTGGAACAGAAGGTCGCAAAGAACGCGAAGGCTGGCAGGCCAGAGCGATTGGCAATGAACGCTGACTGCCGACCCGTCTTTCTGTGAAAGCACTCATGACCACCTCGAAAACGAATTGGCGAGACGGCGTCACTCGATACCAATGGCTGGTGCTGACGATCGCGTCGCTGGGCTGGGTATTCGATGTGTTCGAGGGGCAGATCTTCGTCAGCAGCATGAACGAAGCGATGCCGTCGTTGCTGCCGAAGGAGACGTCGGCGGGTGATCTCGCGTTTTACAACAACGTCGCGCTGAGTTCGTTTCTCGTCGGTGGAGCGCTTGGCGGAGTGCTGTTTGGAATCGTGGCAGATCGCATCGGCCGCTCTAAGACGATGATCCTGACGATTTTGTTGTATTCGCTGTTTACCTGCGTGACGGCGTTTGCTCAGACGTGGTGGCAGATTGCGATTCTGCGATTCTTTGTCGCGCTGGGTGTCGGCGGCGAATGGGCGGTGGCGAGCGCGTTCGTCTCGGAAGTCTTTCCGAAGCACGCGCGAGCCTGGTCGGGCGCGGTGTTTCACGGCAGCAGCGTGCTCGGCACGTATCTAGCCATCGCGGCCGGAGCGTTCATCGTCAACAACCCCAGCTACGGTTGGCGCTGGGGCTTCGGCATCGGTGCGTTTCCGGCATTGTTGACGTTGTGGATTCGTTGGCGGTTGAAGGAGCCGGAGGCGTGGACCGCTTCGCGAGAGAAGCAGTCGGTCGCGCGATCACCGTTCGCCGAGTTGCGCGAACTGTTCGGTCCTAAGCTGCGCCGCCGGACGCTGGTGGCGGTGTCGCTGGCGTTCGTCGGGCTGGCGACGTTTTGGGGAGTTCACATCTACGGCAAAGATCTGTTGCTGCACCGTGCCCGTGAGCGTGTGCTGGCCGAAGAGGGAGTCCCCGCGACGGTGGACGCTGCCGTGAAAAAAGTGGTCTTCAAGAAGCATTCTGTGGAACTCAAGCGGGCAGAGATGTGGGGCATGTTTCTGGTCACGACCGGAGGCGGACTGGGGCTGCTCGCCTTCGGCCCGATCTGCGAACGACTCGGCCGGCGGCGTGCGTTCTTGCTGTTTCATCTCGGTGGGCTGGTTGCGGGACTCGCGTTGTTTCAAGGATTCGCGTCGTCCAGCGACACGTTGCTGACGTGGCTGTTGCCGCTGTTTGGATTCCTGACGCTGGGCATGCACGCGGGGTATGCGATTTATTTTCCGGAGCTGTATCCGACTCGGCTGCGCAGCACCGGCGCGGGGTTTTGCTTCAACTTCGCTCGATCGGCGACGGCGGTGATGCTGCTGGTGAACGGTGCGTTGCAGAAGGCGGGGCTCTCGTTCGAGAACGCGGCCTCACTGCTGAGCCTGCTGTTTTTGGTCGGCATCGCGCTGTTGAAGTGGGCACCGGAGACTCAAGGAACGGAGTTGGCGGAATGAGGCGATGCAGAAATAAGGATTGCCGAATAAGGATTGCAGATTGGCGAAGGAGATGAGCCGCAGCACTTCGTCCTTCTGCAATTCTTATTCTGCAATCCTTATTCGCCGGGAGATTTCTCGCCGAGGTTCGCCTGCTGCACGAGCGACATCAGTTCCGCCACCGAGTTGACTCCCACGCGACGCATCAAGCGGGCGCGGCGGTCTTCGATGGCGCGCAGTGTCAGATGCAACTGCGCCGCGATCTGTTTGTTGGTCGTGCCCGTGATGATGAGGTCCAGCACTTCGCGTTCGCGTGGAGTCAGCGCCGCCATGCGTCCCCGCGCGAGTTCGCGCTGTTGGGACCGCTCGCGACGCGACCGATCCAATTCAATCGCCTGCTGGATGTGCGGCGTGAGTTGCTGGAGCGGAAATGGTTTTTCCAAAACGGTCACTGCTCCGAGGCGCATCGCTTCGACCGCCAGCGGCACGTCGGCATGACCGCTGATGACAATGACCGGCAACTCGCACGATCGTTCGCGCAGCGCGGCTTGCAGTTCGAGTCCGTTCATGCCCGGCAGTTTGATGTCCACAATCAGGCAGCCGACCGCGTTCTCCAAGTCGAACTTCAAGAACTGCTCGGCCGACGAAAACGACAACACCGGCAAGCGCAGCATTTGGCCGACCGCTTCGAGCGCTCGGCTGACGGCCACGTCATCGTCGATCAGATACAGCGTTGCATTGGACGGCATTTGGATCTCGACCCTGTCGCGAATCATGTTCTGCAAACTCGCCAGGTGCAGTGAGTCGCCCGTTCGGCTATTCGCTGTCTCCCTAAATTCGCTGTCGTTTCTTTGTCTCGAATGACGAATCGACAGCGAATTTAGGGAGGCAGCGAATGGATTGCTTGCGAAAACTCAGGAAGCTTGAGTTACGAAGCCACCGGCAGCGTGAATGCGAACGTCGTGCCGGGGTTCGATGATTTCTGACTGATCGACTCTTCCCCCGACATCAACCACAGTCGCCCGCCGTGAGCTTCGATGATCGACTGGCTGATCGCCAAGCCTAACCCCAAGCCGTGTGACTTCGACGAACAGAACGGATCGAACAACCGCTGCGTCAACTCCGGCGCGATGCCTTGGCCGGAGTCACTGACTTCCACGCGGACCTCGCGCGGCGATGTTGGATTCATCGTGATCGTGACGAGTCGTTGGTCCGCCGCGCTGAGCGACAAAGCCTCGACGGCGTTTTGCAGCAGGTTCAGCAGCACTTGCTCGATCTGCACGCGGTCCACTTGGACGAGCAGCGGCTGTGGGACCGATTGCGAACGGAGTTCAACATGCGCTTGTTGGGCGGCTGGTTCCATCAATCGCAATGTCTCATCGAGCAACTCGCGAAGATCGACAGGTTGCCGTTCGGACTCGGTGCGTCGCACCAGGTTTCGCAGCGAGCGCACGATGTTGCTGGCTCGCAGCGATTGCTCGGCGATCTCGCGCAGTGCGTCGTCGAGTTCTCCGGAATCGTTCCGCCCGACGAGCCGTTGTCGCGCGACTTCCGCCTGCAAAGCCACGGCGGTCAGCGGCTGATTCAACTCGTGCGCGAGTGCTCCTGCGAGGCATTCGGCGGTCTTCACGCGGCCCAAATGCGCGAGCTCCGATAAGTGCCGCCGCTGAGATTCCGCCGCGCGATTGCGTTGCCGGCCGAGGATGGCCGTCACCCAAATCACGAAGAGTGATAGCCCGCGATTGACGATCACTTTCCACCACTCGGTGTGGCCCGGACCAGGCGACAGCGGCATGTCGAGCAGCGTCAGCAACGAACAAGCGACCGCCGTTCCAATCACCATTCGGTCGGACGTCGATCGCAAGGCGATCAACACCACGCCGACATGCAGCACGCCGCTCGCGACGCCCAACGGCAACAGCACATCCATGACGAACACCAGCGCGGCGAGCACCGCCACGCTAACCAGAATTCGCCGTTCGTGTCGTGTCGCACGCAAAGAAGTGTTCGCCATGCGGGGTATCTTTGCAGACCTGGAGTGCTGCGGCTTGACGCAGCCCTCCATTCATTTGGGATGAGGACGCACAAACTCCAAAAACATGCCGATCGTCCAAGCGACCTTCGGAGTGGTGGTGTTTGGAGGATGAGGGTCGCTATTCCAATTGAATGGAGGGCGGTGTCAAGCCACCGCACTCCAGGTTCTGCTCAACGGCGCGACGATATCGCCTGAGTTGTCGGCAACTCGCATTGAAGAAATCCGATCTCGATTCGCTCGCTGCCAACCGATCGCGCCGGTTGTGCTGCATCGCTATGCGGTCCCTCACCGAGATCGCGCGCGAAGTACGTGGTTAGCCACGCTTTTCCCACATGCCGCGCGATGCGGTATGCCCGTTGCCTTTGGAGTCGCTCAGCGAACCGTCGGTGGGATCTGCCGGACCTGGTCTTTGAAGGTGTTTCATCATGGTGGCTGCCTGCGTCGAGCCTGATTCGTTGCCGGCATCATTCGAGTTTCGTCTGCGATTTGCGCATCGAATCGTCGAGGTGATGTTGCGTGAGCGAAAGTTCGTCTGGGATCGGGACGATCTCGGCACGTTGTTGTTGGAAACTCTCGAAGAAGAGTTCGATCTCGATTGGTCGCAGCCGGATGCGATCGAGAAGTTCAAAGAATACCTCGCACAGGCTTACGTCGCGGCTGGCTCTGTGTTGCAGCCATCACAACGCACCTTTTGATCTGGGCCGTCAATGGCCCTTGAGGAGAAACAGTTCATGACCGAGAGATCCGTTGAGAAAATGAAAATGCCGTCAACAACAACTTCGCCTGCCGGCGAGCTTGTGCCTCCGACGCGCGTGAGCGGTGTTCAGGGAGTTGTGGCATCGCTCACCCGTCGGCGGTTCATCGCCGCGACGTCGGGGCTGTTCGGAGCGGGTGTGCTCGGCAGTCTGAGCGGCTGCGCGGAATCGAGTTCCGCGACTCCGGCCGGCAGTGCGAAGACTCCCGCGCCGACCGCCGGTGTGGTCACCGCCAGCGATGCTCCCGAAGTGAGCGACTTGAAGTTCGGCATCATTGCACTGACCGATTGCTCGCCAATCGTGATCGCTCACGAGAAGGGCTTGTTCAAGAAGTACGGCATCAACTCGACGGTGATGAAAGGGGCGAGCTGGGCGGCGATTCGCGATTCGCTGACCAATGGCGATCTGCATGCGACGCACATGCTGATCGGCATGCCCATCGCCTCGACAATGGGGCTGCTCGGTTCGCCCAAGAAGCCGATGGTCGTGCCCTGGCTGCTCAACCGAAACGGGCAGGCGATCACGCTCAAAGCCAGCTTCAAAGGGAAAGTCGCCAACGATCCGAAGGCGTTGAAGCCGTTTGTCGATGAGGCCAAAGCGAAAGGGACACCGCTGACGTTCGCGATGACGTTCCCACCCGGCACGCATGCGATGTGGATGCGGTATTACCTCGCGGCCGGCGGCATTCATCCGGACAAGGACGTCTCGCTCGCCACCGTGCCGCCGCCGCAGATGGTTGCCAATATGAAGGTCGACAAGATGGCACGGCCAGCGCGTATCAAAGTTGTTGACCTGTGAGGACTTCCGCGAGGAAGTCGTCGTTCCAGCCGGCGATTTGCATCTTGCCTCGCAGACTTTCTTTGAGCGGATGATGCTTGAGTCGCGTGATGGCAAAGCGTCGTAGCCAAC
>CAMDDX010000001.1 GCA_945893075.1 Planctomyces sp. SH-PL62 | reverse complement strand
TCGCGTGTGCGGGGCGGTTGCTTTCGTTCGCGACCGCCCCGTCGTGGGTTGTCGCTATCTCTTCTCCAAGGAATTCACCACATGAGCCAACACGATTTGAACCGCGAGATTTCCCGTGCCACCGGCGAGTCCATCGGCATGATTGCCGGCATGGGCTTCGTTGAACTGCGACCGATCCCGTTTGAGCGTGAACCGCTGATGATGGATTGGGATGAATACGAAGCCGACCGCAATGTCTCTGTCATCCCACAGCGACGTCGCCAACACAGTGCGGCGTAATGCGCAGGAGACAAACCGCGACGAACCTTCACCGACCATTTCAGGAGAGCCTCTCTTGCTGACCTTTTCACGACAACTTGCCAAACAAATCCGCGCGGTGTTTCGCCGAGCGTTGCAAATCTCCGCGAGCCAGACCGATCATGTGGTCTGGCTCGTGGCCGATGACACCGGTCTACGCATCTGTGCCCAGAGCTGGCGAGCGATTATCGAGTATCACCTGCCGGGCATCACAACGCCCGGTTCAATCGCGCTGACGATGGAAGCTCTCGCCGCGTGCGAGGGCACAAAGTCCGACGAGCTGGTTCGCTTTGAGAAACTCGATGATGAAACCGTCGTGTTGCGCTGGGATGACCATTCGATTCCGCAGTCCTTCCAACTCGACGCGAGAAAACTTCAATCCGACACGCCGCCCACAGTGCCGGAGTCGTGGGCGAGTAATCCACCTCGGCTGTTCGCCGCGCTCAGCGACGCGATGAAGATCGTGCCGACGGACGCGACCCGCTACGCCATCAACTGTGTGCAATTGCGGCCGAGCGGTGGACGCCTCGCGGCGACTGATACTCATCAACTGCTGATCGAGACAGGCTTCACATTCCCCGGAGTCAGTGACGTACTGATTCCGCGCACGACACTGTTCAGCAGTCGCGAACTGCCGGCCGATCAGCCGGTCGAAGTCGGCCTCACAGCCAATCACTGCGTGTTCCGCATGGGACCGTGGACCGTCTGGCTGCCAATCGAAAAGCAAGGCCGTTACCCGCGTGTCGAGGACATCATCCCCGCCGCCGATTCCGCGAAGACTCGGCTGAGTCTGTCGGCTGAAGACGTGTCGTTCTTACTGGAGGTCATCCCGAGATTGCCGACAGAGACCGATCAGCAAGGACGGATCACGCTGGACCTCAATGGCCAAGTTGTGATGCTCGCGAAGGGAGACGGCCCCTCGCCAGTCACTCAAGTCGTGCTGCGGAATTCGTACCGCAGCGGCGACGAAATGCGGCTCAATACGGATCGACAGTTCTTGGTTCGGGCGGCGCAACTCGGCTTCCACGAGATCGAGTTGCACGGTTCCGAATCCCCCGTCGTCTGCCGCGATGAACGTCGCATCTACCTTTGGTCCGTGCTCGAAGAAGCAGCCGCTTTGACGACCGGCCCGGACACCGTCCAACTCGAATCACACCTCGCGACCACAACCTCTCCTCGACCCGCACGGGCTGTCCCGCCGCCTCGACGAGCGAGAAGCACTCCAGAAAGGAGTTCCACTGCTATGCCGCGCAATCGCATCACCGAAACGCTGGCCGCTTCGGTTCCACCAGCCACGAACGGTTCGCCCCCGACGCCGAAACCGAATGACCAGCACGAAAGTCCCGGCGCATTCAACAACCTTCTGCAACAAGCCGAGACCGCGAAGACATCGCTCCACGACGCCTTCTCCCAGATCAACCACTTGATCGGCTTGCTGAAACGACACCGCCGCCAGTCCAAGCTGATGCAGACGACCCTCGCATCACTCAAGCAACTTCAGACGCTCGAAGTCTGAGTGGTCGGTGTTCGCCGTCATTGAGCCGTGATCCACGAGGCGACTGTGCCTCGTGGATCGCGTCCTTACCGGCGTTTCATCCAACGGCGGAATCGCCGCCTCTTTCCGATTTGGAGTCCAGAGCATGAATGCTCGCAAAAAGCTCAATCAAGCCAACGTCAACGGAGCGTTGCTGCTCGCGCTGGTGGTCGGCTGGCTGTTTCAATCGCTCAGCGCGTTCGTGGTCGCCGCCCTCTTCTTTGCGGCGGCGGCCTTGTACACCGGCGACATCCGACCGCGAGACAACCACGGTCCTACGTCGCACGACCTGTCGCCCAGGTCGCCACCGAATCACCGCCGACCAAGACAGCGACGGAACTGATCAGCCCTCCGATCGCATCATCGAAGTCGTCCTCACACGAAAGGATCACCATGTCTCTCAAGGCGAGCATCGGTTTCAGTCGCAAGATCGGAGAACCACGTTTCAGTTCACGCGGTGCCAGCGTGAATTTGGAAGTCGAATTGGACAACCACTTGCTGGAGCAGCCTGTCGAATTTCAGAACCGCATCTGCAGGGTGTTTGATCTCGCCCGCGCGGCGGTGGACGCCGAGTTGACCGACGGGCAGAGTTCGATTCAGGAAGGTCCATTGTTTTCATCGTTGGCGGTTGCTCGTGACGAGTCCACTCCGAAGTGATGCAACCGCCTCGGTGAATGTGGTCACCGGTGTTGTTGCGGTTCGATCGAACCGAGTGCCAATTCCCGTTGTCGATGTTCGATGGCGGTCATGATCGGCTTCAACTTTTTCTCGGCCGCTGACTCGTAGTGTTCTCGCAGTTCGTTGAGATGCGTGTAACTGACAATCGCGGCTCGGCCGGGTGAATGTCCCATCAAATAGCGTCGGTAGTATTCCGGGAGGCCGGCGTTCTGCATGAGCGTGCTGAAGAGGTGCCGGAAATCTTTCAGCGTCGCGGTGTCTGGCCACTTCAAACGCTTGGCCAGCCGGTGGAATTCGTGCTCGATGTGGTCGTATTGAATGCCGCCCGCATCCCGCAGCACGGCGTCACGAAGTTGTTGGCGCTCAGATGCCGAGACTGACTTCCGGAGGCAGCGCCGATCGAACTCCTGTTCAAGTTCTCGCAGCGAGGCTCCTGTCAGGAGCGGTTGCACGGAACCGGCAACAACGTCGCGCCGCAGGAAGAGCAAGCCGGAGCCGCCGCGCTGAAATAACGGCAGTCGCGTGACCGGTTCGATCAACGGTAGCCGTTTATCACGGCGTCCTTTCGGAGCGTAGGCCAGATTCGGCAAACAGGGGACTCGCAGCCAGCCGTCGGTGATGAATTCCCGAAACAGGAAGCACGGCTCCGAAGCCCGCAAGCCGTAACAGATCGACAGCGCGAACAACGGGAGTTGAAAGTCATCGCAAGCCGACAAGAACTCGACAGCCATGCCGACCGTCACGTCTGGCTCGCCGAACAAGTCGTGCGTCTCTGGCATCGTCTGACGGCGCGCACCCAAAAACGGATTGCGAAAGTCTGACGACAACAGGTTTCCGCGATCCGCGTCAGCGGCCCAGGTCAGCATCGCTCGCACGACGTCTTCGACGTACCGCGTCGAGGTCATCCTGCGAACGTCCGTGTTGGGATGCCCATTGGGAGAAACACGCCGTTCCGCCAGAAAGGCGGAGAACTGCAAAGCGAAATCGCGATTGACCGTCGTCGCGAAAGGAAACGCAGTCTCGACTGACGTTTGTGTGGTGAAGGCCAAGTAATGCTCAAGTGCCGATTGATACCGCTTCATCGTGCGAGCGTCGATCTCCCCTGCATCGGTTCGCCGTCGCAGATCACCGACAAACGCTTCGACCAGTTCCCGATGCCTCAGCTTTTGCCGTCCGAGCCCCGATGAACGGGAGTTGTCCAGTCGGTTTTCAATCTCCCGTGCCCGTGAGATCGCCTCCACTAAATCGCCATTGACTCGGTCACATAAATTCCGTTTGGCGGCCGGATCCCACCACTGCAACACGAAATGATCGCAGCGTTCGTAGATGCGGACTCGGCGCGGTGACGCAATCCCTTTCGGAAGGCTTGTGACGCGCCGCCAAGCGTGCTTCTCAGCGTATCGCCGACTCCAATTCGATTGGGGATGGTTCGACGTTGCTGGCGAAGCGGTGGTGACGAAACTCGAATTGGACATAACCGCGGTCTGGCTTGTTCCTGGCCGTAAAAATGTCGCCGGGAGCAAGTGTCCTCGGACGACCAACGGCCGAATGCTAGACACGGCAATTCACAGTTCGTTCACACGAAGCATGACGTCTTGTGAGTGTGCAGAACTCCGTCGTGGTCAACGTGGACGCAGTGATTGGATGGAGCCAATCCAACGGATCACGGAACAGAACGCACAGCACGACCTTTTCACATTCACACCTACGACGTGTTTGTGTGAATGGAGTGTGAATCAAGGAACCTAATTTTGAAGCCCAGTGGTTGCCTGCTGGGCGTCTCATTTTGGAGAAGCACAGGTGGTCAGCCAAAACCAACCCCTGGACAAACCGGATGTCTCCGCCGAAACAGGCCCAGCGCAATGCCGACCGCCCTCTGAAACTTCGACAGTAAACGCCACCTTCCACATTGATGTTATTTTGATCGCGGAAGGAACACTGCCATTTCCGCAGCAACTGTCAAAGCCAGAGGCCACGAAGCTTGCGTTGGCCGTTCGAGAAAGACGCCGGTCAGTCCTCATACAGTTCCTCGCACAGGCGATCGCGTACAACATTCGCGGCCAAGCCGTCGCGGGGACGGAGGAATTCTGTGATGACTCTAGAGATTGACTTGTTCGACACACTGGATTTCGTCATGTATGCCCGAAGCTCTTCGAGCGAGCCACAACGGTTGGATCAGCAGTTCGACCAAATCTTGCTGCAAGTTCATGCGTTGGGCCGACCTTGGAATTGCGTTGGCCGCTATCACGACCTTGGCTTTTCGGGACAGACTGCCGGTCAGCGGCCAGGATTTCAGCGATTGCTCAACGATCTGCGAACCGGGCAACTCGAAGCTCAACTGGTCCTCGTCGAGTCGCTTGATCGCCTGAACCGTCAAGCGGAGGACGTCACCCTCCAAACGGAGCTCGACGACTTCGGACTCATGCTCCTCGCGACCGACCAACTGTTTTGTGACTCGCAATGCGAGGCTGCGACGGAAGCGCTGTAAGGGCATGCTGTCGCTGCTCCCTCATTCGGAGTCAACGTGTCGGCTTGGTCATTCCCAGTTTGCGAAATGCCGGCCGGCAAGAGGATCCTTCTCCGTTTGAGAGAACTGCGAATTCCGGTTTGTCACCTCGAAGCCCGGTGGTTTTCCACCGGGCTTCATTCAACTCTGACGAATGCGATGTCATTCTTGATTTGAGGCAACGTGCGTCGTTGACGACGACAATGGACACGAATACGAATCCGGTTCGAGCGAACTCTTGCTGATGGCGGGAGACGATCCGCCACCTTCAAGACACGGCGGCCGTGATCTCGCGAGAATCATCCGAATCAGTCTGGAACCGAGTTTGCGATGCAACGAAGTGAACTAATCACGCGGCACTTTGAAGACATTGTTCGCAGGCTCGATGAGCCTAAGCAGACGAGCAAGGCTGGTAAGGCTCCAGCCGCGTCGGTTCTTTTTCAGCGGCCGATTGTGAAAAAAGAATTGACCGCTTGGTTAAAGAACGACGTCGCCCCGTGGGTGCATGACTTTACAAACCTGTCGGAGTTTCGTGATTTGGCAACGTGGCCCATCCGCGAATTCGCCACCGGAGCATCAACCGATGGGCGACGTCTGCTTCAAGATGTCGAAGAGGCAATCAAAGATCTCGTGCAGGAGTTCAATCGACTCTGTGACGTCGATTTCATTCGTAATCAGTTTGCGACGCGACGCCCGATGAAAGATCGTGGTGGCATTAAAGGGATGGACAAGCCCCACACCTCTCGCAAGAAGGGATCGGCTGCGAAGGATGCCGCCTACGATCACCGAACAACCCTAGAATCGGTTTCCCAGGATCTCCTCAAGCTGAGATTTTTTCGAGCAAGACCGATTGGCCCATTTTCTTCTGAGGCTGATTACTTCTTCCCACAGGCAATGGTCCCGCAGTTCGATGGCAGTCTCTTGATGGAGGGATTGCTCACCGTGGATGGGAATCCGGAGATCAGGCCGGTCGGAAATACGATCGTCGATACCTTGTTGCAGCGAGTCACGCTCACCACAGACTGGCTGGAGCGGATGATCCAATTCCTACGCAGCCGCATTCGATCTGACGGACCAATTCGAACACAACTCTCCTTGTCGTACCCTCTGCTTGGCGACGTCAAGAGACGATCGAATACGCTTCGGGCCTATCTTTCGAACGATCGACAAATGACGCTCGTCACGAGTTGCGTGGCGCTCACGCAGACCTACGCGGCCTTCTACTCGAACCCAGATTTGGATTGGCTCGGCCTGCCCTCATTGCGGATCTCGCATGGCATTCGTCAATTGAAGAGGCAGATCCTTGGACAGCGGTCATTTGAGGCACTTAGCCGCGTCACTGTTGCCATTGGAAATATTCGTGCCCTGGGATTGAAAGAGAACGACGCATCGAATGACGAACTCGTACAAGCCATTGCTTCGGGATGCTTGGTCCTACAGGTCGAAAAGCAGAAGGCATATTGGGAAAAGAAGCCTTTGCCGATTTCACGGGGCAATAACTGGGATCTGATCGTGAAACTTGCGAAAGCGGCCCATCACCGAGCCGGCGTCTCGGAAGCGAATGTTTTTGAGAAAGCCGTGTCGGATTCGACATTTTGCACTCTTGTTGGCCGGTTGAAGAAATGTTTGCCATCGAACTTGGCAAAACGAATTCAGCCTCGCAAAACGCAGAAACGGACTTACCAACTCGATCTCGAACCTCACCAAGTCTTCTTTCATCGTAACGCGAAAAAGTCTTGATGGCGTTGCCGCAGATGCCGCCTTGCGTGGCTTCTGAAAGATCCAGTCCTGGCAAGGTCACGATGAGGAGTTGCTCACAGCGGTGTGTGACGTCCCGCTGAATCAATGCCTGATTCACACCGGACGAGCTTGCCTGTGAATCGACTGTGAATTTCCACTTTTAATGTTGCGGCCCGGTGGTTCTCGACCGGGCCGTTTCATTTTGGAAATGCCGCCCCGGCGACGAGCCAATAACACGTTTCAACGGTGCGGCGGCTGGCAGCAGTTGCCATCGACAGCGAGACCCCACGCTAGGCATTCGCAATTTGAATGGCGATGCCACAACAGGGGAGGAGAACCAACTCATGCGCAAAGACCAGATCAACTTTCTGAAACCACTGCGGTTCGTGATGTATGCGAGAGTCTCAAGCGATAAGCAGAATCCGCGATCTCCGGATCAACAATTCGAGAACATCTTAAAGAAGGTCAAGGCTTTGCAACGTCCTTGGATTTGCGTGGGGCGATATCGCGACGACGGGATTTCTGGGCGGCATACAGATCGACGTCCCAGTTTCCAACGCATGCAGCGTGACCTCAAATCCCGAAAGGTGCGTGCGGATCTGATTTTGGTCGACACGTTTGAGCGTCTGAGCCGATCTGAAGACGGATTGATTATCCGGTGGCAGCTTGAGCAAATTGGCGTTTGGGTGCTCACGACCGATACGCAATTCGCCGACCCGCGCGGCCTTACGGGGAAGCTGACGTCTGTTTTTGAATCCTATCGGGCGTCCGACGAGTCGCGGGTCAAAGGTCTCAATGTCCGCAGGGGCAAACTCGATGCGGTTCAACTTAAGTATTGGGCCGGTGGTCCCGTTCCCTTGGGTTACCGCCTCAAAGAAGTGGGGCGTGAAAAACGGGGAGCCCGCGAAGTGATCCACCATCGTTTGGAGCCGGATCCAGCAACTGCCTGGATCGCTGATAAATTCTTTCGTTTGGCAGCCGACAAAGGAATGGCCGGTGGCAGAATCGCCAATGAACTGAATCAGGATCCGAGCATTCCGGACGAGTTCAAGCCATTCAACGGGAACACGATTGATCGACAACTTCAGAACTCCTTGTATTACGGCGACCTGATCTGGGACAAAGTCTCCACGTCGATTGAAAAGCATGGTCGGACTGTTGATCGACGGGATCCGGATGAATGGGTTCATATTCCGGAATTCTGTCCGGGCATCGTCTCAAAGGAACTTTGGGACCAGGCGAACTCGTTGCGAACTCATCGCTCGCAAAAGTTCCGCCCTGACAAAACTTCCAAGAACTCGACTGCCCAGAACGAATTCCAGCCGCGAGGCCTCGCCTTGAAGTATCCGCTCACGGGGTTGCTAACCTGCGAACATTGTGGCCGTTCAATGGTGCCGACAGGAGCACCTGCCTACCGAGTGAAGTCAACGGGCGAGGTCAATCGATATATTGGGTACTGCTGCCCCGGACACACAGGAGGAGCTTGCCCAAACAACAAGCGGATTCCTGAGAAATGGCTCCGGTCGGTCGTGTTTGATTTGGTCCGGACCAGGTTGTTTCCTGGTTTAGAGAGCCTGTCGGTTGATCAACTCAAAGACGCCGAATGGTTTGTCACATTTTGTCGCCAAGTTGCAGACGCGCTGGCGGCCTTGAAGGTTCATGAACCTGATCGATGTCACGTCCTTGAACAGGAGCAGAGTGAACTTCGGGCAAGTTGCGATGGTTGGCTCGAATCTCTCGGCCGGAAGGCGATCGACGACTCAGTGCGTGATGCGTTGGAAGCCAAATACGCGGACGCCAAGAAACGGCTGGATGAAATTGAAGCTCAGATTCACGAAATCAAATTCCTGTCTGAGCGGCTACAGCAAGAGTTGGCCCCAGAAGTGGTCTTTGAGCGACTACGTTCACTGGATCAAGTCCTGACTTCGGAAAACGCCTCACGGGCCAACTTGTTGCTTTCACAACATATCGACTGCATTTCCTGCAATATCGACGGCCGCGTTGTCATTCGGACTTGTGTCCTTGGAGCACTCTCTGGCGCTTTGGACCTGATTTCAGAGCCGAACAATCCACCGGAGCCGATGCCGCAAAACGGAGTCCGAGAGACATTCCGAGCCACTCGTCGAAAGCGGACACATCTGCGTGTCGATGCGGCCAATGAAGAAGACTCCGAGCACACGGCATTACAACTTTTTGCCTCAGATCCGAATCGCTTTGCGGAATTTGATGACACATGGTTTCGCCAAGATGTCTTCTCTGTCCCCAAACCAGCCCCATCGTGGACCGCCAGTCATGCCATCGAGATCGCTCAATTCCGACTTGAGCATCGAACCACAATTGCCGAAACCGCCCAGCACTTCAAGAAGTGCCTCCAAACGATCAAGGAGGCCATCAAGCTTGCCAAGCAACAAGGTGTTGACGCCAGCGACAATGTCGTTCAACACGATCGTAAGCCCTGCTGGGCTGCCATCCACGCCGAGGAGGTCGCCACGTTCATGTCCACGCCGGGACGAATTCAAAAGGACGCTGCGAAGTTCTTCGGCAAATCGTTGCCAACGATCATCAAGGCGTTGAAGTTTGCTCGCGAACGGCAGGCCGGATTAACGGCTTCTTCAGAGACCCCTGATGCGACCTGAGACTTTCGATTCTTCACCAGTTCGGGGCCGCGCCATGCGGCCCCGAACCGGACTTTGCTTTAGCTCTTGGGTGGTAATCGACGACGTCATCAGATGTTGTGATTCAATGAACGCTACCAACTGCATGTCTCGGAAACTCCTGCATACGGTGTCCCGTACACACAGAGATTCGAGAACGCTATCCGTACAAATGTTGGCGGTTCACGTCCGTCGGACGTCATCCAGATAGACCGATCAAACGATCTCTCAGGCCGTATGCGAGCAAATCAACGTGACGAAGTTGGCGTTTGGGTTGTTGTTTTTTTTCACTCGTTTCTGGTTGCGTAATCGAGCGGGCGGTTATTGGGACAACAGGCGAGGGAATAGCATTTCCAGTGTTGCCCTCGGTGGCACGTCGTCTTGTTGAGCCACGACTTTCGTCGCCGCGCTCAGGACCAACGCTAAGCAGCGTCATGACGCGTTCTACGAATAAGCGGCCAATAAGCCAAACGCGCGGCTCACTTGTTGCAGAACTCGGCCGGTTATGGGAATGCGGTAAGTAGAGCAGTGAGGTTGTCCGTGAAGGCCAGATCGGTAAAGACTCCATCAGGGAAGTCGATGGTCTTGGGACTGTCGTTGCCTGCGCCGCCGTATCGCAGATCGGTTCCGCCGTCGCCATTGAGCGTGTCGTTACCGTCTTCGCCAGAGAGGATGTCGTTGCCAAGCCCGCCAAACAGAGCGTCATGATCCACGCCGCCGAGAAGTGTGTCGTCGCCATCGGGCGTTGTATCTCCCGCGCCCAGTTTGCCGCTTCCGCCGAGCGAATCTTTGCCGGCACCGCCGAGCAGGATATCGTTGCCCGCTCCACCAGTCAGGGAGTCGTTGCCGGCTCCACCGAGCAGGACGTCGTCGCCGGCACCGCCTCGAATCGAGTCGGCTCCCGTGCCACCGAGAATCGTGTCGTTGCCGTCGCCGCCGGTAAGGTGCGTGCGGCCGGTGAACTGGCGGGCGTCGATGCTGGAGTGGGTGTTCGCGGTCGTCAGTTGAGCGATCTCGACAGCGAGCAGCGTGTCATCGCCGTCGCCGTTAAGGGATGAGTCGTTGAGCACGAACGTGTTCGCTCCGGAAGCGATCACGGTGTCGGACAGGCCCGCGCCGCCGTTGAGATGGTCGTTGCCGGCTCGGCCTTGCAGCGAGTCGTTGCCGTCGCCGCCGTTCAGCGAATCCGCGAGGCTGGTCCCGATCAGCACGTCGTCGCCGCCGTTGCCGTTCAACGTGACGCCAGACAGAGTGAAGCCGCTGGCATCGAGTGTGTTGCGGGACTTGCCGCCGTTGAGGCTCGCGCGTTCGATGTCGATCAGCGTGTCGGTCGTGATGGTCTTGCCAGAGGTTGTGACCAACGTGGTGTTGGTCAAATTCCGATGGGCATCGGCCGACTCGAACAGCGTGTCGAGGCCCTCGTTGCCGTTGAGAACATCGACGCCTGTGTTGCCGGTCAGCGTGTCATCGCCCGCTTGTCCGTCGAGCGAATCGCTGACGTTGCCGCCGGTCAGCGCATCGCGACCGTCGCCTCCCAGCAGAGTGACGGGGAACGCGGTGCCGCTGGCGTCGATCACGTCGTCGCCGAGGCTGCCGGTCAAGAAGGCGGATTCAAAGCCGGACAACGTGGACTTGGTCGTGATGTTTGACGAGGTGATCGTCAGAGACGCGGTCATCAGCCGCACCACGCCATGCACTGACGCGATCAGTCGATCGCTTCCCTTGCCGCCAATCAAAGCGTTGTTGCCGCTGCCGGAGAGCAGCGTGTCGTTGCCGATTCCGCCCGTGAGAGTCGCCTGACCGCCGAAGCCGCTAGCGTCCAATCGAACGCCCGCGCTGCCGATCGTGGTCACGTTGATGCGGCCGATGGAAATCAGCAGATCGGTTCCGCCCGCGGAGCTATGAGCCTGCGAATCATTGACTGTCTGATCGCCCACCGAAGTCTGTTTGACGAGATCGCTGCCGTTGCCGCCATCCAGCAAATCGTCTTGCGGCGAACCGATCAGCACATCGTCTCCGTCGCCGCCGTGCAGCGTGACGGAGCCAAGCGTGAAAGCCGAGGCATCCAGCGTGTTGTTCCGACCGTCGCCGAATAATTCGGCCCGCTCGATGCTGACCAGCGTGTTGGTTCCGTCACCGGTCAAAAACGTGTTGGTCAGCCGGTACGAGGAAGAGGTCGTCCCGGTCACGGCGTCGCTGCCGCTTTCGCCATTGACCAGGTCTTTGCCGGTGCCGCCATCCAACATGTCGTCGCCGAAACCGCCGAAGAGCGAATCGTTCCCCACGCCACCGCGAAGCGTGTCGTTCTCGGCACCGGCGGTCAGCGTGTCATTGCCGCCGCCGCCGTCCAGCGAATCGCGTTGAGCGCCCGACGTCAGGCGGTCGTGACCCGCACCGCCCAGCAGTGTGATGCCGAAGTTGGCCGACGAGGAGTTGATCGTATCGTTTCCGTCGCCGCCGTTGATCGTCAGCGCTCCGTGATAATTTGCGGAGACGCTGTTGACGGTGATCGAGTCGTTGCCACCGTTGCCATTGATTTGGATCGCCGAGGCCGTCGTCGTCGAGATCGTCGTACGTTCGAAGGTCGAACCGGCCAGCAGCAGCGTGTCGGCGTCCGTTGCCGAGACCACCACGTCCGTGTCGGCCACGCTGGGCAGATTGAGCGTGACGTTCGTGGGAGTGCCGTCAATCGTGATCGGTTCCAAGCCCGTGTAGTGCAACGTGAAGACGACCACCGCGCCGTTGCGGAACTGCAAGTCTCCATCGTTGCGATTGGCGAAGTTGACCGTCATCGCGTTGAACGCCGAGCGGACGTTTTCGACCACAAGCTGATCGCTGCCCGTGCCTCCGTTGAACACAAAGCCGCCGACCGGAATCGGATTGCCGTTGGCGAAATCGACGGTCAACGTGTCGTCGCCGGAACCGGAGTTGACAATCAAGTTCGTCACGCCGATCAGCGAGACATCCTGGAACACTCCCTCGAAACCGACTCGCAGCAGGTCCGGCGAATCGGGGACCAGACTGAGCGTGAAGTGGTCGTTGGTGTTGCTGACGCCAGCCGGGCCGCCAACGTCTGTGATCGTGATGGTCTTGTTATTGCGGCTGCCGGACGTGACGACCGAAGTGCTCGCGAAGTGCCACTGTCTCGCCGCGCCGAGCGTTTCGTTGCCGAACGCATCGACGATGCCGGTGCCGCTAGAATGCAGGCTCAGTGAATAGCCTCCCTGAATGCCGGTGACGCTACTCAGGTCAAGGCTGTAGCTGCCTCCATTGCCGCTGAGCATTCCAGAGGTCAACGGAACATTCACAAGCACGCTGCCGCCAACTGGCGTGCGCGTTAGTGTGAAATCACCGACGTCGAGACCGGTCACGTCTTCGCTGAACGTCACGCCGAGCGACCCTACCGCCGTCATCCGCGCGCTGGGCGAGACCTCCGCAATCGTTGCGACGGGCAACACCGTATCGACTCGATACGTCTGCCCCGCCGCGAAGTCCGCGACCGAAACATTGCCGACATGATCGACGATGGAGTTCTCGTCCGCATCGAAGTCGATCGACAACGTGCCGTCGCCGACGTCCGTGCTCAGCGTCACGGTGTAGGTGTCGCCGCTGCCGGAGAGGCCCGTGATCGCCGCGTCCGGCAAGCCAGTCTGATCGACGAGGAAACTGCTGGCCGCGACGCCCGTCACGAACTCGTTGAACGTCACCGTAAAGTTCACGCTGCCAGCGTTGGTCGGATTGCTGTCGGCTCGCACGATCGACGTCACTGTCGGCTTGGTCTTGTCGATCGAATACGTCTCGCCCGCTGTGAAGTTGGCGGTCGTGACGTTGAGCGCCGCGTCGCTCGCACCGCCGGCGGCTGCCGCGTTGAAGTCGATCGAAACCGTTCCGTCGCCCGTGCCGGTGTTGACTGTGACTGTGTAACTGCTGCCGCTGCCGGTGAGACTCGTGATCGACGCGCCGCTGAGACCGGTTTGATCGACAACGAAATCGTTCGCGGCGACGCCGGTGACTGGTTCATTGAACGTGATACTGAAGCTCACGCTGTTGGCGTTCGTCGGATTGCTGTCGGTTCGGGCGATCGACGTGACCGTGGGGAGCGTCTTGTCGATCGTGTAGCTCTCGCCGGTCATGAAGCTGGCAGTGTGGTTGTTCGCGACGTCTTGCACTCCGTCGCCTGTGGTTGAATCGAAGTCGATCGACAACGATCCGTCGCCGGTCCCGGTATTGACCGTGACCGTGTAGCTGGTCCCGTTGCCGGTGACGTTTGAGATCGAAGCGCCGGTCAGGTCGGACTGATCGATCACGAAATCATTGGTGCCGACTCCCGTGACTGGTTCGCTGAGTGTCACGGTGAAGTTCACGCTGCTGGTGTTGGTCGGATTGCGGTCGGCTCGCACGATGGACGTGATCGCGGGGTTGATCTTGTCGATCAAATACGTCTCGCCCGCCGTGAAGCTCAACGCGAAGTTTTGAGCCGCATCGTTCGCGCTGGTGGCGGCGGCTGCGTCGAAGTCGAGCGACACGCTGCCGTTTCCGGTGCCGGTGTTGACCGTGACCGTGTAGCTGCTGCCGCTGCCGGTCAGATTTGTGATGGCCGCGCCGCTCAGGCCGGTCTGATCGACGACGAAATCGTTCGCGCTGACGCCCGTGACCAGCTCGCTGAACGTCACCGTGAAGTTCACGCTGCCTGCGTTGGTCGGATTGCTGTCGGCTCGCACGATCGACGTAACTGTCGGCTTAGTCTTGTCGATGGAGTACATCTCGCCCGCTGTGAAGTTCGCGGCGGTGACGTTGAGTGCCGCGTCACTCGCGCCGCCAGCGGCAGTCGCGTTGAAGTCGATCGAGACCGTTCCGTCGCCCGTGCCGGTGTTGACTGTGACTGTGTAACTGCTGCCGCTGCCGGTGAGATTCGTGATCGACGCAGCGGTCAGGCCGGTCTGATCGACAATGAAATCATTCGCAGCGACGCCGGTGACGGGTTCGCTGAACGTCACGTTGAAGCTCACGCTGCTGGCGTTTGTCGGATTGCTGTCAGCTCGCACGATCGACGTGACCGTGGGCAGAGTCTTGTCGATCGTGTAGCTCTCGCCGGTCGTGAAGTCAGCCAACGAGACGTTGCCGGCTGCGTCTTGCGCGCCGCCTGACGCATCCGCATCGAAGTTGAGCGACAGTGATCCGTCGCCCGTGCCGGTGCCGACCGTGACCGTGTACGTGGCGCCGCTGCCGGAGAGGTCGGTGATCGCCGCGCCGGTCAGGCCGGATTGAGCGATCGCGAAGTCGGCCGCGCTGACTCCGGTGACGGATTCCGCGAACGTCACGGTGAAATGGACGCTGCCGGTGTTCGTCGGATGACTGTCGGTTCGGACGATGGAGCTGACGGCCGGCCGTGTCTTGTCGATCGTGTACGACTCGCCGATGGTGAAGTCCGTGTTGGTTACGTTCTCCGCCACGTCGGTCGCTCCGCCCGAAGCGTCCGCGTCAAAGTTCAATGACAGAGATCCGTCGCCGGTGCCGGTGCTCACGGTGGCGGTGTAAGTTTTTCCGCTGCCCGTGAAGCCGGTGATCGTGGCGTTGGTCAGTCCCGTTTGATTGACGACGAAATCATTCGCATCCACGCCGGTCACGGACTCGGTAAACGTGACGGTGAAGTTCACGGTTCCGGCGTTCGTGGGATCGGTGTTGGCTCTGACGATCGACAAGATTGCGGCCTTCGTGCGGTCGATCGTGTAGCTCTCACCGGCGGTAAAGCCTGCGGCCAAGTTTCCGGCTGCATCATTCGCGCTTCCGGAGGCATTCGCATCGAAGTCGATCGAGACGAATCCATCGCCGCTGCCGGTGTTGACGGTGACGACGTAGTTCTTGCCACTGCCGTCAACGCGGCTGATCGCGGCACCGGTCAGTCCGAATTGATCGACCACGAAGTCATTCGTGCTGACGCCTGTCACGGCTTCGCTGAATGTCACGTTGAAGGTCACGCTCGCGGCATTCGAGAAAGTACCGCCAGCACGTGCGATCGACGTGATCACCGGAAGGGTCTTATCAATCGTGAAGCTCGCACCCGCCGTAAAGTCTGCTGACGAGAGATTGCCTGCCGCGTCCTGCACTCCGCCGGCTGCGGCCGAGTTGAAGTCGATCGAGACGAATCCATCGCCGCTGCCAGTATTGACGGTGACCGTGTAGCTCGTGCCATCTCCCGAGACCCCGCTGACAAACGCGCCCGTCAAGCCGTTCTGATCGACGAGGAAATCTCCGGTGCCAACGCTCGCGACCGGTTCGCTGAATGTGACTGTGAAGTTCACGCTGCTGGCGTTGGTCGGAGTGCTGCCGGATCGCACGATCGAGCTGACCGTCGGCTTCGTTTTGTCGACCGTATAGCCCTGGCCGTTGGTGAAGTTCGCAGTCGACGTGTTGAGCAAACTGTCCTTCACGCCGCCGCCTGCGGTCGCGTTGAAGTCAATCGACAGCGTGCCGTCGCCGGTTCCGGTGCCGACCGTGACCGTGTACGTCGGGCCGCTGCCGGTGATACCGGTGATCGCCGCGCCGGTCAGGCCAGTTTGATCGACGACGAAATCACTCGTGCCGACTCCGGTCACCGATTCACTGAACGTCACCGTAAAGCTGACGCTACTGGCGTTGGTCGGATCGCTGGTCGCTCGCACAATCGAGCTGACGGTCGGCGGCAGCGTATCAACGGTGAAAGTCTGGCCTGCGGTGTAGTCGTCGGCCGAGATATTTCCGGCAATGTCGCGTACGCCGCCGGCCGCGTCCGCGTCGAAGTCGATCGACAGAGTTCCCTCACCGATCCCGTTGCTGACCGTGACGACATAGGTTTTTCCGCTACCGGAAATCCCCGTGATACTCGCATCGGGCAGCCCAGCTTGATCGATGACGAAATCACTGCTGCTGACGCCGGTCACCGGCTCGTTGAAGATCACGGTGAATTGGACGCCGGAGGCTTTGGTGGGATCGGTGCTCGATCGCGAGATCGAGCTGACCGTCGGCGGCGAGTTATCGACGATGATGACGACATCATTGTTGTTCGTGCCGCCCACGTAAGTGATCGAGGCATTCACTCCGCTGCCGAGGAAATTGGGGATCTCGGCACCATCCGCCAGCCCGGCAAACGCGCCACTGACAGTGTCCGTGTCGTCGTTGTTGATGATGACAAACGTGTTGCCGTCGAGCGGTTCGAACCCATTGAACTGAATCAAATTCAGCGTGACGTTCGAGCCGATGGTCACAGTTCCAATCACGTTGAGCTGGTCGTATTCCGTGCCGGCCGTCGTGCCGCCGATTTCGACATCGAACGTCGATCCGTTGTCGAAGGTGAAGTTGCCGTTGGACGTCAGCAGTCCCGGCGAGTTTCCGGGCGTGACGACACCGCCGTCCTTCACGGTCACGCTGCCGATGATCGTGCCCGTGCCGTTCAGAATGCCGCCGTCGTAGATCGTGACCGGCCCGGCATTCAACATGTTGTTCACACCCAACTGACCAAACAGATCGATGCCGCCGGTCCCGGTGATCGTGCCGGTGACCAAGCTGTCGTTGTCAGTCGAATCGATCGTGAGCAGGCCGTTGCCGATCGCGATGCTGCCGCTGATCATCACCGATCCGTCGGTGCGGAACTGCTGATTGTTGGAAATCCCGCGAGCGCTCAGGTTGATGTGACCTCCGAGTGCGCTCAGACTGCCGGTGATACTGAGGTCATCGCCGGTCACAAGATCAATGAAGTTTCCCGCACCGCTGACCGTGATCGCCGTCGGCAGATTCACGATCGAACCGCCGGTGTGCAGCAACAAGCCGTTCGTCGGAGTGATCGGCGCGTTCAGCGTGATGTCTCCCAGTGCCGTCAACCGCACCGTTTGCGGATCGCCTCCCGATGTCGTCGTGAAGCGGATCGGCATCGTCAGGCTGCCATTCGCAAAGGTGCCCGATGAATCGAACAGGCCTGTCGCCTGAGCGGTGATGTGCTGAGCTTTCCAAGTCGCTGTCGTCAGATCTTCGGCCGAGATGACGGTGATCGAACTGTTCGCTCCCGCGAGGTCCAACGTCGAGGTTCGTACCTGGCCTTGAGCGATCAACGTCACCGAATTGCTGATCGTGCCAATCGTGGCCGTGTCGAGCGTGATCGACGTGCCGGCCGCTCGGCCATCATTGAGGTCTTTGACCGTCAATGGCACGAGCCGCGACGTGATCGCCGTGTCGGTGACAGGAATCAGCACCACATCAAACGACGATAGATTGTCGCGGCTGATCTCCGTGGTTTGGTCAGCAGCGAAGAGGCTGCCGGCCGCGGGGTCTTCGGTTGTCGAGTAGAGTCGCTCGACGAACTCGGTGAGCTGCGTCGTCTCGTTGATGCGAACCGCCGAGAACGGATAGTAGCCCGTTGTCGGATCGGTCTGCCGATAGAACTCATCGCCACTCGCTCCGACATGCCGCAGATAGCGTTGCTGATCGGTCGGATCACGGAAGAAGTCCAGCCCGGTGACCGTGTCTTTCACAACCGGAGATTCCGTCGTCGTGAACGGCACGAGATCCAGTTCGATGAAGCCCGCGACCGGTTGGCCCGCGTCATCAACGACAACGCTATTGGCAGCCAGTTCGGGCGCATTGGCGTAATAAGTTCCGTCGTTGATCAGCGACCGGAAACGGAACTTGCCGTTGAAATCGCCGTCGAGCACCAGATTGCCGCGCGAGATCACGGTCAGCGATTCCAGCGGATTGCCGTCCTTGCCGCGAATCGTGCCGTCGAACGCCACGTCGCCGTGGTTCGAGATCAGCGTAATGCTCTTCGCCGATTCCAACAGACCGCTCAGGCTGATCGAGCTATTCGACTGAATGACGATGGCATCGGCAGTGCTCAGGTTCAACGTCGCACCGTTGAGCTTCACGTCGCGATCGGAACTAAAGCTGACCGAGTTCGGAGCGGTGAAGCCGCTGCTGATGACCAAATCGCCGTCCGCGTGCAGAGTCACATTGCGTCCCGCGACCACCGTGTTCGTAACGCCGATCACCTTTCGCAGACTCAACTCGCCACCCGCAGTCAGCGTGATGTCCGAGGCCGTGCCGGTGGCGCTCACTCGTTGCACATCGAGAGCGCCCGGCACGTTGATCGACACCGAACCGTTCGCGGTCGTGACGAAGACCACGCTCAAACCGGACTGCGGATCGCCAATGCCGTCCACATCGCCGAGCGTCACGTCGCCGCTGGTGTTGGCGATCGACGTAATTTCGAGGAGCGACGTTTCGATCCCGCTGACTCCGGTGCCGCTGGTGATGGTCAGCGAGTCGGCGATCAGGTCCACGTCGGCGTCACTCGCCACCGCTTCGCGCACCGCGCCGGAGGCTGTCAGGATCACGTCACCATAGCTGCGAATCGGCTGTTGGAGATTGAGCTGCCGATCCGCTTCCGACGCCGCTTGCGTGGCGGCGTCGATCCCGGTGAAGATGTCGCTCGTCAGCCAATTCACCAGCGCCGCCCGCGCGGCGGTTTGATCCAACGACGCATAAGTCTCGTCCGTCAGATCCGCTCCATCGCTCGGCAGGAATCCTGACGCACGCAGCGCACCGCTCAGGTACGCCAATCGAATGCGTCGCGCGTCCGCGTCGGTTCCCGCAAAGACACCCGCCTGCAGCAGACCAATGCCGATGTTCCCACCAGAAGTCAGCGAAATGTCATGGCTGTCCGAGTCAGTGAGGCTGACCGCCTTCGTCACCAGCAAGTCACCGGCGGTCGTGACCGTCAGGCTGCCGTCGGTGACGGTCACGTTGAGTTCCAGCAGTTGTGTGCTGGAGTTGTGGACGACGACATTCCCGGCACCGCCGGTCGTCAGCAACAGTTCCGTGATCGCCGTGCTGAGCGGCCCGTTGACGGACGCCGCATCCAGATTGAGCAATCCGCCGCTGATCGTCGTGCTCGTCGCTTGAGCGAACTGACCTGTGACGTGGAACGTGAGACCGTCAGGACCATTCACAGAGCCAACGGTCGCGTCACCGAAGACTCTGGCTTGAATCGTTCCAGCGGACGTCGTCAGCGGTTCCACGAAGGTCACGCTGCCAATGTTGACCAAGGAGACATCGCCGGTGCCGGTGTTCTGCACGTCATACTCGCTGACGACCGTGTTGGCGGTGACTCCGTCTTTCGCACGCGCTTGGAACTGCTTGCCGGTCGCCGTGCCGCCGGTTTGAGCGATCGCACCCCCCGCCGCAGTGAGGCTGATGAAACCGGTGCTCGGTGAACCGGTCAGCGTCGAGTCCGTCAACATGATGTCGCCGCTGGTCGCACCGGCGGTCAGGAGGATCTGGCTGGCGAAGGTCGTCAGTTGCGTGTTGATGTCGCCGGTGATCGAGCCGGTTCCGTCGGTGCCGGCGGTCGCTTGAATCAGGTGCGTCGCCGTGATGTTCCCGGTCAGTGCGATGTCGCCGGGGGCCGTGACCGTGACCTTGTCGAGCGTCGTGACTTCGCCGCTGATGATCGCGTCTCGGCCGGCGCGGATGTCGACTTCGCTCAGCGTGGTCATCGCGTTGTCGGACAAGACTTGCAGCTTGCTCGCCGCGCCCAGCGTCGCATCCTGGCCGGCGACGATCACGATCTGCCCATCCGCCAGCAGCCCGGCGATGGCGGGCAAGGTGCCGACCGGTGCTCCGTCGGGAACCAGGCCGTTCACGAGCGCATCGCGTCCGGCGGTGATGGTCAGCGTTTGATCGCTGCCGGTGGATTGGACGACGCCATGAATGGCCACATCGTTGCCCGCTGAGATCGTGATCGCATTGGTCGCGTCGATCGACGGAGCGCCAAACGCGCCCTGCAAGGCGGGCGTCCCGTCTTCCAGCGTCCGCGAAGTGGTCAGCACCGTCTGCGATTCGGTGATGTTCCGCGTCTGCCACTGCGTGACCGAATTCTGGCTGACGACTTTGACGAGTGACTCACCCGTCTCAAACTTCGGCCGCAGGTCATAGATGTCCGTCGGCTTGGTGACGAACTGATACGACAACTGCAAGCGGGTATCGACGACGTCGAGAAATTTGGACTCCCAGTTGTAAAGATCGTCGCGGAACAGCTCGTATACGTCGTTGATATCGACCCATTGCCCGGCGTCGCCTGAAACGCTGAGGATGACCTGTCCGTATTCTCCATCATCGAGCCCAGCAGTTCTCCGCTCATCGACTGACGAACTCAGGCTCACGTTGAATGTGACATTTTGAAAGAACGGGTCATCGTCTTCGTTGAAGTCGACTAAGACCGAATAGCTCTTGTCACGAGGCTGACGGGGCAGCGTGTTGAGGTCGGGGTTGAGGGTGAAGGAGAACTCGCCTTCCTCCCGATCATTCTCAGAGCCGTTCCGCCGCGCGACCTCGTTTCCATCGTTATAGACAACGACCGTGAAACCGATCTCTGGACTTCCGGGCCCATCGCCTTCATTCCAACGAAGACGGAAATTGAATTCGACGTCGAACAAGAGCCGCTCAAGATCGCCGACGCGAAACATGTCTCGCAGGCTGTAGACAGACTGGTTATTGATCAGACGCGTTGTCGCGACGTAGCCAGATTGCACGTTAATCGAGCGACCGTTGATGTCGCCCGACTGGGATTTGCCTCCGGCATTCCAGAGTGGATTTTGGAACTCGTTGACCATATTGCCGGCCGTGCGGCCGTCGTTGATCGAATACCAACGTTTGCCCGAATCGAAATAGCTCACATCCCAGCGGACCGGGGAATTATCAAAGTCCGTTCTGCGGAAGTCTCCATCTTGGTTAAACGTATGTGCCGACTTGTCCTGGTAATAGAGCACGCGGGCTTGGTCGTAGTAGTCGCCGACATCTTCCTGGAACGTTGTGGCTTCGCCCTGTGAGACCACTCGTAAAATGTCCGATTCCGCTCCGGCTGGCAACCGGACGTATTTGTCGCGCCAGCCATCGACCGGCAAACGCGCGGAAGTGGTGTTGGTGTACTGCTTGAAAGTGAGCAACGGGCCGCTGACGAACACGCCGCTGGCGTTGACGTAGCTGGTATCCACCGTCTGCGTGGTGAAGGCGGTTTCCCAGGTGGGGTGCCACGCGATTTGAGTCGGGATGCCGTTGATGGTGTTGTTCGTTTTCAGATTGGCGAAGCTGACGTTGTAGTACTTGCGATAGCCGAGCTGGATGAGCACGGAATCGCGTTGGTTATCGCTGAGTGCTCCAAACTCCGTCGTGCCCGACGCTGCGGTGAAGGTCGACAGCGTTCTGATGTCGCCAGTGAGCGGATCGTAGACCTTGTTCCAATTGATGCTCCCGTTCGAGTAGTCGATCCCTTCGACAAATATCTTGCGGAATCGTGTCGCGACCGGCGCGTTCTCGTTGTAGTAGCCCAACTGCGTCAGCGTCACGTCGGCGGTATTGAACGCGCTGCCGACACGGACGCTTTCGGTACCGACTTGCTCGGTGGTCGTCGTCGAGACAAACGTGACGAGTGGGACCAGGATGCTGCCGACCGCGACTTGCCGCGTGCCCGTGATGACTTCGATCGTCCGCGGTGTCGTGACGATGATCGGGCGACGCACCGGAACCGGGTCGCCGCCAACGCTCATCGAGCCGGTCACATTGACGTCATGGCCAGCCAGCAGGTGCGATTCACCGCTGCTGGTCAGCGTGCCGCCGTTGATCGTGATGTCGCCACCGCTCAGGTCCGCCAGCACGATCGTGCCCAGCAGTTGCTCCGTCGTCCAATTCGCTCCGACACCGGCATTCACTTCCAGCGAATTCTCCGCGTTGACCGCGCCGAAGAACGTCACCGAGTTGACTGCGTTGATGACCACTCGGCCCGTGCTGCTGGTGCCGATGATCTGACCGTCGAGACTGAGCGTGTCACCGACCAGATGCACCAGCGCGTCGCTTTGAATCAGCGCGGGCTGCGTGCCCACCGTGGTGGCTCCGATGATGAAGCTGCCAGTCGCTCGCAGATCGACGATGCCGCCAGCGGTTCGTGTTTGAAGCACAGCGTCCGGAGCGATGGCGATGCTCGTCGCACGGATGTCGATGCGTTCGGCCGCGTTCAAAACGCCCGTGACCATCACTTCGCTCGCCTGAGTGACGCTGATTGACACCGCGTCGGCGATCTCCGAGTGAACCTCGCCAATCACACCACCCAGCACCATCTTCTGGGTCGTCGCGAGCGAAATCGTGCCGCCGACATTCGTCGTCAGCGTACCGCCGCTGACTCGGTTGCCGCCGTCGAAGACAAACGGCTGCACCATCAAGCCTACTCCCGTCTCGTCACTGCCGCCGTTCAGCGTCAGTTTGTCGTCCGCTTTGACGAATCCGTTGATGAGAATCATTTCGCTCGACGTGAGCGTGATGTCGCCACCTTCGGGCAGCGCAGAGATTGTGCCGTCGATCTGAATGTTCTGATCGGTCGTCAGCGTGATCGTGTGGCTGAGATCGGGAGCCTCGTTGGTGGCAGCGACGGTGCGGAGCGAACTGCTTCCGTTCATCGAGAAGCTGACATCCTCCGATCCGCCACGGACGTTGACGGAGATGTCTCCGGTTGCGGCCAATGTGCCGCCGACGGTCTGCGAAACGCCGCCGATGATTCCCAGGCCGCCCAGTGACACAGTTTCCTTCGCCGTGATCGTGATGTCCGCACCCGCGCCGCCGAAGTGTAGCCCGCTCTCGCCGAGAGCGGGTTCTGCGACCGTCGCTCCGGCCAGCAGCGAACCGGCGATTGCCAGACTGCCGGCTTGCAGGTCGATCACGCTGTTCTCGGCGCTGGTCGCGATGACCGATCCAGAACCGATCTCGATGAGTCCGGTCGCGTGGAACTCGATGAGATCCACGGCCGTGACCAGCGCGCCGAGCTGCACCGGATCGCCATTGGTATCAGTCGAGGCTTTGCCGAAACGGATGTTGCCGCCGGTGAAGCGAACGTGCTGTCCGGGTTCGGTGATGGCGATCGTCGTGTTGAAGACTTCGACGAGGTTTTCCGCGTCGATCAGCAGCGAGCCGGTCAATTGCAGATCGCCGTTGATCATCGCCGTGTCGCTGGCGTCGATCGTGATTTCGTAGTCGCTGGTGCTCGCTGTTGTCAGTGTGCTGTGAACAACACCTTGCACATCGACGATCGCACCCTTGAGGAAGATCAGCGCGTCGGATTCAATGCGGCCCGAGGTCTTCGGAATCGTCAAGTTGCCGTACTCGGCGTTGAGTTCCAATCGAGTCAACTGATTGCTGCCGCTGCCGACGACGCCGTTGAAGACCACGTCGTTGTAGCCAGTGACGACGATCTCGCCGTCACCGCCGCCGCCAGCGGAGATCAGTTTGCTGGTGCCGTCGATCTGCACGCTGACTTGATGCTCGACGAGTGCCACTCCGGCCATCAGCAGGATGTCGTCGTTGGCGGTGAGGTGCCCGCGAATCCGCAGCGTCTGCGCGGCATCGAGAATGATGTCTGAACCCGCTCCGCCCGCGATGATCTCACCTTGAATGTCGCCGTATTGCCCGGCGGTGAATTGAATCGAACCGTTGACCGTTTCGAGCACTCCGGTCGGGCCCAGGTCGATGTCGACCCCGTCGGGCGATGTGCCGCTGTAGAGATTGATGGCCGAGTGCGCTCGGACTTTGCCGCCGATCGACAGCTTGCCGTTCGGGCCGTCGGGCGCTCCGATGTTGACCGTCGAACCGGGCTGGGCCGCGTCGATGGCATACAGCCGCGATGTGGTCAGCGGTCCGTCGGTCGTGTCGAAACCGAGCGCGGCCAGTAACTCAGCCGCTCCGGTGATGGCCGCGAGCAGCTCGATGGGATTGAAGATGACTTCATACGGTGCCGTCAGCAGCAGCTTGCCGTTGCGGAGTTTCACTTTCACATCCGGATCGACGATGCCGTCAGTGCTCGGATCATCGGCGAGTTCTATGAAGGCCGCATCGACGACGTAGTTCGGATTGTCCGATTCAATGATCGTGAAGGCACCGTTTTCGATGGCCGCCTGCAGGTCGGCGACGACATCGGCGATGCCGGTGTTGTTGGCGGTTTGCTCGGCCGTGATCGTGACCGTGCCGCGATACGAGAAGTCCACTCGATCAACGGTCAGGCCGAACGTGATGTCGCTGGCCAGCTTGCCGTCGTTGATGGCGATGAAGCCCGCCGCTTCGATCTCGTTGATGTGTCCGGGGGGTTGGATGACGACTTCGCCCGGCGCGTTGAGATTGATTTCGCTGTTTTCTCGCAGCGTGATCAATCGCCCGCTGCCCTGGACTTTCAGACCCGGCCCGCTGCTGACAGATCCATTGCCGCCAATGATGTTGATCTTCTGGCCGGCAACGATGTCCTGACCGATTTCGATTGTCCCGCCCGCTCGCAGGGTGATGACCGAATTGCCATCGAAGTACACCGGAACTCGGCCAAGATATCCGCCGTTAATATCGCGCACGGTGTCGATGCGACCGCCGGCCACGAACAGGCCCAGCACGGTCGCATTCTGCTCCGAAGTCAGCGTGATGAAGCCGTCTTTGTCGTTGACGGTCAATTCGCTGGCGGCATGAACCAGCAAGCCTTCGCCGGTGCGGAAGCTGCCGCCGTTGATCGTCATCGCGTGCGCGGCTCGCAGGAACGTGCCGGTCTGGACCAGTTCCTGCGCTTCATTGAGCGTATGGCCACCGAGGAAGGCTCGGCCCGTCGCGTTGATCGTCAGAGTCGTCGGCTCGTCGGAGTAAGTGAAGGTCTCACCGAGGAATTTGCCGTCCACATCGAATTGTTGCGTGACTGCCGCTCCGGCAGTCAGGTTGCCGAGAATCTCAATGTTGCCACTGGCATTGATGACGATGCCGCCGCCGGAGTTGTCCGTAGTATCGCCGACGGTGTTGATGCCGCCGGCCGTTGTGATGACGAGGCTCAGTCGATCGTTGCCGTCGTCGGCGGGAAGCGTCTGGCCTGGGAAGAGCGCGGCGAGCGTGTCGTCCGCTCCGGGAGTTCCCGAATTGACCGTCACCGTACCGGACGCCAGCAGTCCGCTGTCCAGGAAGACTTGCTCGCCCGCTGTGACCGTGATGCTGGAACTTGGACCGGAGAAGGTGACGCCGCTTTCTCCAATCGTTCCGCCGGCAACGATCGCGCCCAGCAGGTCCACATCTTTCGCTCCGCGGATATCGATCGAACTGCCGGCAGCGCGAGTCACGGTGCGCGAGGTTGTCGCGACATAAACGCTGCTGCCGAGAATCGGGTCAGCGTCATCGTAGACGGTGCCATTGGTCTCGACGCCGCCGTAAATGCGAGCGTTTTTTCTCACATCCGTGAAGCCTTCGAGATAGACGAACCGATCCGACTGAATCAGCAAGTTGGAATTCGCTCCGAAGACGTTGATGTTACCGCGCGAAATGATGTCGGCATTCGAGACCAGTTTCAGTTCGGTGTTTGCCGCCAGCGACGTGAGCGTCCCGGTCAGCAGGATGCCGTACTGGCTGTGTCCGATCAGCGGATGCTGCGGATCGACGTCCGCGAAACCGTTGAAGTACGCCGTGTGATCGAACTCTGGCGAGCCGGAGTTGAGCTGCATTTGATCGGAGGTCGTGACCGTGCCGCCGATGAACAGTTCGTGCGGCGAATTCAGGATCGCGTCCGCACCGGCTCCGGTCTGCACGGCGACCGGCGTGCCGTCGACGTCGTCGAAGCGTGCCCCAGCGGTGACGGCTCCACCTGGATTGATCGAAACGGTCACACCCGCATTGAGCGTCAGGACGTTGAAGTCATCGCGACCGGCCACGACGCCCCCTTCGAGAACCGTCAGCTTCGTGGCGGTCGTGAGGTCGGCGCGTGAAGCGGCTGCGTACACCTCGACCAGTCCGGCAATTTGGATCGACTGGTTCGTGTTGATGTCGATGCTGCTGTTGGGATTGAGCGACTCGATACGGCTGCCGACATCTGACTTCAGACTGACCAGTTCATCCGGGAAGGCGAAGTAGGGCCGCGTGCCGTCGCTGCTGAGCACGTCGATATCGACGCGCTCTTCCCCGATGATCCAGCCGCCGTGTTGCAGTTGCTCGGCGAGATCGAACCAGACGTTCTGCGCGGTGACGCCGGAATCGTTGGCTTGCAGTTGAGCATGCAGGTTCTTGGCGTTGACTTCGGCACGATGGGCATGGAGTTCGATGGTATCGTCGGGTGCCTGCACGTCACCGGCGATCGTCATCGTGTCGGCGTAGAACTTGGTCAGGTTGCGGAGCGCGGCCTTCGAGCTGCGCGGCATGAAGCCCAACTTGATGACCGGATCGTCTTCGATGTCGCCGAAGGTCATCGTGTTGCCGATGTCGCTGGTGTTGACGAACGCGTGGCCGATCAGCACCTCCGAAAAATCATCGCCGATCGCCGCGAAGTCGCGGACTCCGATGTGCGCCGTGCCGTCGCGAGTGAGCGTCGATACGTCAACGCCCTGAACGTTCTCGCCCGCCGAACCGAGCCGGTAGTTGATCTCGTCGTGTGTCGAACGAATATCGAGCACGCCGGGTCCGACGATCTGGTTCTCGCCGCTGGAGAAATCGAAGTCATCGGCCGTGAGGAAGGTCGTCTTGCCGGCGGCGCGAGCTTCGATCCTGCCCGACTGCAATGTCAGCAAGGCGTCTTGTCCGAGCAGCCTGATGTCGATGATCCCGGTGCCGCTCGTCACGGCGTAGATGTCGTTGCCATCGCGGACTTGATTGAGCCAATCGGGTGTGGCGTCGTCGTCCCAAGTGACCGTCGTGACCCATTTCGGGGGATCGGCGAGGTTCGGGATAATCAGACCATAATTCACCAGCGAGCCGTGCGAATCGGTGCTCGTCAGTATCAAGTCGTCCGCTTCGATGACGACGACGTTGCCGACCGCTTCCGCCGAGGTCGCGGCCGTCAAGCTGCCGACTTCGGTGCGCAGCGGTGCGGCGAACGTGCCGACCGACTCGTAAGCCTTCACGATGAGATGCGCGTTCGTCCCTTTGATGAAAATGTCGTTGTCGTTCGTGATCGATCCGTCCGGCGCGACCAGCCGGATGTAGCCGGAGCCGGTCCCGTTCCAATCATCGCCCGCCGACGCGAACAGGTCGGCGTTGAGATGAATATCGCCCCCGTCCTTGAAGACTCGCAGGTCGATGTAGCCGTTGTCGCCGGCGTTGATCCGCTGGGCGACGTTGATGTCTTTGAAGGATTCGACGAGCACATGTCCGGCCTTCAGCTCGTTGCTGATGACGAACTGATCGGTGATGACTCGCAGGCCCGTGGTCTTGAGATCGACGGCGCTGTCGGCTGCGTCGATCGTGTAGGTCACCTTGCCGCCGAAGTCGATGATGTCGCCAGTTTCATAATCGAAGGCTCCCGCTTTGCCGAATATCGTCAGGCGTTCGACGCCCGTGTTGTAGTTGATGACTTCGCGACCGTTGGTGACCAGGAACGAATCAAGCTGGATCGGACTTCCGGATCGCGTCTGTTCGAGCACGATGTCGTCGAACAGGCCGTTGTTGTCCGAGATCGACAGCGTCCCGGTGGCTTTCGTCGAACCGGCATTGCCCATCGTGACGCGGTACTGATCGTTGCCGCCGACATCGCTGACGGAGATCGCTCGTTCGGCGAACTCTTTGACGAACAGCCGGTCGTCGGCCTGTCCCAGAGTGACCGCCGTGACGGTCGCTCGTGAGGCTCGGATGCGGTTCTCTTCATCCTGGAAGACTTCGATGCCGCGCGAATTCAATGTGCCGGTGACCGAGATGGTCATCGCGCTGAAATCGAAGCTCGCGTTGCCAGCAGCGTCGTTGAAGCGATCGACTCCGTAGCCGTCCCCGAACGCGAAGGTGTCATCCCCATCGCCGCCCGACAGGACGTCGTTGCCGGAACCGCCGTCGAGCCGATCGTTGCCGTTACCGCCATTGAGGCGATCGCTGCCCGCTCCGCCCCGCAGCGTTTCCGCCGCGGAATTGCCGTCGAGCGTGTTGCCGAAGAGCTGATCGTCGCCGTCGCCGCCGTCGAGAATGCCGCCCGCGAAGCCGGAATACAGTTTGTCCTTGCCGGCTCCACCCTTCACATCGACCGTCACGTCCCGCAGTCGCGTGGCGTTGAACGTGTCGTCCCCGTTGCCCATGTCAACGACGACTTCTGTGATGCCGGTGTAGGTCTGGTACCAGCCGAGGAAGCGTTTCGGTGCGTTCGCTGGACGATCCGGTTTTTCGGTGAACGGAGTGGGATCGAACTCGACATTCACCGTACCGCCGGAGCCGCTGATAATGAAATTCTCGTTGCCGTCATCAATGTCGAAGTACTCTCGATCACCGGCTTGCGGACCCGCGTTGATGTACAGCGTCGAGCCGACTTTCTTCGCGAGGGTCGGCACCACGGGCGGTGCTTTGTATTCATACTCATAGAGCGTCGTGCGGAAGAGCTCGAAGTCGAAGATCCGGCCCGTGATGACGGTACTGGCGTAGGCATTCGCGAACAGGTCGAGCTTGGCGACGAGGTTGAAGAGGTTGCTGAAACCATCGCCCTCGCCGTCGTCATCGCTGTCGAAGTTGAACATCGTCGCGATTTCAGTCCCGCGAATCTTGCCGTCGGAGAGAAACTCTGTGTTGGTCACATTGCCGAGATCGTCCTTCGTCAGGAGCCCGAGACCGATGTCGTTGAGGTCCGCGCCGACCTTCAGTTCGATGCCACCTTCCAGACCGGCTGCGATGAGTCCGAGATTCACTTCCGCAGCCAGGCCGACGACCACTTGGAGCGTGAATTCATCCTTATCCGTGCCACCGGTGTTTGGGACGACCTTGCCATTCTTGAAGTCCGGCAGGGTGAAGTCCGAAACATAGAAGCCGTCTAAAACGTACGCGAAGTTGCCGGTGGAGATCGCCGTCCTGATGCCGTAGGTGTCGTAGCCGAAGGCCAGATCCACGGACGCTGCAAACTTGCCGAACGCTTTGATCGACAACGGCACGGGACCGAGCAGAATCGTGACCAGTGTGACGTCGAACTCGGCCTTGAATTCGAACTTCGGCATCTCGTAGGTGAAGAGCGTGGCATCGCCTCCTTTCAGAACCTTCAGCCAGTTCGAGATGTCCTTGATGTATTCCAGAGCCTTGAAGCCGGATCGGTTCGTGGTCACGGTGCCCGCCGAAGATTTATTCTTCACGGTCTCCAGCTTGGCGTTCAATGCAGGTGACGCGTCGAGCGACAGGCCAGCGGCCGCGTCTCCCAAGGCTGCGAGGCTGGCGGCGGACGCTTGCACCGCGCTGGCCGCCTTGGTGCCCAGCCCAATCATTTCGCCCAGATAGATTTCGCCCGTCGCGTCGTTGATCATGTCGTCGATCTGTGCCACGAGGTCGAGCATGTCTTTCGCGGCCTTCAGGAACGACGTATCGATCGGCTTCTTCCCGTTGATCTTCAGGACCAGGTTGATCAAGCCAATCAAGTTGTCCTCGCCCCGTGGCAGAAGCAAAGAAAAGCCAGGGATCGGATCGAGTAACCCGTCGATGACCGGCCGGAACGGTTCCAGGATTCCCGAAATCTTCTCCGCGATCGGCTTGAGGAAGCCGGTGACGAGCGTGCCGACATCGACGCGGAAGCGTTCGAGCGCGACGACCGGCTCAGTGGCTCCGGTCTTCAGATTCCAGCCCCAGCCGAGCCTCAGATCGCCTTTCAACTTCGGCAGCACCGAAACGCCATCGACTTCCAGCGTCGCGGCCAGCTTCAACTGCGCATCGACTCCGAAATTGACGTCGAACAGTTTGGCGAGCGGCGTCGAGACGATGTGGTTGTAGGTGAGTCGTCCGCGCGAGTTGCCGGAGTAATTCACGCTCAAGCCACCGTACACGCCGCTGGGCTGGAAGCCCGGCTGAAGGGGATAGATGTCTTGATCGACCAGCGTGACTTTGAAGAACAGCAGCTTGCCCGTGCCGGAGAAGGCGGTCGTGACGCCGGGGTCATCCGGGCTGCCATCCAGGAACGCTTTAACGTCGAAGCGGAATTCCGGCACCGCGTTGCTGGCATTCGTGGTGAGATAGAAGCCGTCCGTGGTCGACAGACCGAAGCCGAAGTCGTAAGCCCAAGCGATTTCCAGCGCGAAGCCGCCATCGACGTTCAGCCCAAACCCAGGCAGGTCGATGTTCAGCGGGATGTCGATGCCGTCACCGAACAGCAAGCCGCCGAGTCCGACGTTGAATTGAATCGCGTCGGCTCCCGTGGGCAATGAACCGCCGAGCGTCCAGACTTGCAGGAACGTGCCGTCCTTGCGGTACCAGCCGACGATCACGTCATTCTCGTTGATCGTGCCGTTGAGATTGTTGTCGCGCAGGATGCCCAGCAGGTCAGGCCCGAAGACGTCGTACAGCGCGTCGCGGACGACTTCGATCAGCTTGCCGTTGCCGCTGACTTTGTCTCGGATGTCTTTGAGCAAGCCCGTCCGCAATTCGCCGAGGAACTGCGCGGCGGATTTCAGCTTGTCGCCGATCAGCGGGATGTCCTGAGCCACGCTGCTGTCGAAGACGTCCTGCACCGCTCCGAGCGCCGTGTCGATGCCGTCGATCACGACCGAAGGATCGTTGATCAGTCCGAGCACCGAGTATTGTCCGCCAAGATTTTCGAACGAACCGGCAATGTCCGGATAGCTGTAAAGGATCGCGGGAGTTCCGGGCATCGCGAGCGCGGTCCCGGTGAGCTGATTCAAAAGCTGCCGCAGTCCTTGGTCGCCGTAGACGGGATTGGTTTGAACTCGCAGCGGCGGGGTGAGCGCGAAGTCGAAACCGGCAACATCGACTTTGACCGGCAGGTTGACATCGAAACCGCCTTGCAGCACGAACTGGATGTTGTTGCTGAAGGACTCGTCGAAGCGGAACTTGCCGTCGTCGATCGGAGCACCGGGGATGCCCGGCTTCTGATCGAGTGCCACGGTGAAGGAGGCGTAATCGTCCGTCGCGCGATTGCCGTCGCCGTCGAGCACCGCGTAGCCGTCGTTGACGCCGATCCTGATCGGGCCCGCTTGCAGACCGAGTTCCAGATTCTGTCCCAGGATACGACCACCCAGCGCGAGATGCGTGCCCGTCGCCTGATTGGCGGCGACCGGAACTTCGAGCGTCAGTTGCACGTTCTGGAAGGCATCGACTTGCGCGAGCGCTGCCGCATCGGCCGCTTGAATTTGTTGTCCCGCGAGCAGAACGACATCGACTCCGAGGTCCGTCTTCAGCCGGCTTTGCAGCGCGACGAGCGCGATTTGCCGACGTCCCAGAAGCTGGCCCGCTCCGTGAACGGCGTCGGTGTTCGCAGCGTCTCCGACCGAAGCGTCGATCGCGCTGACGATGTTGGCTCGGATGCTCTTGAGCGTCGAACCTGACGGCTGACCGGCGAGTGCCGCGGTCTTGGCGGCGAGCAACTGCGTTTTGAGCGACTGATACATCGACTCGGTCACTTCGCTGCTGCCGGTCGCGAAGCCGGGATTCGCAAACAGCAACTCGCTGGCGGTCGTCGTGACTTCGCGTGTCGGGCGGTAGTCGTACAGGAAGATCTGCGTCCCGCCCACGCCGCCGAACTGAATGCCGACATCGACCGTCAGATTCACGAACGCATCCAGCCGGATGTTGCCGCTGCCGCCGAGCAGGTCGCTCAGTTCGCCAACGCTGTCGATCTCCGGAATCAGCGTGCCGAGATCGACGTGGAATTGATACATGTCCGAGAACACCGCGTCGAAGCGGACATGCAGATCGAGCGTGTTGCCGTGCAGCCGCAGCGAGAATTTTTGGTCCTGCGAATCGAGGCTGTTGTTGTCGCTGATGCCCAGCGCGGTCTCGATGATGCTTTCGACCTCTTGAATCGCCGCAGCCGGATTGGCGGCAGCCTCTTCGACGCGCGCCGCGAATTGATCGGCGAAGTTGAAGACTTCGGCGAGCGAGCGGTTAATGACCGGCAACGTCGCGTTGTAGAACGGCTCGTTGGCCAGCGACTCGTCCAGGAAGTCGAGTCCCGAGCGGATGCCGACGATGATGTCCTCGAACGTGAGGTCGCTGAAGTCGAAGGCCGCGCTGAGATCGGGCAACGCGATGACAACGTCCGTCGCGGTCACGGTTCCGGCGGCGCGCGCGGCGGCCAGCGAGAACGGCAACGACGGATCGCTGAAGACCGTCCTCACGTTGCCGACGTTGAGCAGGTCTTGCACATAGATGCCGACTTCGGCGGACGAGGCGATTGGCAGGTCGCCGCCGATGCCCACGTTGACCGACAGTCCGCGAATCCGAGCAAACGCATCCCCCGTGAAATCGAGCCGCAGATTGTTGGTCGCCGTGCCGTCAAAGATGTCCGCGAAGCTGAAGCGCGTTTCGGCGGGATTGTTCGAGGCGATGTTGCGATCGAGCGAAATCCCTGCCGCAGCGGCGACGTGAATGCCGGAACCGGAACCTGCTCCGCCGGCCGTCAGGCCGAGGAAGCCGAGCTGTGCGGTGACCGTCAGGTCCGTGACATCGAGCGAGACGGAACCGTCGAGCTGCGCGTCGGCGATTCCCAGCGTCAGTCCTTCGCGGACTTTGAAACTTGCGTTGCTGGCGAGGGCGACCGCGTTGCGATCGAGCGTGACTCGACGGGCATCGACGAATGATTTGATCTCGTAAGACTCGCCGCCAAGTTTCAGCTCGTAGCCGACCATCTTGTTCGTGAACGTGAAGCTGTTCGACGAAAAGTTCTTCGAGCCGAGCGCGACGTTGCCGCCAGTTCCGTCGAAAACCAGACCGTCAAGATCGACGAACAACGACAGTCCGCCGCTGACCGAGGCGTTGATCGCTCCGTGCGCCGTCGTGCCCAGCGAAATCCCGTCGGTCTCGAAGCCCAGATCAATCTCGGCATCAACCGGAGTGAAGCTCTGCGCGAAACTCAGCGGGATGCTGAAGATCTGATTGACCGGATCGAACGTGATCTGCACGCCACCCAGAATGCCCGAGCTGTTGATCGCGGCCGTGAGCTGCTGCAGCGTCTGCACTTTCTCGAGTTTCTCATGCACGACGAACGGCCGGTTCGCGAAGGTGGCTCCTGCCGCCGTTTGCAATTGCAGCGTCGTGTCGTTTGTGACGGTCTTGATGGCAAACGTCGCCACGATCGTGCCGCTGTCGTCGAGGAATGAGAGGAACTTGCTCTGCAAGCTGCTGCTGAAACCAGCTCCAGGAGCCGTGAAATCCTTCGCGCCAGAGGCGAGCGAGCCGTTCGTGCCAGTCTTCAAATCCTCGCGCGGCAAGTTGAAGTTGACCTTCGAGTAAATCTTCTCGTCGAAGGCGTTCGCGAATTGCAGCACTTGATTGAGAGCGGTCGTGACGAACGGGATCTTCGTCAGCAGCGAATCCGCGTTCGTGACTTCATCGGCGAGGTAGTCGCGGAAGTCCGGGAACATCTGGATGACCTGGGCGACCGTCAGACTCTTGAAGTCGATCAGCTTGTCAAAATTCTCGTGCGAGAAACTAAAGCCGCTCTCGTTCTGAAACACGACGAACGGACGGTTGCTGAACGCTGCATCGGCAGCAGTCGTCAGTTCCAGCGTGGTGCTGTTCGTGGCCCCCTTGACTCCGTAGGTCGCGACGACTTTGCCGCTGTTGTCATTGAACGACAGGAACTTGCCCCGCAGGTCCAGTTCGTGCAACACGAACGGACGAAGCATGAAGGCTGCATCGGGAGCGGATTTCAGCTCCAGAGTGCTGCTATCTGTGAAGGCCCTGACGCCGAACGTCGCCACGATCTTGCCGCTGTCGTCGAGGAACGACAGGAACTTGTTCTTGGCCGCGTCCGTGAAGTTGGCCCCTGCTGCCACAAACGTCGTCTTACTGGCAGCCACCGAGCCGTTCGTGCCGTTCTTCAGCACGCCGATGAGGTCCGCGCCCACGGCCGTGAACGTCTTCTGGCCGGCAGCCACCGAACCGTCCGTGCCCGTCTTGAGATCAACCTTATTGAAGAACCCGCCGCTGACACGCGCCGTCGGAGTCGGACCGTTCGACAGATTGACTCCGGCGAGCGACGCATACACCGGCAGCACCGCATCGAAGCCGTTCTTCTGCGGCTTGAAGGTGAAGCCGCCATTCACATACGAGATTGATCCGCCGAGAGCGACGCTGATCTGGCCTTTCTGTGCGTCCGGACTGTCGCTGCCGATGCTGACTTCGATCGGCCCGAAGCTCGCCGCGAGGAGGAGGTCGTCCGTCGTGGCCTTCGCCGTCAGAGCGAGCGTGTTGACATCGAACCGCGCTTTCTGATCGACCCAATCCACGCCGAACGCGACATCGATGGCGGTGCTCACATTCAAGTCAACAGTCGCGTCCGTGCTGAACTTCAGCCCGAATTCGTTGAACGCATCACCGAAGTTCAACTTGGTGGTCTTCATCTGTGTCGTCGAGAGCGCGACGCTTAAACCGACACCGCGACTGGTCAGCGTCAGCTCGATGCCGTCAGCCGGATTCGAGCTGATGGTCGGAATCCAGGACAAGTTCAAATAGGCCAGCAGGCCGCGCAAGGTCGGCTCCGTCACCGTTAAGGTGTTCACCGGCACTTGTTCGCGGATGACGAACGAGCGACCGGCGAATGACTCAGTGGCGACGGTGGTGGTCAACTCCAGCGTCGTGCCGTTCGTCACCGAGGCGATTTGAAACGTCTGGTCGATGTTTCCGGATGCGTCGAGGAACGCCAGGTGCTTGCCCGCCAGCGTGCTCGTGAAGGTAGCGCCGACGGCGGTGAAGGTGGATGTGCCGTTCGCGAGGTTGCCGTTCGTGCCGCTCGCCAGGTTGAGCTGATGCGTCAGGTTGTTGTCCATCGGCCTCGGCGGTGTGACCGGGTTCGGCAAGTTGCCGGGATTCGCTGGCGACTGCGGCTCAGCGGGCAAAGTTCCGTCTTGATGCTTGTCGAGATCGCTCAGGTAATTCAGATACGCGAGGTAGAAGTTGATGTATTTGCCCGCTCCGGTCAGCTTCCCGGCTCCGATGAGATCATCAATCGACAGGTCCGTACCGGGGATCAATTCCACCAGCGGACTGTTGGCGATGCGATTGCCGTCGCTGTCGGTCGTGACCTGCAAGTCTTCATTGAGTTCGTCGATCTCACCGGCGAGATCCTCAAACAAACCAGTGACAAACGTCTGTTCGTCGAGCCTGATGTCGAAGTCGGTCGGCGGCGAGATGCGGCTGATGGTCGTGGCATCGGTGAAGATGACCTCTGTCGCCACTTCCGTTCGTTGTTGAACCGTTTGATTGACCGTCCCGCCGGTCGTATTGACTTCAATGCTGACCGTACCGGTGAGGCCGATGTTTTCCAGACCCGCGCCGGTCAGTCCGACAGTGCCCGAACCCTTGATCGCGACGCCGCCGCGCGTGCCAGCCGGGCCGCCTGATGTCAGCACCGCACCGAGCGTGCCATCGGTGAAGGTCAGCCCAATCGCCTCCGGAGTCCCGGCATCGACTCCCAGGAACGCACTGATGTCTTCCGCTCCGATCAGAAGCTGCGTCTGCATGTCGGCCGTCGTGTGCTTTTCGATGAGGACATCCGCGCTCAGTTCGATCAGGTTGGCGATGTTGAGCGTCACGTTGTCGCCGATGAAGGTCGGAACGTTCTCGCCGTTCGCAAAGACGATCGAGACCCCGACATCCGGGCCGCCGCTGGAATCGGGAACGTTGATCGTCCGGTTGATCGCGTGGCCGGTCGTGTTGACGCTGGCGGTCAGCGTACCGGCCAACGAGAGGCCCTCGACGCCGACCAGTTCCGCATCGCCCGTGGCTGTGACCGCGTAGCCACTGGTCTTTGCGACGATTGGCTCGACGGTGGGCGTCGCATCGACATGCGTCTCAAAGATGACGGCCAAAGTCGTGTCGTTGATGCGGACTCCGATCGGAGTCTCCGCGCCGACCACATCCGCTCCGCCGCCGATGCCGATGAAGACATCGAGTGCCGTGGCGGCGGCAGTGATTGTCGTGGTGGTAATGTCGCCGACGGTCGCAGCGGACTTCTCGAAGTAGAAATCGCCGCTGACATCGACGAACCCGGCCAGGCTCAGCGTGGCGTTGCCGAAGACGATCGGACGTTCGACGCCGTCCGCGAACTTCACCTCGATCGGGTCGCCGAGCGTCTGGATTTCCTCATCGACTGCCTCGCCCGTGTAGTTCACTCGCGCCGTCAATGTGCCGCTGCCGGTGATGCCGCTGATGCCGACCAGGCTGGCCGTGGCTGTGGTCGTGAAGGCGTACTTCGGATCGAGCTGTGTCGTCAGAGTCGAATCGAGCTTCTGGTAAGCGACCAGCGCGAACGAACCATCTTCCAGCTTGAGGCCGGTCTCGTCGGCCGTGCGCTGTCCGGTGCCGACAAACGCACTGATGTCGGTGCCGGCCACGGTCAGCTTCTCGTTCGTGATCGTCCCTGTGACTTGCGACGTGAAGGTGACCAGGAAGTCCCCTTCCGCCGTCGCGAAGTCGTCGAGACCCAGTTCCAGATGCGCACCGGCTTCGGTGATCTCGCCGCGCTGGCCGTCCATGTTGAGCGTGATCGGAGCGCCGCCAGTCGGCACGACGAGTTCCTGAGCCGCGAAGTCGACGACGAGCGTGTGCGCGAGAACTTCCGGATCAACGAGCGTGCTGCCGACTTCAATTTGTGTGAGCGTGGCCGCTTCGACGGTCGGTGTGATGACGGCATTCAACAGCGTGACATCGACTCCGGTCAGCGAGCCGCCGAAGGTGACTTCCAGCACCTTGCCGTTCCAGAACGTGACGGGGATCGTGGCTCCCGCGAGTCCGCTGATCGCAGAATCGATCGCCGCTTGCACGGCGGTCTGATCGGCGGCCAGGTCGATCGCCGCCGTCGTGTAAGTCTGCCCGCCATGCGTCAGCGCCAGCGTGAAACTGCCGGTCCGCGCGCTGGTCTTCAGGACGACTTTCTGCGTCTCGGAACTCGGCTCATGTCCGTGCTGTTCGCGCGACGGTCTGGCGGTCGCACGCGAAAGGAGGCTGTTGTTGGTCGAGAAGTCCGGGATGTTCTGCAACGCTCGAGCGCCCACGAAGTCGATGCGATAAACGGCAGCGGTCGGCGTGGATTTCGTCGCGTCGAACACAACCGTCGAATTGCCGGAGCCGACGGCGGTGAAAGCGTCGAGCGCGGCCTGGATATTCGCGGCTTGCGCAGTGTGCGATGCCGAATAGATGACGGTCGAAGTCTCGCCGCTGACCTTGATCGTGAAGCTGCCGCTGGGCTGCGGGTTCGGTGAAACGACGCGCGGGGTTTCGATCGTGATGAATTTGATCTCGCTCTGACCCGGATCAGCCGCCGTTTGCTGCGTGGCGGTGGCCGTGGCACTGGCGGCAGCCGTCGTGACCGTGAAGCCGTCGATCACCGCACCAGCGAGGGTTCCGACGAATTCAATCTGGAAGCCGCTGAGTTTCGTGCCGGTCACTTGGACGTTGTTCGAGCCGATGCCGTCGAGACTGGCCACCGTCAGTGCGATCGCGTTCCGCAGATGAAGATTGCCTTCGTTGCCGCGAAGCACGAGGTCGGCGGAATCCGAACCGTAATGGAACGTGACCGTGCCGATGGTTTCGGTGAACAGATTGAAGTCGTAGACCGCGTTGGTCTTCATCACGACTTCTTCGTCTTTGGTCGGCACGATGAGCCCGCGATTGATCGCGACCTGCAGATCGGTCGCGGCGACCGTCAGCCCGTCGATGCCGGTGAGCGACGCGCCGTTGGCGTCCGCTTGCAGCGCGGTGAACGATCGCGACGGGTCGTCCTGATCGGTCATCAGCGCGAGTGCGAAGTTGGCTCCGGTCAATCCAAAACCGAGCGCGTCGTCGGTCCCGCCGCTGAGCCCCGCGAAAGCCGAGATGTTGCTGCCGCCGATAGTCAGCAAGTCCACATCGATCTGCTCGCCGTCGGAGAGCGTGACTTGGTCGCTGGACTTGTTGAATTCAAACGCTCCGCTGACTTGGAACACGCCGAACAAGTCGATCTCAATGTCGGCTCGCGCGCGGAACAGTTCGCCGCGATCGCCGTCGAAGTCGAGCGTGACTGGTGTGCCGCCGGTTTGAATGACCAGCGGCGCGGTGGAGAAGTCGAGCACCGTCTCACCCGGCGCGGCGGTGTTGATTTCGATCTCGACGGCGCTGGCGGACATCGTCAGTCCGTCGATGCCGAGAAACGCAACGCTGCCGGCGGACGCCTTCAGAGCCGTCCAGTCCTTCGACGGATCGGCTTGAGAGGTCGCGATCATCAGACCGAAGTTGACGTTGGTGGCGGTCAATCCCAGCGCGTCGTCCAAGCCCCCGTTGAGTCCCACGAACGCAGAGACGTTCGTCGCACCGATCAGCAGCAGATCGACCGTTTCCGCTGGAGCGGCGGTTCCCGGACCAGACTCGACCAATGCTGCTTGCGTTTTGTCGATGTGAAAAGTGCCGGCCGTCTGGAAGAAGTTGCCGACTTGAATGTCGAGCGTCCCTTCGACGCGCGTCACCGGGCCGGCGCTGCTGTCCAGATCGAGCAAAACCTTGTCATCATCGCCGGTGCCGGTGCGGACTTCGATCGGATGATTCACCAGATCGAGGAACGACATGTCCGTCGCGGGACGTGTGATTTCGACGGTCAGATCGGAACCGATAATGTTGAGCACGTCGCTGCCGACAAAACCCGCTTCCTCGGCGGTTGCTTTGACGCTCAACCACTTGCGATCCGGGGCGGAGTCGATCACCTGAGTCGCAAAGGCGACGGCGAATTCGACGTTGCTGAGCGTCAGCCCGATCGCGTCGGGCGTGCCGCCGTTGAGTCCGGCAAAGGCGTTGAGATTCTTGCCGCCGATGGTCAGCAAACTGACGGCGACCGGATCGGTTTCACCGAGCACATGCACTTGGGAATCCGCTCGGCGGAACGCGATTTCGCCATCGACCGTCAGGAACTCTGAGACGGTGATTTCGATTTGCCCGAAGGCTTCGGTCAGTTCGCCGTCCGCGCCGTCCATGTCGAGCGTGATCGCTTCGCCGCCGGTCGGGATCTCCAGCGATTGCGCGGCGTAGTCGACTACGACGTCGTGTTCAGCGACGGCCGGCGTAACGTCAGTCTTGCCGATCACCGTCTGAGTCAGTTCGGCCGCGACGGTCGTCGGATTGAGCGTGACAGCGAGGGCCGCGACATCTTGGCCGGCAAGCGTGCCGCCGAAGGCGACTGAGAACGTGCGACCAGACCAACTCGCGACCGTGACTTCCGCGCCACTGAGGCTGGCGAAGGCGGTTGCCAGCGCGGCGTTGATCGAGTCCGCATCCGCTCCGATCTCAATGGCAGTTGTCGTGTAAGCCGAGCCGCCGTGAGTCAGGCTCAGCGTGAATGTGCCCGTCTTCGCCGTCGTCAGCAGGCGCACTCGCTGTTGCTCGGCCGTCGGAGATTGGCCGTGATGTTCCCGCGTCGGCGAGACTGAGGCCAGAGTCAGTTCGCTGCTGTCGGTCGTGAAGTCCGGGATGTCTTGCAGCGTGCGGGCGTTGAGGAAGTCCACTCGGAACACGTTAGCCCGCAGGGTCGAACGCGCGGCGTCGTAAGTCACGCTCACATTGCCGCTGCCGATGGCGTTGAGCGATTGAAGCTTCGCCAGAATGTTCGCAGCTTGCGCTGTCGTGTCGGTCGCGAACTCAATCGGCTGCGACGTCTGACCGCCGACCTCGACCGTGAATGTCCCGCTGGGAACCTGCGTGATGGCCGCCGCTTTGATTTCCATCAACGCGACATTGAAGCCCCGCAGCGAACCGCCGAAGCTCACGTCGTACACGTTCGTCGCCGGTGACGTCACCGCGAACACCGCGCCGGAGATCCCGAACGCAGCATTCAGCGCGGCCTGCACGTCGGACGCACTCGATTCGAACGGCAGGTCGCTCGTCGAGTAGGTCGTGTTGCCATTATCCAGGCTCAACGAGAACTCACCGTCGGCGTCGTGGGCATTGATCGTCACTCGCTGAACTTCTGAGCGGGACGACCGGCCGGTCTCCAGGTAGGCGGCACTCGACGAACCGCTCCGCAACAACCGCGCGGAACCGGTCCCGAAGCGGTCGCTCACCGCCAGACCCGACAGGCTCTGACCGACCGCATTGCCAATAAACCGCACGTAATAGTGGTGCTGGTTCGGATGCCCCTGATCGAAGAACACCGAGACCGACTGCGTCGAGACTCCCGCCAGTCCGGCCACCGCCTCGCGGATGTAACGTTCGTTGTTCTGGATGTCGTTGCCGACGAACCGCACTTGCGCCGCTGACCCGCCCAACGCGATCTCGTAGAACCCGCGCGAAAAGTACGGCTGCGTGAACTCGATCGCGAATTGCTCGCTGATCGTTCCCAGCGCCGTCTGCGTCGTCGCCACGCTCGCGCTCACCGGAGTCGGCTGCACGCGCGGCAGGTTGAACGTCAGGTACTTGATTTCGGTCAGACCGGCGTCCGAATCGACGGTTTGAGAGACCTCGCTGGTCGCAGTCTGCACGGTCGTGGTGACCGTCAGGGCGGTGACGTCGGTCCCTGCGAGCGCGCCGAGGAATTCGATCTGGAAGCCGTTCGTCTTGTTGCCCGTGACTTGCACGTTGCCAGTCCCGATGCCGGTCAAGTTCGCCACCGTCAGCGCCAGTGAGGCACGCAGTGAGGCATTGCTTTCCGTGCCACGCAGCAGCAGCGTTTCCGTGTCGCCGCCGTAGCTGAAGGTCAGGTTTCCGATCGTGCCGTCAAAGACATTCAGGTCGTAAACCGAGTTCGTTTTCGTGATGACTTCCGGAGTCGCCGCCACCGTGATGCCGCGATTGATCGCCACCGACAAATCACTGGCCGAGACATTCAGGATGTCCAGCCCGCGGAAGCCCGCGCTCTCGGCGGTCGCTTGCAGCGAGGTGAACTTGTTCTGCGGATGGGCCTGATCGACGATCAATGCCAGGCCGAAGTTCGCTTCGCCCAGCGACAGACCCACCTGCTCGCCGTCGCCGAAGTCGATCCCGGCGAACGCGCTCACGTTCGCGCCACCCAGCGTCACGATGTCCGCGTCGATCTGCTGGCCATCAGACAGCGTCACGCTGCCACGCGACTTCACGAACTCGAAGCTCCCCGCGACCGTGAAGAAGTCGAACAGGTTGACATCGACCGTGGCTTTCGCACGAGTCAACGAACCCAGCGCGCCGTCGATCGAGATTTCCAGGGACTCACCGGGACCGGTCGCGATCGTCAGCGGTTCGGCCGAGTAGTTGATGACTTCGCCGTTCGATGCACGGTTGATTTCCACTTTCAGATCCGACGCCAACAACGTCAAACCTGTGACCCCGACAAATTGGACGCTCCCCGCAGTGGCCACGAGCGTCGTCCATTGAACTGGCACGCCGACCGTCACTTGCTCCGTGCTCAGCACGAGAGCGAAGTCCGCGTCTCTGAGCTTCAGACCGACTTCATCCGCCGTCCCGCCGTTGAGTCCCGCGAAGGCCTCCACATGCGACGCGCCAATCCGCAGTTGATCGACGTTTCGGGTTTCTGGTCCGCCGGCCAGCGTGACTGCGGCGGTCGTCTTGTCGAAGTGGAACCCGCCGGTGACTTGGAAGAAGCCGCCCACATTCAGATTCACATTCCCCTCGATGCGCGTGACCGGACCGGCCGAGCTGTCCATATCCAGCGTGATCGTCGAGTCCTCCGCCGGTCCCGTGCGAACGTCGAGCGGATCGGCAAACAGGTCGATGAACGTGCCGTCCGCCGCGCCGCGAGTGATCTCCGCCGTGAAGTCCGTGCCGCTCGCTTCCAACACATCGCTGCCGTAGAAGCCCCCCGACTCGGCCGTGACTTTGAGTGCGAACCACTGCCGATCCGGTCCCTCGGCAATCGCTTCCTGAGCCAGCACCAAACCGAATTCCACGCCGTCGAGTCCGAAGCCGATCGCCTCCGGCGTCCCACCGTCCAAACCCGCGAAGGCCGTCACACCCGTCGCCCCAATCGTCAGCAGGCTGACTTTCACCTGGCTCTCATCATCCAGCGTGACTTGCGACTCACCCTTGCGGAACGCGAAGTCCCCTTCCACCGTCACGAACTCCGCAATGTTCAACGACACATGCCCGCGCGCTTCCGTCAATTCGCCCGCCGCGCCGTCGAGGTTCAGTTCGAACGGGACGCCGCCGGTGATGACGGGAAGCGCCAGAGTGTCGAAGTCAGCGACGACATCGTGCTCGGGAACTCCCGGCGTGGTGACGGTGCTGCCGGCGGTGACGACCGTCAGTTGTGGATCGACGCTGTTGACCGTCAGATCGACGACGACCTCGGCAACATCGACTCCCGCCAGTGTTCCACCGAAAGTGAGCTTGAGAGTCGTGCCAGTCCACACGACGACCGTGACGCTCGCGCCGGGCAGGCTGGTGAAGCCGTTGTTGATCGCAGCCTGCACGTCGTCCTGCTCGGCGAGCCGGTTGAACTCAGCGCTCTGATAAGTTTGACCATCGTGAGTCAGGCTGATCCGAACCGTGTCGCTGAGTCCCGGTGTGCCGATGACGATCCGCTGACCCTCGGCAATGGGCGCTCGGCCATGATTCTCGCGCGTCGGGATCGCTCGCGTGAGCGACAGCAGCGACGAATTGGTGGAGAAGTCGGGGATGTTCTCCTTTGCGCGGCCGTTGATGAACTCGACGCGGAAGGTGTCGTGAGTGTCCCCCGACTTCGTGGTGTCGAACATCACGGCGACGTTGTTGCTGCCGATGTTCGTCAACGCGACGAGCGCCGTTTGAATGTTGTCGGCGAAGGTTGCGGTGTCGGTCGAGTACTCGATCGGCGAGGTCTTCTCGCCATCGACGGAAATGGTGAAGGATCCGCTTGGTCCCGGTGCATCGACGCTCGCAAAGACCGAGAGCGGATTGATGTTCTCGCCGGACAACGAGCCGCCAAACGTGACCACATAGCTCCCTATGCTCTCGCCGTCCGCGACGGTGATGTTCGCCCCGGCAATGCTTCCGAGTGCCGAGTTCAGCGCCGATTGAACGTCGGCAGACGATGCTCCCAGCGGCAGTTCGCTGGTCGTGAACGTCGACGCGCCGCGTCGCAGGCTGAGTTGGAATTGACCGGTCGCCATCTCGTCGTAGCTCAGACTGACGAGTTGTTCCTCAGCGTCTCCGGGTGTTCCGGTGTAGGAGCCGTTGAGATAGACGAGTCCGTCGTCGACTCGATCGACGACGCGCAAACCGAGCAAGCTCTGACTGGTCACTCCATTGCGGACGGAAATGAAGTAGCGATGCGTGCCATGGTAATTCTGGTCGAACTGGACCGTGACATTGGCAGTCGAAGTGTTCAGCAGAAAGGCGATGCCGTCTCGCAGCCGCACCGCGTTGTTGGTCACATCGCCAGGAGCGTAACGCTTATCAACCGTGCGATTGCCGAGCTTCAAGTCGTAGTGGCCGCTCGCCGAAAACGGATTGGTGAAGTAGATGGTCGTGCCGCCGCCGGTGCCGTTGGTTGGCTCAGTGATGGTCGTGACGGCGGCATCAATCGGTGACGGCTGCTGACGCGGCAGATCGAACGTCAGGTACTTGATCTCGTTGAGTCCCGCGGTGGCGGCGGTGATCTGTGTCACGGTCGAAGAGGGGGTCGCTTCGGTCGTGGTGATACTCAACGAAGACAGGTCTTCACCCGCACGGTCGCCGATGAATTCGATGCGGAAGCCGGCGTAGGAATCACCAGTCACGCTGACGTTGCCAGCGCCGATCCCCGGCAGACTTTCAAGCGTCTGCCGAATTTTGTTGCGTCGCAGCAAGCTCGATTCGATGCCCGTCGCGGTGAAACTGCGCGATTCGCCGCCGAAGCTGAACGTGACCGTGCCGAGCGTCCGGTCGGTCAGCGTGAAGTCGAACACCGTGTTCGTCTTCGTCACGACATCGGGCGTCGCGAGCACGGTGATGCCGCGATTGATGGCGACGGTCACATCGCTGACCGCGACTTGCAGCGCGTCGAGACCTTCAAAGCCGGCGCTCTCAGCGGTGGCTTGCAGCGTCGTAAAGGTGTGCTTGCGGTTGGCTCGATCGGTCATCAGAGCCAGCCCGAAATCGACGCCGTCCACGGCCAGGCCAAGTCGCTCGTCCGTGCCGCCGTTGAGACCGACGAAGGCCGACGCGCCGCGCGCACCGAACGTGACGACGTCGGCGCTGATGACCGAGTCGTCCGAGAGATTGACGGTGCGAACCGACTTCTCGAAACCAAAGTCGCCGTCGATCGCGAAGAAGCCGAACAGGTCGAGTTCGATATGTCCTTGTGCGCGCGTCAGTTCGCCGGACGCTCCGTCAAAGTCGAGCGACAGGAAATCGACGGGGCCGGTGCGGACCAGCAGCGGAGCCTCGTTGAGATCGAGCACCGCGTTCGTCCCGGAGGCGTGATTGATTTCCACGTCGAGATCGCTGCCAGTGGCGGTGATCCCTTCGATGCCGACAAAGCCGACGCTGCCGGCCGTCGCTTTGAGCGCGGTCCAACTGCGTGCTGAGTTCGTTTGATCGCTGGCGATGGCCAGAGCGAAATCAACGTCCTGAATCGCGAAGCCCACCGCGTCTGCCGTGCCGCCGTTGTTGCCGACGAAGGCACTGACGCCGCTGGCACCCAGCAGCAGCAAATCGGTCTGAACGGTGTTGGCATCTGAGAGCGTGAACGCGTGCGTGGTTTGCTCGAAAACAAAGTCGCCGGTCGCTTGGAAGAAGCCGCCGACATCGAGATCGAGATGCCCGGCCGCGCGGGTGATCGGGCCGGCCGTTGTATCGAGGTCGATGGTGATGGAGCTGTTGGGGCCGGTCGCGACTTCGACCGGTTCGGCCAGGAAGTCGATCTGCGGTGCGCCGGCGCTGGCGCGAGTCAACTCGACACTGAGGTCCGTACCGCTGAGCGTCAGGTCGTCGCTGCCGACGAAGCCGACCGAACCGGCGGTCGCCAGCAGCGTCGTCCAGGAGCGGGCGTCATCCTCTTGATCGGTGGCCAGCAGCAGGGCGAATTCCACATTGGTGGCCGCGAAGCCGAGTGCTCCATCGGTGCCGCCATTCAAGCCGATGAAGGCGTCGGCCCCGGTCGCTCCGATGGCCAGGAAGTCCGCTTCGACTTTCGAGGCGTCGGTCAGCGTGATCGAGCCTGCGGATTTCCGGAACGCGAAGTCGCCGGAGACTTGCACGAAGCCGAAGAGGTCGAGGGCCGCATGCGCTTCGACCTGCACGATCTCGCCTTGTGCGCCGTCGAAGTCGAGCGTGACCGTCGATGTTGCGCCGGTCGCGATCACGAGCGGCGTGTCGTCGAAGTCGAGCACAAGGTCGGAGTCTGCGGTGTCAGCGATCGTTGCCGACATCTCGCTGACCGCGATGCTCAAACCGTCTCCACCGGAGAACGCCGCGCTCTCGACAGTCGCTTGCAGCAGCAGGAACTCGCGGGCTGCGTTGGTGCGGTCGGTCGCGAGCACCAGTCCGAACTTGACTCCGGTCGCTTCGAAGCCGATCGCGTTCTCGCTGCCACCGTTGAGACCGATGAAGGCGTCGGTGTCAGACGCTCCGAGGCTCAACAGATCGACCATGATCTCGCTGCCGTCAGAAAGTTTGACCGTGCGAATCGACTGCTCGAATCCGAAGTCGCCGCTGACCGAAAAGAAGCTGTCGACCACCAGGTCGAGGTGCCCGGTCGCTCGCGACAGGTTGCCCGCTGAACCCGGCATCTCGAGCGTGACGGAGCTGCCTGGTCCGGTCGTGACGAGTTGCGGCGAAGCGGTGAAGTCGATGACGTTGTCGCCGGACGACGCCTGATTGAACGTGACGCTGAGGTCCGTGCCGCTCGCGGTGATGCTGGGCAAACCGATGAACTCGACCGTGCGTGCTTCCGCTTGCAGCGAGATCCATTTGTCGTCGGGCTGCGCGGCATCGGAACTGAGCACGAGCGCGAGATCGACACCCTCCAGATGGAAGCCTATCGCATTGTCGGTCCCGCCGTTGTTGCCGACGAATGCCGAGACTCCGTTCGTACCGATGATGAGTTGATCGAGATTGACCGAGCTGCCGTCCGCGAGCTTCACGTTGTCGCGGCGGCTGGTCTCGAACGCGACATCGCCGGAGAACTGCACGAAGTCGCCGACCGTCACGTCGAGACTGCCCGAGGCGCGAACCAGCGCGCCGACGCTGCCATCCATGCTCAGCGTTTGAGTCGATGTCGGTCCCGTGGGAATCTCAAGCGGCTGCGCGAGGAAGTCAATCAGCGACCCGTCGCTGGCCGCGCGATTGATCTCGACGGAAACGTTCTCGCCCGTCGCCGAGATCGAAAGCAACCCCGACAACTCGATGCTGCCCGCGTTGGCTTTGAGTGCCGTCCACGAGCGTGACGGTACGGATTGATCGGCCGCCACGACCAATGCGAATTCGACGTCGCTCAAACTCAGCCCGAGCTGATCCGCGGTCCCGCCGTTGAGCCCCGCAAACGCTGACGCGCCCGCAGCGCCAATCGTCAGCAATTCCGCTTCGACATGCTGTCCGTCATCGAGAGTCAGCAACGAAACAGACTTCTCGAAGGCGAAGTCACCCTCGACTGCGAAGAAGTCCGCGACCGCCACTTCGAGATGTCCTACCGCGCGCTGCAACGGCCCGCGCCCGCCATCCAGATCCAGCGACACCGTCGTTGTCGGCCCGGTCATCACGGTCAGCGGGACGTTCGAGAAATCAACGACGCGACTACTTTGATCAACTCCCGCTTCGAGACCGCTGACTTGATTGACCTGCACCTCCAGCCCAGCGGCCACGAGTGTGACATCCGGGATTCCCACCAGCGCCACTGATCCCGCCGTGGCTTGCAACGACTTCCACTTCACGCCATCCAGTCCCGCTTGCCCGGGCCGCGCCGAGATCAACGCCGCGCCGAAATCAACATCGCTCAACGCCAACCCAACCGCGTCGGCATTCGGGACATCGTCGCCATCAATGTCCCCGTCGGCGTCGCTGTCAACGAGATACGGACCATTCATGCCGACGAAGGCATTCACATCGTTGCCGCCGATTCGCAGCATGTCGGCCAGCACGATCGTGCCATCCGCCAGCGTCACGTTCTGAGCAGTGCTCTGCAGCGCGAAGTCGCCGTTGAGGTCGATGAATCCCGGCAGGCTCAACGAGCCGTTTTCGATCGTCACCGTCAGCGCGATTCCGCTGGGAGTCACCGCGTCTTCGGGCGACGTGGCGTTGCGGTCGATGTCGGCCATCAGCGTACCGTTCAGCATCACGCCGCTGCCGAAGAGATTGACCTGATTGACGTCGATCGCAAAATGGGCCTCGAAGTCCGCTCCCAGGTTGAGATTCAGAAGCTGCTTGTACCAATTGTCGGGATCGGCCGTTCTGCGGGCGCGGACTTCCGACAAGCTCAAGTAGCCGTCCATGTTCGTGTCCGCCGCGGGAGCGATCGACAACTGCCCCGCCACGTCGAGACTCAGTTGCCCGTCGCGCAGATGCACCGAACCGGAATCGCCGAGTCCCAGTTCGGCACTGAAGCCATAGATCCCCGCGCTGGCACCGACATCGAAGCGGTTGATGTCCACGAGCACTTCGGCGTTGGCAAACTGCGGCGTCGGTATTGTGACGCCCGCGATCTCCTGATTCTGCAACGGGATCTTCACCAGCACTTCCGTGTCGAGCTTGATCACCAGCCGAGCCGCCGCCGTCCCCGAGACATCGAGACTCCCCATCGCCGCGATGCCCGACAGACCCAGATCGTCGAGTCCAATCGCGAAGTCCAATCGCTGTTGCAGATCTTGATTGACGATCAACTGGAACCCGACCGTGACGTCGTCCGTGCCGTTCAGTCGAAAGATCGGCGTGAACTTGAACGGCGGCCCTGACAGCGGCGTCCCCAGCACATCGCCAACGACCACCTCGTTCATGCCGAGCTGCGTCACAAACGACGTCGAAAAACTACCGAACGAAGTCAGCCCGTCGAAGAACGCACCCGCCGCGGAAGACAACTTACCCAGCAGCCCCTCGATCTCCGCGCCGCCGACGTCGGAGCGATCGAGCTTCAGCTTCGTGTCCCCACCGATGCCGCCGCTGAACGTGAAATCCGTCCAACGAGTCAACGACAGATTGAGCCCCGAGAAGTCCCAATCACCAAGGCTCAACGTCGGCAGCTTGAAGCCCTTGAACGACACCCCTTTGAAGTTGCCGAATTGGAACGTCAGGCCGTCGAGCAATCCGGTCAGATCCAGGCCATCGAAGTCGGCCCAACGGAAGTTGAGCTTCGGCGCGTTCAGCCCCAGTCCGTTCCACGCCTCGAAGATCTTCGAGAAGAAGTTGAACGAACCGATCGAGCCTGACAGCTTGATACCCGAGAAGTCCGGCAGATAGCCCGACAGGTTCCAATTGATATCCGGGTTGAACGTGAAGCCGCTGAAATCGACGTCGCGGAAGAGGCCCCGCAACGTTCCGCTCGGGAGCGTCACGCCCTTCCAAATCGAACCGGTCCAGTTCAGGTTGGCTCCGAACGTCGCACCGGTGAAGTTGACCCCGGTCAGCTCGGTCCAACTCCAGTTGATGTTGTCGAAGTGGAAGCCGCTGAAGTCGATCCCCGACAGATCCCAACGGCTCCAGTTGTACCCGGACACGGTCAGGCCACTGACAAAGTGGAACGCAACCCCGGTCGATGCGCTGGGCAGGCTGCCGGCTTTGATCTTCGAGATCATGCCGCCGAAGTCGGCGACGGTGCCGGTGCTGCCGGTCCAATCGACATCGAACGCGAACGAGAACGAAAACTTCGCGAGGCTCAAGTTCGCAAAGTTGAACTTCACGCCGCGCAGATTCGCGAACGAGAAATTGATCCCCGACAGGTTGATGCCGCTGAAGTCGATGCCCGACAGATCCCAGCCGCTCCAATTCAAGTTGAAGCCCGACAGATCCAGCCCAAAGTTCAGCCGCTTCATCCCCAGTGACAGATCGCCAAACAGGCTGTGGAGATCGAGATCAACGATCATCCCCGTGAAGTTCGTGTTGAAATCGAACGTCAGGTCCGAGCGGAAGAAGCTCGACCAATCGACGTCGATCGCGAACGCAAAGCTCAGGTTCGCCCCGGACAGATCGCAGCCAATGAGGTTGCACCAACGCAGATTCGCGAAGCTGAAATTGATGCCACGCAGATTCGCGCCGCTGAAGTTGATCCCCGAAAGATCGAAGCCGGAGAAGTTCGTGAAGGACAGATCCACGCCGCTGAAGTCGAACCCTCGCAGATCAATGCCGGTCCAATTGATGCCCGTCAGGTTCGCACCGCTCCAGTTGATCCCGTTGAAGAGATTGAAGATGTCGAAGAAGGCTCCCGAAAGGTTCGCGCCGCTGAAGTTGATACCGCTGAGATCGAGTCCTCGGAAATTGGCGAACGACAGATTGCAGCCGCTGAAGTTGAAGTTCCGCAGGGCATCGAAGCTGAAGCCGGAGAAGTCGAAGCCTGAGAAATCGAAGCCCGACCAATCCGTCCGCGTCGTGTTGAACGGGATCGAGAAATCTCCGGCGAACAGCAAGCGCAGCGTGTCGGTCAGGCCCGACAGGCTCGGAAAATCATTGGCGACATAAGTGAAGCCGTCGAGGTATTCCTCCGCCGCATCGCGCAGCTTGAAGGTCTGCGCGCGGCCGTCGGCGTCCAGTTCGATTCCGATCAACTCGCCAATGCTCTTGCCCAGTCCGGGAATCTGCTGTTGGATCACATCCGCCGACAGCGCGCCGTTGCCCGTGTCGTCAATCGTTTGGAGCACATCGAGAATCTTGTCCTTGAGCGCCGTACCGATCCGCACATCCAAAAAGACATCCGGCTTCGAGACGGTGAAGACGCCGGTCTCAAGATCGCGATGAATCAGATCGGGAGCTCGGAAGATCAACGTCGGCACGCCGAAGTCATTCAGATTGAAGCCCGCCCCTTGTGCGTTCAGCGTCAATCGGCCGCGCAGATTCGAGGTCGTCGCCGCATCGACCAGTTCGCTGAAGGGAACTCCCGCGCGATCGGCGGAGGTCAGTCGATGCGTTCCGTCCGCGTCATCCGGATCGATCAAACTCACTTGAGCCGCGACGCGCAGATCGACCACGCCGTCACGCACCTGCACGTTCGCCAGCCCGGCCACGGAAAGGTCCGCGTCGAGTCCCGTGATCGCGACGCGAGCACCGGCATCAAAGCGATTCAGCCGCAGCCAGGTGTCGGTCTCGACGGCGAACGTCGATCCCGATCCGCGAGCCAGATCAACTCCCAGATCCACATTGAGCGCCGTCACCAGTCGCGCGGTCGCCAATCCCGACAGACTGAAATCCGGCACAATGCTCTGAGCCACCTCCGGCAGATCCGCCGCGCTGAGGCTGAAGGACTGACTGACTTCGGTGTCGATGTTGACTTGCAGATTGAGGCTCAGCCCGATCCCTTGCTCGGTCACGGTCAGCCCACCGAGGAACGCGAACGCCGGCCCGGACGCCCCTTCTTCAAAGACATTGTCGAGTTCAAACGGAGCCATCGCCGCTTGCAGCGTCGCGGCTTGAGCGGCGTCGAAATGCGTCAGTTGGTCATAGACCGCGCCGGTCAGCGAGGTCTTCAGCGCGTCGATCTCGGCCGCGACAAGTTGCCCCGTACCAGCGGCGACTTGCTGCAAGTTGACCAGCACCGCGCCGCGCAGATCGGCCAGCGCGAGCGATGCGTTGGTCAGGATCGCGCCCGTGAAATTCGCTCCCGACAGGTTCAAGTGATCGAGCACCTTGCCCGTGAAGTCGATGCCCGTCAGACCGGCACGCTCGAAGTTCCCCTTGAGCACGTTCGGCAGACTGCTGATTCCTTCCAGCGCCGCGCCGGTGAAGTCCGTCGCGTCGGACAGAATCGCATCCGCCAACTGAGCACCCGCCAGTTTGACCCCGGCCAGCTTCGCGCCGGCGAGGTCGATCCCCGCGAAGTTGATTCCCGAGAGATCGAAGCCCGAAAGATTGAAACCAGCCAAGCTCGTGCCCGACTGCACCTGCTTGACCAATGCCGAGAGGTCACCCGCGTTCGCCAAGACGTTCTGGCCGAACGCCAGTGCCTGCGCCGGAATGTTGAGGCCGGAACTGAACTTCGCTTTGAAGATGTAGGCTTGATCGAGCACCGTATTGACGAACGTCGCCCCATCGAGCACCGCTTCCCGCAGGTTCGCTCCGGCCAATCGCGCATTGCTGAAGTTGACGCGCGACAGGTCGAGCGCCGACAGATCGAAGCCATCCAGCAGATAGCCGGCCAAGTCCGCGAGTCCGCTCGCGGGATCGAGCCGCACGGCCTGCAAGTAGTCGCTCGCCGCCGCGAGTTCCGCGACGATCGGTCCCGTGAAGAACGCGTCGGCCACCGAGGTCGTGGCATCCACGACCGACCGAGCGAAGTCCACCGCGATCAGCGAGGCCGCCGTGAAATTCACGCCGCGCACGTCCGTGTCCACGAAGCTCGCGTCACGCAAATCGAGTCCCTTGAACGACAACCCCGCGACCTGCGCACCGCTGAAGTTCACGTCGCGCAACACAGCTCCCGAAGTGACCTGCCCGTTGCCGTCATAAGTGGCGAACGTCGCGCCCGTCAGATTCGCCCCGGAGAAATCGACGCCCGTCAGATCGGCTCCGGCGAAGTTCGCGCCATGCAGATCGGCACCGACAAAGTTGAAGCCGCGCAAGTCCAGGCCAGTGAAGTTCGTGAAGGCCAACTTGGCTCCGGCCCACTCCGGCTGCACCGGCTGAAACGGCATCGCACCGGCCTTCGCCACAGCCTCATTCAGAGCCGCCGCCAATCCGCGAATCGTCGCTGTCTCCGGACCAACCGGATTTCCGTCGGTCGGCAGATTCGTGGTGTTGAAGTACTCGCGAGCGGCATCCGTCAGCGCGAACAGTCTTTGAAGCACGCTGCCATCCGCCGAGACGCTGAAGAGCTGCTTCAGCGATTTTCCGATTCCCGGAATCGTCTTCGTGAGGAACTCGCTGTCGAGCGCTCCGTCACCCGCCCCGCGCAGTTGGTCGAGCACTTCGAGCAGCATGTCTCGCTGAGTCGCCGTCAACGCAACATCGAGCGTCACGGCCGGGCCTTGAAACCGCGCGGCTCCTTGTTCGTCGATTTTGAAGAGCTGGTCCGTCGCGAGCTTGACGATCGGGTTTCCAAACACCGCCGTGAAAGACTGACCGCCGACTTGAATCGCCGAGTCAACCGTCACGGTGAAGCCCGCATCGAACTTCGCCGACGGAGTGACCGCGATCAAATTCTTGAACCAGTTCGTCGGATCAGCCGCGCGCAGAGCCTTGATGTCGGACAGTCGCAGCCGATCGGTCCCTTGTGCGTTCGAGAGCGCAACCCGACCGCCGACCATGAGGCTCAGCGCGACATCGTCAACACCGACGCTCCCCAAACCCGCAACGGCCAGCGAGGCGTGCAAGCCGGAGACTCCCAAACTCGCACCGACATCGAAGCGGTTGAGTTTGAAGTACGGATCGAGCGAACTCGCATCCGGCAGCGGCACGGTGAAGAGGCCGGCGACCGACGTATCGCGCAGACCGAGCAACACTCCGAGATCGAAGTCGAGCGCCAGCACCCCGCGACCGAACGCGGTCCCCGACAACTCCATTGTTGGCAGGACCGCCGCCACGGCCGGAGGCAGATCGTCGCCACTGAGCGAAAACTCTGTCGAGAAACTGCGGTCGATTTTGGCCTGCAAGTGGATGCCGAGATCAACTTGATTGTTGTTGAACTTGACGCCCCCCGAAAAGGCGAACGCCGGGCCGGGCGCTCCCGTCGCGAAGATCTCCTCGATCACGACCGAGTTCAAATTCGCCATGAACGACGCACTGCTCGTCCAACTGGTCGGCAACTTGCTGAGCTTGTCAAAGAACGCTCCGACCGCCGACGCGACATCGCCGATCGTGCCCGACAGATCGGTCCCCAGCAGCGTCGTCCCATCGAACTTCGCGCCGTTGACGGACGTTCGTTTGAACCATCCGAACGAAAAATCGACATCCGTGAAGTCGAGCCCATCGAGGATCGCGCCCTCGAAGTTGATTCCCTTGAACGAACCGAATTTGAAGTTGAGCTTGATGCTCGACGACAAGCCGCTGAAGTCGACGCCACCGAAGCTCACGCCGTTGAACAGCCGACGGAAGCTGCCCGACAGCCCGCTGAACAAGCCACCCAGATTGAAACAGCCGCTGAAGTTCGCGCCGGAGAAGTCGATCGACCCGATGCCAAACGTGATGCCGCTGAAGTCGAGTCCCGAAAAATTCGCACCGCGAAACTTGCCCAGCAACTCGCTCAGTCCGCTGAGATCGAAGCCTCGGAAGTCCGCAAAGCTGAAGTTCAAATTGACATCGAAGCTGGGGAAGCGAACGCCGAACAGTTTCGCGCCGCTGAAGTTGGCCCCGCTGAAAGTGATGCCGCTGAAGTCGAGTCCCGACAGATCCCAGCCAGAGAAATTGAAGCCCGACAGATCGAGTCCCGATCCCCACTGATGGGCGGTGCCCGTTGACGACGACCAACTCGGCAATTGCCCGTTGTGGAGCAGTCCCGAAATGTTGACGCTGCTCGAACCGGCGAGCGTCCCCCAACGCACGTTCCAGCCAAACGCGCCGCTGAAGTCGACGAAGTTCAGAGTCGCGCCATGAAACGAGATGCCGCGCAAGTTGACGCCGCTGAGATTGAACCCCGACAGATTGACGCCCGAAAAATCCAATCCCGAAAGATCGAAGCGGCTCCAGTTCTTCAGCGACCAGCCGGACAGATCGAGCCCGAACGAGAGCCTCTTCCAACCGCTCGACGCGCCGAACAAGCTCGTCAGATCAAAGTTTGACAGCAGATTGCCAACGTTCGGCAGCTTGCCGATCGAGAACCGGATGTTGGCAAAATTGACATCGAACGCGAGGGCGAAATTGAACTTCGCGCCGTCGAGCCACGACCCGCTGAAGTCGGCCCAACGAAGATCGAGTCCCGAAAAATCGACGCCGCGCAGATCGCAGCCCGAAAAGTTGACCCACCGCAGGATCGATCCGAAAAAGTTCGTCGAGAAGTCGAAGCGTGCGCCGGAGAAGTCGATCCCAGTCAGATCCAGACCACTGAGGTTAACACCGCGCAGATCCGCTCCTGAGAAATTGAACCCGCGCAGGAAGTCCAACGAGAGCCCGCCCGAAATACGAAACGCGGAGAAGTCGAACCCCGCCAGATTCTTGTCCGACCAATCGAAGTCCCCGATCGAGAACTTCACTTGAGTCAGGCTCGCCAGCGCGCGATTCAACGCTTCGAGCATCCCACGCACCGAGATCCCCAAATTGAACGTCAAACCGATGCCAGTCGCCGACTCGTAATCGCTGTAGAAGTAATGCCCCACCGCGTCTTTGAGCTTGAACGTCCCGCCCAGCCCGCCCGCTTCGACGGTCGAGGCGCTGTTCGTCAGCAACTGGTTGAGACTCTGACCAAGCCCCGGAATCTCTTTGTTGAAGAGGTCCAGCGGCAGCTTCTGACCCAGATCACGCACCTGTCCCAACAGGTCCAGCAATCGCTCGGCCAGCGCCGGATTGATCGACACATCCAGCGACACGGCGGGCGTCGTAATCAGCAAACGGTCGTCGCGGTACTCGAACAAACTGTCGGTCGCCAAGATCAGGATCGGCGTGCCGTACTGGCTGAGGTCGAACTGTCCGAGCGTCGCGCTCAGCGGCAGCCGCGCATCGAGACTTCCCGAAGCTTGAAACTGAACCGCCGGTGCCGCAGCAAGCGCCGCGAGTGTAAACCGCCCGCTGCCATCCGCCCCGTTCGGATCGAGCGACAACTCCGCCCGCGCATCGAGATTCACTGTCCCATTCACAACATTGACCGTCGCCGCCGACCCAAACACTTGAGCCGAAAGTCCCGCTGCCACCGACAAGTTCTCAAAGCTCGAATCCACTTCGACCGAGAGCGGATGCACGCGCAGGAAACCTCGATCAGCGAACCCGCTCGCGCCGTTCAGCGCGGTCAACCCATCCAGTCGGATGCCGACCTCGACCGAACCGCCAAGCCGCGTCTGCACATCGAGATTCGAGAACGCCGACAACTCAATGCCTGCCGCTCCCAACGCCGCAGTGATTTCCGGCGACAGCGACGGAGCGAACGCAAACGAGCGTGAGGCATTAAACGACACATCGAATCGCAGCTCTGACCAATCATGAATCCCGGCCGTGACCGTAAAAGGACTGCCCGACGTGACCGAGTTGAACTGGCTCTCCAAAGCACTCGCGAGTCCCCCCAAGTCACCGAAACTCGCGAGCGGCGCGGTCTGGATCGTCAGCAAATCGAGGGCATAGTTCCTCGCATCCGCCAGCGAAGGGACCGTCACTGCCGCCGCATCAAAGCCACGGTTGAGTGCTTGAACCAGCGAGACATTCAAAAACGGAATCTGGGCCGACAACACTTCGCCCTGAACGAACTCCGTCGCAACCCCGGTCCAGCGGTCGAACGCCTGATTGATCTCGCCTCGCAAGGCGGATCCCAGCGCGACATGCCCGGTCAAGCTCTCGATCCCCGTCAACGTGAAGGTCGACAAGTCGCTGCGAGTTGCGATCGTGTCCGCCCCGCTCCGCGCGACGCCGGTCGTCGAATCAAACCGAATGGAGTCCTCACCAGGCCCAGCGTCGATCGACGTCAATTGTCCGTCACTTACCACCAGGAACTGATCGCTACCCTGCGAGCCAACGATCGAGTAGCCCAGTCCGTCCGCAGAATACGTCAGCAGGTCGCTGCGATTCGTGTCGGCATACGACACGCTCACCGAATCACCCGAAACAGTGAAGACGAGACCGCCCGACACTGCAGAGAAATCGAGCGTCGTCCCATCGCCACTCGCGCGATTCAATGAGCCAAAGCCATCCCCGAAAGTCTGCACTCCGGACAACAGCGTGCGCGATTCCAGCGACTCTGCGTAGCTTGCCCAGTGCGACTTCGTGGTCAGCGGATTCGGTCGCTGACTGGTCCGGCGACGTGACACAGGAACTGCTCGACGAACCCGTCGGGGAATGCCGCGTAACCAGTTTGTGAGTTGCATTGTTGGGCGTTTTCTTAGGAGTTAGGAGCACGATGCACTCAAAAATGAAAGTGTGAGCCTATCCATCCCGGGTTGCCGCAACAACCTTTGACTTTCGATTCCGCCGAGGTATCTGGCGATTTGCTCGCGCGGAGGCGTTCCTCCCAGCGTGCGATTTCGCGATCGCGTTTCGTCGCCCGAAAGAGGTCGATCAAGCGTTGCACGGACTCCTTCCGGAACCGGACGCGGTCCTCGGCCGGAATGGTCGATTCGAGCTTGGCGAGATCTTGCTCGCCGGCCAGCAGCAGCGGTTCGGCGGCGGCGTTGTCGGCGTGGTGGAGTCGAAAACTTTTGCCGGTGATTTGAATGACCTCGGCGAGGTGCCGGAAACGGTCGAGGATGTATGTCGAGTCATTGTCAGTCGCTGGAAAGTTTCCGATGCTTCCAAGGCCGAACTGGTCGCCGGTTTCCTTGAACTCATCGTGGATGTCGTCGCCTCGTTCCTCAGTCCCAACTTCAGCCGCTACGTCCGCGAAGTCGAAGCTGTTGAGCTGCTGAAACACAGCGCGAGCCACGCGAAGACTTGGCTCTCATTATTCATGCGTGCGGTTTGAAAAACATTCGTCAGACGAACATCTGAGTGTTTCGCTGGTTTCCAAGCCAACCTCACCACGACTCGCCGCATTCCATGATTTCATTTGTGGCAATTTTGTGGCGTTGCGATCATCGGACCTCTCGGGCACTCATGATTGACCGGAATTGCCTCAAACGCTCAAGGTGCTATCATCGCGTAAGTTGCCATGATTCGGAGTTCCAGAAGCGCCGCCGGTCAGAGAATCCCCCTCTCTCCGCTTCTCAGGTTTGCTCATGCGTTGTCGATGCTGCTAATCCCCCGGTGATTCGGGGGTTTTTCGTTGGCAGACGATTCCGCGTCCGTCGCCTCAAGCGTTCTCAGGGATCGTCTATCACTGGCACCGGTTTGAGCCAATTTTGAGCTAGGCTTGGTGACACAGTTGGGCCAGAGAAGTCGTCGGTGGCCGTAGCTCGCAACACTGTTCCCTCGGATTGAGGCTCGTTGTTCGCTCAACGATCGACGTCCGCCGCATTCGGCACGGTTTTCATGACCTTGGCGAAGAATTGCAGCGCAGAGAGTCAGTCTTTCGGTGGATGCCAGCCGACGCTCACCCATCGCCGCCTTGCGGCGATTCGAGCTGGCCGGTTGAGTTGCAATGCGACGATCGTCGCGCGAGCAACGGCCGTCAATCCGACGATTTCGGTTCCGTCGTCCGACCAACGAAAATGATCCTGCCAACCATCTTGGCGAGGATTAAATAACGGCACTTCTTTCTTTGTCAGCGGATCAACGACTCGCGTTCGATCAGATTTTCGTTGGTTGCATTCCGCGCAAGCCAGCCAAAGATTGTCCTCGACGGTCAGACCACCTTTGGACGTGGGCCACAAATGTTCGATCTGCAATTCGACGCCGGTGATCGAAGACGCCACCAAACAATACCCACAGCGCTGCTTGGCACGCCGAGCGACTTTCTGCCGCAGCTTTTTCGAGACGGAAGCCGCACTCATGGTCGCAGCAACTTATTGACGTCAAAGCCACGTTGCTTCAAGACCGCCGCCGCGTTCGCGCGAATGAGTTGGCACTGGTCGAAGTATTCGCGAAGTTCTTCGGATCGCTGTTTCTCGGCCTTCGTCAGACCGACGCTTTGTGCCTTGTCGTTGAGGTCGGCCATCTCCTGCTGACTCTGTTTGGTGGGCACGGTCTTGAAGGCCCGCTTCAAGTCAGCCTCGCTGAGAAACTCCATCACTTTCAGAGCCGCGTCGATGTCAGCGAGGCTGTCCTTCCAGCGTTTCATTCGCAACCCACGACAGTCTCCCAACGGTACGAAGAATTCACCGGGACCAACCGTGGCCATCGTCGCACACATCTCCGAAGCGTACTCATCCACGCTCCGCCGCGACCGGCGAGCCGCTTGCTGCAAGCGATCGAACGCAGGCTTCGACAATCGAATGGTGACAGAATTCATCAGACAACTCCTGAGCGGAAGCAAGCACTCGCACCGTCACAATGACTCGACACGGCCATCAACATAGCATCGGAACGAGAACGAGCGAACTCCAAAACTGCTCGCACGATGGCCGTGAAGGTCCGGACGGCGGCATGGGCGTGGGGCCTTCACAACTTCGGTTCCGGTGCGGGTGGCCGTCCGCCATCGTCGGCTCGCAGAGCTTTGACCAACTTCTCAAGTTCCCGCTCAAACGTAGCGTTGTCCGTCTCCCAGCCCGTGAAGTCGGCGGCGAGGCGTGATTTCACTTGTTGAGCCTTGCCGTTGACCCACCCGAACAGAAAGCTGTCCAGATTCAACGGGATCAACGACAGCACCTTCCGGCCACGCTCTTCCATCAACTCACGTTCTTTGGCGAAGGCCGTCTCAATTTCATTATCGACCCACCAACTGGTGAGCGAATGCCGAGACCCACACAGCAGCACCTTGTCCCATAGTCGAATGCCACGATCAACCTGCTCGTGAATGTCATCACCCGGAAGCAATTGGTGCGCGTCCAGCCAACAGCGAATGCCGCGTTTCTGAAGCGCATCGTGCAACCGCCGAGCGAACGGCTTATCTGCGTGACCATACGAGATAAACGCCGAGAAGAACTGAATCGGCTGATCGTTTCTCAGGTTGATGAGTTCATAACCGATGGTCGTAATCCGATCGGGAGTCAGTCCCTCAGCGTACAAGCGGGAGGCAACGATTTCCCAATCGCGTAAGCCGCAACCACGCAGGAATACTTCGGGGATCTGGCCTTTTGATTTGGAGAGGGTGTCGATGCCCACTGAAGACGGTCCGTTGTGCCTCGCTGTTTCAAGCCCCACGACACGTGAAAGATCAACGTCTGTGAACGCCGTATGCTCACAGCACACAGTGTTGAGATTCGCCCCGCTGAGGTTCGTCCCGTCGAGGTTTGTTCCGATGAGGTTCGCTTCAATGAGTTGCGCCCCGTTTAGGTTCGCTTCGATGAGGCTCGCCCCGCCGAGGTTCGCCTCGATTAGGGCCGAAAGAATTAGGTCCGACCGGCTTAGATCCGTCCTGATGAGGTTCGCCCCGTAGAGATTTGCCCTCCTGAGGTTCGCGCCGCTTAAATTTGCGCCGCTTAGGTCTGCCTCGATAAGGTTCAACGACTCGTTGGGATTGCGCTCATGCCACAATCGAATCGCTTCCGTTCCCTTGCGAACGACTTCAACGTGTTCGGAATTCGCCATTCTGAAAGCCCCACAAAAAACGACGCTCAGCCCGTGCTGCGATGAAGACAATCGGATCGGTTGGTTCGCCGCTCGGCAGTCGATCGAAAAATCTCCGGCCAAGACTCGCTTCATGGCACAACTGTCCGTCGGCCAAGTCAACCTCACCGCCCACTCGCCGCACCGGTGGCGTCCACAATCGCAAGCATCGCCCCCTGCAACACCGCTTGCAATTCAGCCGACACCGAGCAAGACGCAAGCGTCTTGTCTGACTGCGGGCGTGTCCGATAGATTGATTCTCGTTCAGAGCCACCGAGTGTTTGTGGGAGAGACTTGTCATGTCGCAAACGATCGCAGTGCCGGAAAGATTGGTCGCTCGACTGGAGAAGCAAGCTCAGTCACAACGAACCACGGTGGAATCATTGGTCGTGACCATTCTGGATGCGGCGATTGATGCCGACGATTCCAGTAATGATTGGTCCGCCAAGAATGCTCGGCGAGTCGCGTTGATTCATCAGCGGTTCGCTCAGGGGTTGGATGCGGCGGAAACGCGCGAGTTGGAACACTTGCAAGACTTGGCGACAGAACGGCTGGAAGCCTGGGACTCGCAATTGCTGAGCGATGTTGCGGCGATGCGAGAGGCGGTCGAGCGCGTTGTCCCACACACCGGTACGGCGACGGCCACTTGAGAGCGCGGCATGTTCGACTATCCGCAGCACGATCCCCGCGACTTTCGAGGTTGTATCAATGTCAGCCACCACGTCGCTGCTCACACTCGCGGCTAGCCGATCCGTGGCACCGTCCGTCTCACCGTTCGATCCGCCATCCCACCTCACCGCCCACTCGCCGCGCCGGCCGAGTCCACAATCGCCAGCATCGCCCCCTTCAACACCGCCGGCAGTTCGGACCACGCCGCGACGATCCGAGCCAACTCGGCAGCGTGGCCAAATTCCTTCCCGCGCAGTCGTCGAACGCAAACTCTCCCGGCAAGACGCGGAAGTGGATGGAATCGAGGACGGGACACCGAGCAAGACGCAAGCGTCTTGTCTGACTGCGGGTGAGTCCGATAGATTGATTCTCGTTCAGAGCCACCGAGTGTTTGTGGGAGAGACTTGTCATGTCGCAAACGATCGCAGTGCCGGAAAGACTGGCCGCTCGGTTGGAGAAGAAAGCTCAGTCACAACGAACCACGGTGGAATCATTGGTCGTGACCATTCTGGATGCGGCGATTGATGCCGACGATTCCAGTGATGATTGGTCGGCCAAGAATGCTCGGCGAGTCGCGTTGATTCATCAGCGGTTCACTCAGGGGTTGGATGCGGCGGAAACGCGCGAGTTGGAACACCTGCAAGACTTGGCGACAGAACGGCTGGAAGCTTGGGACTCGCAATTGCTGAGCGATGTGGCCGCCATGCGAGAGGCAGTCGATCGCGTTGTCCCACACACTGGCACGGTCACAGCCACTTGAGAGCGCGGCATGTTCGACTATCCGCAGCACGCTCACCAACGCCGTCATGGGCCGCGAGGCTACAACGATTATCGCTCGTTCAAGCCTTGGCTTCGCGATGAGTTTGCCTTTCGCTGTGTTTACTGTCTGTGGCGTGAAACGTGGAGCTCCGCCGGTGATGCCGCCTTCAGCGTGGAGCATCTTCAGTCGCAGTCCCGGCAGCCGGATTTGGCTCGCGACTACGCCAATTTGGTCTATGCCTGTTGCGGTTGTAACTCGGCCAAACAGGATCACGATTCGCCACTCAATCCGTGTCGAGACCGAGTGGCAGAGCATGTCTCTGTCAGCCCTGACGGTGCGGTCATCGCGAAGTCCGCCGAGGGGCAAGCCTTGATTGATCTCTGCCTGTTGAATCGGCCCGCGCTGGTGTCGGCGCGGCAGACGATGTTTCGGCTTTGGACGCTCTTGAATGCCGAGTCTTCAGCAGAGGCTCGCGAGTTGAAGCACCGCCTGTTTGGCCATCCTTCGGACCTTCCGAATCTCGCGAAGCTGCATCCACCTGATGGAAACGCAATTCCATCCGGTTTGTCCGCCAGTTTCTTTGAACGCCGACGACGTGGGGAACTTCCCGCACTGTTTGACGGCTTGGAACCGGCGCGCTGATGTCGAGATGCTGGCGTCGATGGACGGACTTCGGAAGACGCGGTGCCCACCAGTCTTGCCGACACAACCCCGCCGCTCATTGACGAAACCCATCCGATCCCCGCGACCTTCGAGGTTGTGTCCATGTCAGCCACAACGTCGCTGCTTACACTCCCGGCCAGCCGATCCGTGGCACCGTCCGTCTCACCGTTCGATCAGCCATCTCACCTCACCGTCCACTCGCCGTGCGGTTCTCAGGACTTCCGCGTCAGATTGGTGGGTGTGGCGTTCCTCGCTCGGCCTTGTCCGTTAGCTTGCCGCGGCACTGTCGGGAGAATTCAAGAAGGCCCAGACGTTTTCACTGGTAGCGAGCTTTTGAGCGTCTGAGCTTTTCATTCGTGGACACACAACAGCGTGCGCCGGATTCGGTGGCTCGTGTTCCAGGTTGTTGGGAAGGATCGGATCAGAGCAAACGCGGTATCCAGACTCCATCGTCCGAACGTCGCCGGCCGTGAATTTCGCAAAGCTGTGCTGTGGTCTTCGATGGCGGATGGCATCCAACGATGTCAGGCGGGCCACATCAACCGACATTTCACCGGTGTTCCGGTCAATGAACGCGCCGGATTTTGGTCGTATCCGCTTTGTCTGAGGGTCTAAAAACAATTGGCTGGGATGCACGGAACGCCAAAGCTCATCCTCGTTGCGAATGGCTGGGTCATCGGCACGTTCCGTTGGCATAGCGGTTCGTCTCCGTGAACCCGATCAGCCTTCTTGCAGCCACTCGACCAGTGAGCGCCATTCGTTGATGGCATTGGCTGGGAGTTCTCCGTCTGCCTCGCAGTCACCGTTGACGGTTTTCAGATACGAGACAGTGCCGTCGGCGAGGAAATGCAGTTCCAAAGCGTGACGGCCGTTGCACCAATCGAATTGCACTGCGCCGCCGGACTCTGGGCCAAGATGCGGAGTCGGCAGATACTCGACCTCAACAGCAAAGATTAGCTTGCACGCCTGTTGGAAAGAGCGTTCGCTCATCACCGGACTTCCGTAACCATCCCAATCAGCGGGCAATGCACGAACCTCATTGAGTTGTTTCCAGGCATCCCGCTGCCATTCCCTTGCGTCGCTCAGGGAACTGACAGTGGTCCACAACGCCGACGTTGCCGGCTTGACGGCAAATCCGCCACGCTGTCCACCGGACAGACGCTCGCGCTGACGTGGTTCGTACAGACCTTGCGGCATGGTTAGCTCTTTCGCTTCCAAAGCTCGTGCATTCGAGCGGATGTGAAATCCGTAAACCCGCGAACAATCCACTCACGACCAAGATCGAACCAATTCAAGACGTCGGACAGGCTACTCGAAGCCGGACGTCCTCGCACAGTCAGTTTCAGTTGCAGAACCTCCTGAGCATCGACTTCCCGAATTGCTGGCTCCGCCTCGATGTGTAATCGCCCTTGCTGGTTTGGCAAAACGTAGTTGGCATTGAGAACGACTGACTCAGGCGTTGGTAAGAAACACCCAGAAACCTCACCCGACCAGCATGGGAAGACTTGTGGCAAATCCTTGGGACTCCCCCAGCCGATTCCACGGACAATGTGGTTCACATAGATCACTTCGCACTGAGTAATCTTCGGCTCAGGGATCTTTTCGCTGGCGAGAAACTCACAGAAGCGACGCCATTCCGTCTCGAATCGCGGGCGAATCGTCAGATCATATCGCGGGTAGGCGTCTTGTTCGCGAATCCGTCGCCAGTTGTGGAGGAAGTGCCCGTTCTGAATTTGCAGCAGCCTTTCACCAGTTTGATTCAAAAACCAACAGCGAAGAGGCGGCTCTTGTTGGAGTCGAAATGACAGCGACTTTGGGCGGACATCCTCAGCTCCAAAAAGTTCTTCCTGAATTTGGAGAGGTGGCTGGATCTCGAATTCGGGGTACTCGTCACGAATTCGTTGCCAAAACAATCCGAAATGCGGCGTTCCCCATGCTTCCAATCGCTGAAATTGTACGCCGAGCAACGTCTCGATGACGGGCGGCAATTCGTATTCAGGTAGCGGTGTGCTCAGCGTGTCAGCCATGACAGAGCATCATTTTTGAGGGTTTCAATGCCGTTCCCGCAACCGTTCGACGCACGGAAAGTTCAATTGGAGTCTAGGCCAGCCTGATACCCACAGCAACTCCCGCCCGTCCGCACTACGGCTTGCCTGGACGGCTCCGCGCCGCGCCGGCCGAGTCCACAATCGCCAGCATCGCCCCCTTCAACACCGCCGGCAGTTCGGAACACACCGCGATGATCCGAGCCAACTCGGCAGCGTGTTCCTGACCACGTTCCGAACTCGCGACGACACGCTCCGCGTTCTCATTCGTTGTCACCAACTCGCCACAATTTGGGCCAGGGATGGTACCAGAGTCCCCCGCTTGTTCGCGCAGCATCAAGCCACTAACGTCAGTACCATTGGCGAGCCACCGGTCTTGAAAACCGGCGTGCCCGTGAGGGTACCGGGGGTTCGAATCACCCTCTCTCCGCATTCAGATATGGCTCTCTCGTCAATGACTGCGAGAGAGCCATTTTCATTGGCGAGCCTGATTGGCGCTGTGGAGATATTCGCATGACTTCGCGTTTGGCTTTGTTGCTGATGCTGTCCACGGCCCCACTTCTGGCTGAAGACCTCGACTACCGCGTCCTCGATCCTGATTTGAAAGTCGTGCGGCTCGATTCTTCCGACGACGATTCGTTCCTGTCGGTGCGGCTCGACACGGCGGGACGCATCTTTGTCGGAGGCCGCAAGACGCTGTTCGTCTACGACCTCGACGAGGCCGGGCGGTACAAGCCGCGGCAGTTGCTGTTCACGTTTCCCGATCACACTTGGGTCAACGACATCGAGATTCGAGGCGACGACCTTTACGTCGTCACGGTCAGCGCGGTCTATCGGCTGCCGGGGGCGCGACTGAAGCGGGAAGGTGTCACCATCGAGCGGCTAATGTGGGGCGTGCCGAACGGTCACGTCCATCAGTGCTTTCACGCCTGCGCGTGGGGACCGGAGGGAGACCTCTATGTCTCGATGGGCGATCCGCTGTGGTATTACGGAGACTTCACTCGACCAGATCACTGGGGGCATTGGACGATGTTCTTCAAAAGTAGCCCTGTCGCTCCGCGACAGGAAAGTTCTCCTGTCGCGGAGCGACAGGGCTACGTCGAGAAGACGATTCGTGTCGGCGATAAAGACTGGGCGACGATGCCGTACAACGGCGTCGGCGGAGTCTTTCGCATTCGACCGGACGGGACCAATCTGCGGAGCTTCTCGCGCGGATTGCGAAACCCGTGTGGGCTGTGCTTCGACAAGAATTGGAACCTCTTCACCAACGACAACGATCACGAGGGGCTGCCATCGGCCTACGTTCCCGGACGGCTGCTGCATGTGACCGAAGGTTCGTACTTCAGTTGGCCGCGCGGTTGGTTGCAGAGCAAATCGCCCGACCGCGCCGACATCCTGCCGAGCCTCAACGAAGAGTTGGGCCGGTTCGTCCCGGTCCTGCAAACGTATTACGCAGACGGCTATCTGCCGGAGAAGTACGAGAACAATCTGCTCGTCGCCCGCTGGTGTCGCCGACAAGTCACGCGGTTTCCGCTCGAAGCCAAGGGGAGCACTTTCACCGCGAAGGAGCATGTCCTGTTGGAAGGGAGCGATCAGGCGCGGCCGGTTGGCGTTTGCGTCGGTCGCGGTGGGCGAGTCTTCGTCACGATCTGCTACATGGCTCAGAACGAAGGTTCGCCCGTGTACCGCAGCGACCTCGCCGTCATCACGCGCAAGGACGATCCCGACACGATGCCGTTCGACGGATACGATCTGACGAGTGTTGCGGCCGAGAAGCTCCGTGAGGAACGTTTTCGGGCCGAGTGGAATCGGTCATCGACAGCATTTGCCGAGCTGGTCCGTCGCTGGCAGGTGTCGCCGAAAACGACTCGTCATCCTGGCCGGCATCCACCTGATCCACCGCTCGCTTTCGGAGACGCTCTGACGGTTGCCATCTTTGGACCAATTCTCGTGGAGCCTCTTGCGAAATCCTTGGCACAGGGGTTTGCCGAGTTGAGGCTTGAGGATTTGATGGCGGATGCGGAACGTGATCCAGAAAACACGCTGAAGCAGATTCGCCAAGACTGGGACGACGGAACTCGCGAAAGACTGCGACAAGGTGATGTCGACGCCCATCTGGTGCGGGCCTGTCATGTGTTTTCGAGTCTCCCGTTGCCGAAACTGACCGCTGCGTATAGCCGAGCACCCGAACAACCATTGCGCATGATGGGCGTGCTCATCGCAGGTTTTCGGCTGACGATTCCCGCCGTCGATGCCAAGTTGCCGGCGGCCGCGCCGCTCGCACCACAACAGAAAGAGGAAGCGAACATCATCCTCTTTGCCGACGAGAAAGAGCCGATCGACTTGCGCAAGTTCGGCCGCGTCGGCAACTACACCGTGGCCGAACATTGGAAGACGCTCAAGCACACTGACGAACAAGAGAAACTCTTCGCGCTGCTCGTGGAGCGGCTCAGCGATGACGACGACAAGGTGCGGTTGCAGGCGGCGCATTTCTTATCGTTGCTCAACGATCCGCGTTCCGAGCCGAAGATCGCCACCGTCACGGCCGGCGTGCAGGACAAGCGGCTGAACCTGCAAGGGAAGCTGGAGCATGTCCGGCCGCAGGTGTGGATGCTCGGCCCGGTGCCGGATGCCGATGGATTCAAGACCGTGCATGCGGTCGAGACCGCGGCGATTGACCTCGCCGCGAAAGTTGCGGTCGCCGGGAAATCGTTCGAATGGAAGCTGACGAAGACCTCCAGTCCGGATCGGCCGCTTTACAACTTCAACACGCTGTTTGGTCCGTCGCCGAATTCGTCGGTCTATTCGCTGGTTCGCTTCGACGTGCCGACCGCTCAGCGCATGCAATTGCTCGTTGGTAGTGAGGACGGCGTTCGCGTCTGGCACAACGGCAAGCTGGTCTTCACCAACGATGCCGTCCGACCGTTGCAACAGCTTGATGATGTCGTGCCGCTCGATCTGCTGGCGGGCAGTAACGACATCCTCGTCCGCGTGCGGATGCAATCGGGACGTGGCGGGCAGTATCTGCACTTCAAACATCTCGGCGACGTGAAGTTCTCTTTGCCAGAGAAGCCGGACGGTCTGTCGCTGGCGGAACGATTGATCTCGGCCGGAAGTGGCTCGCAGCCGATCGACCCAAAGTTCCTGACTGTCGATTGGTCCGAAGCGGTGAAGATCGGTGACGTCGCACGCGGCAAGAAATTATTCGGTGCCGAGTCGCTGGGCTGCGCGAAGTGTCACGCGGCGACAGCGACTCAACCCGGTGGCGGTGGACCCAGCTTGGCCGATTCCGGCAAGCGGTTCTCTGTGGCGTACCTTGTTGAATCGGTGCTGGCTCCGAATAAAGTGATCTCGCCCGTCTTCAAGTCTTCCACGATCCAGACGACCGATGGAAAAGTCATCACCGGTCTCGTCGTCAGCGAAACGGGCGAGAAGTTGGAAGTGCTGCTGCCCGACACGAAGCGAGTCTCGATCAACAAGTCCGACATCGAAGCCCGGAAACTCGCGGACGTCTCGGCCATGCCACAAGGTGTCGTGAAGACGACGGAAGAGTTGCGAGACGTGATCGCGTACTTGCTGAGCAATCCGACTGACTCCGCGAAGTGATAACTTGGGGTTGGGCGTTTGTGCGGTTTGAAATCTGAGATTGGCAGCCGCTACCTTCCCGGCGATGTCGCGCGAACGAGTCGTCGTGGCGAATGGTTCCTCATTCAGACGGAAGCACGATGAGCACGGACGGTGTGACGGCGGGTGATCACGAGACCTATTCGCTGACCGGGGTAACGGCGACGGCGAAACCATTGGTGGTCGGTGTGCTGCGCGAGACGTTTCGGAGGGAACACCGCGTCGCGTTGGTCCCCGCTTCGATCGCGGCGCTCAAGAAGGCCAAGCTGCAGGTCGTCGTTCAAGCCGGAGCTGGAACGTCGGCCGGGTTTGTGGATACGGCTTACCTCGCGGTTGGCGCGGAGGTGCTGGCACATCGCGAAGAGGTGTGTTCGCGAGCGGACATCCTGTTGCAAGTCCGCACGGCCGGAGCCAACGCCGATGCGGCGGAGGCGGACATCGCTGCGCTACGACCGGGGCAAGCGGTGATCAGTCTGTGCGATCCGCTCAGTCGTCCGGAGTTCATGCGGCGGGTCGCGGAACGCGGAGCTCTGGCGTTCTCGCTGGAGTTGCTGCCGCGGATCACTCGTGCGCAGAGCATGGACGTGCTGTCGTCTCAGGCGTCGATCGCCGGTTACAAGGCGGTGCTGCTGGCGGCTGAGCGGTCTGTGAAAATGTTTCCGATGATGATGACGGCGGCAGGCACGATCACCGCCGCGCGGGTGTTTGTGATCGGCGCGGGGGTGGCCGGATTGCAGGCGATTGCGACTGCTCGGCGATTGGGGGCGGTGGTCAAAGCGACGGACGTGCGATCGGTCGCGAAAGATGACGTGCAAAGTCTCGGTGCGAAGTTCATCGACATGGGCTTGGGGGATGCGGCCGGCGGCGGCGGTTACGCGAAAGGGATGGACGCAGATTTCTATCAACGTCAGCAAGCGGCCCTGTCGCCGGTCATCGCCGACAGCGACATCGTCATCACGACGGCAGCGGTGCCGGGGCGGAAGGCTCCGCGATTGGTCTCGGCAGAGATGGTGCGTTCGATGTCGCCCGGTTCTCTGGTGATCGACTTAGCGGCAGAGCAGGGGGGCAACTGCGAATTGACGCGGCCCTGGGAAACGGTTGTCGAAAACTGCGTGTCGATCATCGGCTGCGTCAACTTGTCGGCGTCGGTGCCGTTTCACGCCAGCCAGATGTTCTCACGGAACGCGACGACGTTCTTGTTGTCGCTGATCAACGACGGCCACTGGGCCATCAACCGCGAGGACGAGATTGTGTTGGGCACGCTGGTCACGATCGACGGGCAAGTCGTGCATCCGAAAGTGCATGAACTGCTGGCGTCGGACGCGGGAGAGCGCTGAGCGGCTTCTCACCGTAGCCGCGTTCGCCAGAACGCGGGCGGCCCGCACTCTGGCGAGTGCGGCTACTACGCGCAATCAATGCCCGCCGCCGCCCGCGAGGTGCTTGGCCAGCTCGCCGACAACCGCCTTTGCGTCGCCGAAGAGCATGAATGTGCGGTCTTGAAAATACAGCTCGTTGTCGATGCCCGCGAAGCCGGGGCTTTTGCTGCGTTTGATGGCGAAGACGGTTTTCGCTTTGTCGGCGTCGATGATGGGCATCCCGTAGATCGGCGAGGACTTCACCGATCGAGCGGCTGGGTTGACGACGTCGTTGGCTCCGATCACCAACGCGACGTCGCATTGCGGCATGTCGGCGTTGATCTCGTCCATCTCGATCAGATCGCTGTAGGGGATCTCGGCCTCGGCCAGCAGCACGTTCATGTGGCCGGGCATGCGGCCGGCGACCGGATGAATCGCAAACTTGACCGTGATGCCCGCTTTGGTCAGTTGGTCGTACAGCTCACGCACGCGATGCTGAGCCTGCGCGACCGCGAGTCCATAGCCGGGAATGATCACGACCAGACTGGCTTGCTCCAAAACCTGAGCCGCACCTTCGATGGTCTCCGACTTGTAGTGCCGCACCTGCGAGTCTGCCGCGACCGCTTGCACTTGCCCGAAGGCTCCGAAGAGCACGTTGGTGAATGAGCGATTCATCGCTCGGCACATCATGATCGACAGGATCAAGCCGCTGGCCCCATCCAGCGCACCGGCCGTGATCAGCAACTTGTTGTCGAGCACAAATCCCATCGCGACGGCCGAGAGTCCGGCATACGAATTCAGAATCGAGATCACCGTCGGCATGTCCGCCCCGCCGATCGGGATGATCAGCAGCACTCCGAACGCCAGCGCCAGGAGTACGACACCACCGAACAGGAATCCCGCGCCGGGACCGGTCGGGTTCAACACGAGCAATCCGCCGAACAACACCGCCAAACCGAGCAAGCCGATGTTGCTGACGTTTTGAAACGGATACGTCACCGGCCGCTGTGGAATCCATTTCACCTCTTGCAGCTTAGCGGCAGCCATCAAGCTGCCGGTGACAGTCAGAAATCCGAGCAGCACCTCGGCGACGACCGCCGCCATGTGGAATTGGGTCAGTTCGTCACGATCGTAGCAGGACCAATACACGAACTCGGCCGTACCGACGAGTCCCGCCGCGAGTCCCCCGAACGCGTGCGAAATCGCCGTCCGCTGAGGCACCGCGGTCAGCGGCACTTTCGAGAGCGGAATGCCCACGATGATCCCCGCGATGATCGCCGCCAGCACCCAGCCATGCTGCGTGATCGAATCCTGCGCCCAGGTCGCCGCGATTGCCAGGAACATCGCCAACATTCCCGCTTGCACGCCGCGCCGCGCCGTCTTCGGATTGTTCATTCCATGCAACGAGAACACGAACAACACGGTTGCGACGAGATACGTCAACTGCAGCAGGTGGTGCATCATCGTTTCGGTTCCCCGCTGCCGCCCGGCTGCTTAAACATCTTCAACATGCGGTCGGTGATGAGGAATCCGCTGACGACGTTGGTCGTCGATGCGAACAGCGCGATGGCTCCCAAAATGCGAATGCTGTCCGAGTATTTTTCATTCCCCGTGACAATGATCGAACCGACCACCGCAATGCCCGAGATGGCGTTCGTCAGAGACATCAGCGGCGTGTGCAGCAACCGCGAGACGCGGACGATCACGCCAAAGCCCAGCAGCGATGCCATCGCGAAGACAAACAGCAGCGACCAGTAATCCACGGAAGCGACGGCGTGTTTGGTCGCGATTTCGGCGGTCGAGGTCACGTCAGCCAACAGCAACAGACCCACAATGCCCTCCTTGTTGAGTCCCATGAGCGGGCGGATTGTGGGGGTCGCCCGCGCGACGTGCAAGGAGGGTCAAAGTCGTCCGGTCACTCCCTGACCGGGAGGATCGAGTCACTGAGTGACTCGTCGACTCACGCTGCCGCTTCGAGTCCCGAATCGAACGCTTCCTTGCCTTGGATGATCGAGTTGGCGTCGAAGCGTTCTCCGAAGTACAGACGGCGAGCGTCCGGATTCGCCAGGACGGTCTTGGCATCGCCCGAGGCGATCACTTGCCCGGCGCAGATCACATAATTGCGGTCGGTGATCGTCAGCGTTTCGCGTTCACGGTGATCGGTCAGCAGAATGCCGATCCCCTTGTTGCGCAGACGAGCAATGATGTCCTGAATGCTGTGAATCGTGACCGGGTCGATGCCGGTGAACGGCTCGTCGAGCAGAATCAAAACCGGATCGGTGGCGAGACACCGCGCAATTTCCAGTCGTCGTCGCTCGCCCCCCGACAGCGTGGAGGCGATTTGTCGCCGCTTGTCCGCGAGACCAAACTCCGCCAGCAGTTGTTCGATCTTGGCTTGCCGCTCCTCACGCGTCATCGGCAGGAATTCGAGCACCGCGAGAATGTTTTGCTCGACGGTCAGCTTGATGAAGATACTCTCGTCTTGCGGCAGATAGCCCATGCCGGCTTGAGCGCGCTTATACATCGGCCAGCGTGTGACCTCGACGCCATTCAGGAAGACGTGCCCGACCGTCGGGGCGATCATCCCGCACGACATGCGGAACGACGTCGTCTTGCCGGCTCCGTTCGGGCCCAGCAGTCCGACGATCTCGCCGCGCTCGACGCAAAAGTCCACGCCATCGACGGCGCGCTTACCGGGGTAGTCCTTCACCAATCCGTGGCATTCCAGCAGAGCCATGACGTCCTCCTTGACGTTGAAAATTCAAATGCGTGTCACCGGCGTTCCGGTTTTCAGCCCCAAGGGGGCGTGACTCGAAAGCCCAGGGCATCGCCCTGGGTTGGCCATACGAGAGAGAATCTTCAGCCCTGAAGGGGCGCAACTTGCACGGATGCGATGAAAGTTGCGCCCCGTTGGGGCTTAATACCTGTTGGTGTTGCACTAACCCAGGGCGTTGCCCTGGGCTTTCGAGTCAGTCCCCGTTGGGGCCAAGACTAGAGTTGCGATTGCATCCAATTCAAATTTCAGATCGATCAGCGAATTCGCTGCATCCGGCCGACGTTCGGATAGAACGGCAGGCGGATGTCGGGGTAATCGGTCGAGACTTTCTGAATGATGGGATTGCCGTTCGCATCGAGTTCCGGCCGCCCACCCGGTCGTTGTCTCGTTTCAATTTGTCTGTGATTCCAGACGGCAAAGCCTTCGCCGCCGTTCAGAAACGGTTGGCCGTGAGGCCAATAGATGTAGAACGCTTTGCCGACCAGAGCCGAACGCGGCACCGCGTGGCGATGTTCCGCTCGGCGATCATTGCCCCACAGGCGGCTGTCTTTGCTGCGCGGGCTGTTGTCACCCAGCATCATGAACTCGTCGGGGCCGATGTCGAACCGCGCCTCGTGGCTGCACGCCTTGTACGATTCACCCCACGCAAGCGGGTCCGTCAGCAGAGATTTCAGGTGCTGATGCGAAGAGCATGGAGTCCACTCTTCCTGATCCGCTCCCCAATCCAGCGCGTGACTGCTGCGATAGTAAATGTCGCGATGAATTTGCAGGTGCGCGACTTCGACATTCATCCCGCGCGCCGCGATTCCGACGGGCGTCAAATCCTCTTCCTGTGGTCCGAGGTTCTCGAATTCCGAGAGCGTGTATTCCGCCTTCGGTCCGAAGTCGATCAGACTCCCATCGACCCACAGGCAAAGCCGCTGATCGACGTTGGCGAACTCGATGCGATGCTCGCCGGTGCCGACGACCGAGGTGGTCGCTTTCGCGAGCACTTTCAAGTCTTCCCTGGATTGATCCAACCACACGATCCGCTGCAACTGAGCTTCACCGGACTTCGGATCGATCCGGCAGCGAAAGCGATGCACCCCTTCGTTGAGTTCCAGCAGCAGTTCGGGATTCTCACTGAGCTTGTCGATCCGCACGTCACACCCAACCGACAAATCACCGACCCAAAAATAGCTGTCGAGATCTAAGTCCTGTTGCGCCGAGAAAGCGTTGTATCCACAGAAATCCGTGACCAACTGCGCCTTGGGACGCTTCAATGATTCCGCTCCATTCACGCCGAAGTCACTGAGCCGGTCCCCATCATCCGACTTGAGCGCCGCTCGCCACACCTCTGGCGTGGGGACGAAATGCCGATACCGCAGCCATTGCGGAAGAGGGCGATTCGCCGCTTCTCCCTGGAGCGCGAAGGCGTGTTTCTTTTCCAAGGATTGCCAGCCGGCGTTGGTCTCTTTCCAACCAGCGATCTCAGTGGTTGGCGTGCTGCCGGTCGCGATGGCTTCCGAATCGGTTGCAGTCTGCTCGACGGCGGCCCAGCGATTCGGCCAGCCGTGCTTGATCAACGGCGTCTCTGGATAGTCATTGTCGTGAACCAGGATTTGAACGTCGCGCTGCTTGTAGGGGTCCGCCTTGCGCACGACGCGAGTCTCACCGCCGCCGGGTTCCGTTCGATAAAGATCCCCTTGGCGAATGATGAGCGTTTCGTTCGGCAGACCGACCAGTCGCTTGATGTAATTCGTTTTCGGCTCTTCGGGGTACTTGAAGACGACGACATCCCAGCGCCGCGGTTCCTTCAGCTCAAACGGAAACTTGTTGACCAGGATGCGGTCGCCGCGAAACACCGGCGCGTTGCGGATCGAGTTCGGTGCTCGGCAATTCGGACAGAGCGAGGATTCTAACCGTCCCTTGAGATAGCCGTTGTCATCGACCTCTTCGCTGGCACCGATCGTGATGAGATGCCCGCACTGATTGCAGTTCGTTTCCTTGTGCCGGCCATACAACGTCGGGGCCATCGAGCCGGTCGGAATCACGAACGCTTCGGCCTCAAACGCGCGGAACAAGAACGCCAGCAGAAACGCGACCGCGATCGACTCGATCGTTTCGCGTGCGCTCTCTTGTCGCGCTGGTGGCGCAACTTTGGGAGCGGCGGCAGTCGCATTAGGTTTGTTGTTCGTCGTCGGAGTATTGGATGGAGCTGTCATGCGTGGAGAGTCTGGCTTTAGGAAGAGGAAATAAAGTTGCTCGCGTGAGGACTTCGCATTCGGGGTCGGGTGTTCGATTTTTCGGAATTGGCGGGAGGTGAGCATCACTTGCAATCCAAGCTTACTTCCCGCCAATTCCGAAAAATCGAACACCCGACCCCTGAATATCGAACGTCAGCGAATGTATCGGATGCGTCCCCAGTCGGGAACGCGGATATGCCACTCGGCCGAACCGAGTTTCACCCGCCCCGGCCGAGAGGGCAGATGCACCAGGAACGGCTTGCCGATCAGCATGTGATCGCGCACGACCGCGTTCGTCCAACTGCGGCTGTCGAGCGAGACCGGGCTGTTATCTCCCAGAAAAAAGTATTCGTCCGAACTGAGTCGATACGGCTCGTTGACGCCGTGCCGCCCGTCGCCGCGCGTGTAATACACGTCGCGATACAGCGTCAGGTCGCTGACCGAGACATGCAGATTCTGCGCACCGAATCGAACCGGCCCGACATCCTCCAGGGTGGAGTTCTTCGCCGCGTCGTCACTATTCTTGGCCGGCAACACCAGTGGTTCGAGCGGTCGTTGATAAATCACCTCACCATCGAGCGCGAACAGCAACTGCCGGTCAAACAACGACATCTCGACCAGCCGTTTCCGCTGCCACATCGAGCCGCTTAACTTCACTCGCAGTTCCGGCTCTTCGAGACCGTCCACAAACAACCGCAGTTCTCGCTCACCCGCCGCCAACGAAACCTCGAAAGTCTGTGCTCCATCGCTCAGCGCCCACGCCATCTCGCCGCGCCCGCTGTGCAGTTCGAATTGCATCGCCAGCATCAAGTCACGCACGCGATACCGCTGCGTCGAGTCGTTCAACCCGTTGTAGGCATACTCATCCGTCGGCCAGAGTTGTGCCGCCTCCGTCACCGACGAGGAACTGGAATGATTTGGAGTCGCACCACGATACGTCACCGAGATTAGGCTCGCGGCATCACCGATCCATACGGCCCGCTCCGGATCGAATTCGAATCCATCGCTGGAGATCTTCCATCCGCTCCCCATCTGCCAACGGAGTTCAGCGCCGTTTTGCGACTGATACTTCAACGAAGAGACAACCATGCGCGTGCTGCGCTGCTCGGCCAAGCTCTTCCGCGCCAACTCGCCGTTGATCCAGACATCCCCTGCGCGGACCTGGATTTCTTCATCCGGCAGGCCGATGACGCGCTTCACATACGCTTGAGTCGGCTGGTTGGGATTCTGAAAGACGACCACTTCCCACCGTTTCGGCCGGCGGAACAGGTACGCGAATTTCTGAACCAGCAATTGATCCCCTTCGTTGCGCGGCACGAAAGAGAGATCAATGTGAACCTGCCCGCAATTCGGACACGCGACGGGACCGTTCGTCTCCGCCTCGGAATCGACGGGCACACCCACCGCGAACGGCAGCCGGCAGTCGGGACAAACCACTTGCTTGTGATACCCCAACAGAAACGGAGCCATCGAACCGGTCGAGATGATGTATCCCTCCACCACGAACGATCGCACCAAGCACACGGCCAACGCCAGCGAGACCAGTGACTCGATCACATACCGCAAGCCGCTTTCGCGGTGAGGCGTCGGAGTCACAGGTTGGATTTCAGCGGCAGACATCGGCAGGAGTTGTAGCCGCCGGTCTGCGTTCGGCCAAAGAGGAAGTCGGCACTCAAGGCGGGAATGGAAAATGAGAAATGAGAAATGGAAAATGCAAAATCAAATTGCAGACATTTTGCATTTTCCATTCTTCATTTCTCATTTTCCATTTCCGGCTAAATGCCCACAAATCATCGCATCCTCACGAGGGCTGACGCCTTCACCCGCTCCGGCTACTCTCCGCCACCATGAATTTCGCACTTGTCGGAGACGATGCCGCCGCGGTTCCGCTGCTCGAAGCCATACCCGCAGCGGGGCATCGTGTCGTCCGAGCCGCCTTGGCGGAACGTCTGCTCGCATCGCATGCGGAATGGTCGTCGGTCCCGCGGTGCTCGTGGGAGGAGTTTCTGATCGACCCAGCCGTCGAGGCGATCGTCATCGCGGGAGACAGCGACGAAGTGCAAGCGGCCGCCAAGCTCTTGGCCTCGGCAGGCAAGCCGCTGCTGATCGTGCCGCGCGTCGCGTTCGGAGCCGCGTGTGCCTACGAGTTGTCGCTTGTCCGAGATGATTCGCACGTTGAGCTGATGCCCGCCTTCTTGTTGCGTTTCGTGCCGGAACTGGTCTCCCTCTCGCAGCGGCTTGCGACCGGCGAATTGGGAGCGATTCGGCGGCTCCAAGTGGATCGTGAAATTCCATCGTCATCCGCGACATCAGCGAAAGCGGAGGGGTCAGGTGTTCTGATTTCTGTTTTGGCGTCACAAAAGGAGCCAACCGCCGATTCGAAGACTGACTCGAAAATGAAATCGACGGCCATCTCGCGGCCAAAACAGAAATCAGAACACCTGACCCCGGCTCGTGCGCAAAGTGTGTCGTGCGCCACTACATCAGGGCTGACGGATGCCGAGATCGACGCTGCCGCTCTCGACGACATCGACCTGCTGCAATGGTTGGGAGGCCGCTACGACCAAGTCACCGCGCAACGTTCTGGCCTGACGGAGCAAGGCTGCTCGCAAGCGACGCTGACTTTGGCGGGCAGCAACTTGCCCGACGCGACCTGGACCGCCCGACGCGGCGCGGTGCCCGTGTGGCGATTGACCGTCGAGACCGAACGCGGACCAATCACCTTGGACCGTCCCACCGATGCCGCTGCGCCGGTGGCGATGATCGCGGCGTTCGTGACCTCCAAGACACCGCACGCTCCGACCTGGTCGGATGCGGTGCGTGCCTTTGATGTGCTCGACGCTGCGAAGCGTTCGTTGCGGCGGCGACGGACCATCGACTTGCACTTCGAGATCTTGTCCGAACGGCAGCAGTTCAAGACGCAGATGACGGCGATCGGCTGTGGAATGCTGATGCTGACGCTGGTCCTGATGCTGGCGCTGCTCGGCCTGGGATCGCTGCTGGAGTCGCGTGATCGAGCCGTCCGCGATGCGGAAACCGCCGGCTTGTGGTTGCAAGAGTCCGATTTTGAATTGCACGCCGCAGCGCTGACTCCGAAGGCTGAGACTCGGCTCGAACACATGGCCGAGCGGTTGAAGGACGAACCGAAGTCCGTGTATCTCGAACCCTCGAGCGATCCACCGAATTCGGAACTCGATCAACGCCGCCGCAGCAAGATCGTCGAACGCTTGGCGAATCTGGGCGTCGAGGCCGCCGATCATCGCACGTTGCTCGCAGCGGCGGTGAGCACCGGCTGGGACACTCTGATGCGAGTCTTGCGTCTGGCTTGGATTGCTCCGCTAGTGGTGTTCCTCGTATTGCAGGGATTGATTCTGGTGGCGAAGCCGACCTCGCCAAGAAAGCCGTGACGCGAGAGCACCTCAACATGGACCGACCGCTGGGACCGCTGCCGAATTGGACGATACGCTGGATCGTGTTCGGCGTGCTGATCCTGCCGGCGTTGATTAGCTCGCAATTGTCTTGGATGGCGAAGCCCTTTGCGGTGGCAATGATGGCGGCACTGGTCGGCTCGGCCCGCGATTCGCGCGTGGTCGGGACGGACTTGAAGACTCAGTTGTTCGTCGCGTTCGTGCCCTGCAAACCAGAACGCTGCAAGCTGAAATTCATCGTGCAGATTGAAGCGGAGAATCGGAAAGGAATCGGAGCGGTCGATTGGATGTTTTTTTTGGGCTTCAATTGGGTCATGGACCGGATCTGGCCCTGGATGGCCGGAGAACTGGAACTGTGGGTCGTGACCGCTCGCGACAGAAAGATGCTCGCCTGGCGCGGCAACGGCGATCAAGCGTTTCAAGCGAATCTCGCGACGCTGACGTCGGCCACGGGAGCCGCGGTGAAGCGGCAGTGAGGTCAGGGGTCGGGTCTACGATTTTTCGGAATTGGCCGGACTACGTTTAACCAATTTCAAAACGCTCTGTCGGCCAATTCCGAAAAATCGTAGACCCGACCCCGAATCCGCCCGACCCCGTCACTTCGGCAAGTCTGCCGGCGTCAACTTCAACACCGAATACGGATGCAGCACCAGCGTGTAGACGCTGCCGTCACGAGCCTCGCAAACGCCCATCGTCACGAACTTCGTCGTGAAGGTTCCGTCGGCGAGTTTGCCGAAGCCACCATGAAACGGCAGGTCTTTGCCGCTGGCGTCTTTGAACTTGGTGAAGTCCGGATTGCGCACGGCAATCGGTCCCAAGTCGCGCGGAGCAGCATCTCCAGGACGATAGCGAATCAAGTGATGCTGACTGATCCCGTTGATCGCTTGCGTGACCGAGGCCCACACCGCACCGCTGGGGCCGACACACATGCCTCGGCAATCGGTACTCGTCGCACCGGGGATCAACGGGCCGAGTGCCTTGCCGGCCAGCGTGTCACCCGGTGCCGTGAGGTCGTAGCGATAGAGTTGATTCGTGCTCATCGGCAGCGAGTACAGCGTCTTGCCATCGGGCGAGACGTCCCAATTGATCGCGTGCGACTCCGGATCAGCAAGATGACTTTCCTTCGTCGGCGGTTGCCCGTCGATGGTTTGCTTCAGCCGATCCAGCTTGCCGGTTGCGGGGTCGTACCGCGCGATGTCTCCGCCCAGGATCGGGTGATAGGCTCGGCCGAGATGATCGACGACGATGAACGCATACATGTGCTGGCAGTCCATCAGATCGCGGTACTTGTGCGTCTTCAGATCGAGCACCAAAAAGTGAGTGCTCTCAATCGGCCGCTCGTCCGAGCAGGTCGAAACATACGCGACGCCGCGGGCTTCATCGGGCGTGACGCTGATGATCCCTTGATGCGGCACGGGAATCGGAAAGACCTCGGTCTTGCCGGTCGAAGGGTCGTAGGCCATCGGATGCCCGCCGGGATACACCAGCCGCGATTCGTTAGCCGCCGGATATCCCTGCTTCGTGGCGAAATAGATTTTCCCGCTGATCGCCCCGGTGTTGTTCCGCGAATGAATTTTCGCTTGCGTCGCAAAGCCGGAGCTTTGCACGGTGATCGCCTTCTGAGCATCGACCACGACATTCATCTTGCTGGCGGCCGGATCAAACTCAACCAGCCACGAGTTCACTCCATTCGCGTGCGTGCCGATGTAGAGTCGGCGGTTCAGCCCTTCGATGATCGCGAAGTAGCCCTCGCCTTCGGTCGCCGTGTACTTCGGAATGACATACGCGGTGGATTGCAGCCACTTCGGCGGAGCAGCGTCATCGGCAAAGCAATCCGTGACGGACAGAAGCCAGCCGACAGACAAGGCCAGAATGAGTCGTCGCATCGTCGTTGCCTCGCATTTGGAGTGCGGGGTGTCAGCCCCGCTTTGGATTACGGCGAAGCCGCTTTCTTTTCATCGACGCGAAAGAAAAAGCAAAGCGGCTCCGCCGCAAAGGAAAGCGGGGCTAACACCCCGCACTCCAAAGTGGCGTCACGCCTTGGCGTACTCGAACATCGGCGTCGAGAGGTAGCGTTCACCGGAGTCGGGGAGGATGACGACGATCGTCTTCCCTTCGGACTCAGGGCGAGCGGCCACTTTGAGCGCGGCGGCCATCGCTGCGCCGCAACTGATTCCACAGATGATGCCTTCTTCTTTTGCCACACGCGGAGCCATCTCCATCGCCTCTTCGTTCGAGACCTGCACGACCTCATCGACCAGCGTCATGTCGAGAATGTCGGGAATGAAGCCGGCTCCGATGCCCTGAATCTTGTGCGGGCCGGGCTTGCCGCCGGAGAGGACCGGGCTGGCGGTCGGCTCGACGGCGATGGACTTCATCGCGTGGCCTTTGTGCTTCTTGATGTACCGCGAGACGCCGGTGATCGTGCCGCCGGTGCCGACCCCCGCGACGAAGTAGTCGACGTTGCCGTTGGTGTCTTCCCAAATCTCCGGGCCGGTGGTCTTGAAGTGAATCTCTGGGTTGGCTGGATTCTTGAACTGCTGCGGAATGAAGAATCCCGGCTGCTTGGAGAGTTCTTCGGCACGAGCGATCGCCCCTTTCATCCCTTCGGCTCCCGGCGTCAGTACGAGCGTCGCACCGAACGCCTTGAGCATCATGCGGCGTTCGATCGACATGGTCTCCGGCATGGTCAGCGTCAGCGGATAGCCGCGTGCCGCGCAGACGTAGGCCAACGCGATGCCGGTGTTGCCGCTGGTCGGTTCGACAACCTGCATGCCGGGCTTGAGCACGCCGCGTTTCTCGGCGTCCCAAATCATGGCGGCTCCGATACGGCACTTGACGCTGTACGCCGGGTTGCGACCTTCGATCTTGGCCAGCACCGTGGCCTTCAGACCTGCGGTCAAACGATTGATGCGAACCAGCGGAGTGCGACCAATCGACTCGGAGTTGTCATTGAAAATCGGCATGAAACGGCTCCTTCCAAACTCGGTGAGAGATGAGCAATGCGAGATCAAATCCGTCGGCGAGTTCGGCCCGTGCATGACGGTTAAAACGCTCGACGAGAAAACGCGAATTCAAAGCGGCGGGATTATGGGAACTGGCCGAAATCGGAGCAATGCCGCACAGTCAGTGATGCCATCACTCCGCAACCGGCTCGTCAAATGGATTCAGCAGCGGCACACCCGCGTGTCGGAAATCAGCCGTGTTGCGAGTCACGACTGTCAGGCGATGCGTCCGAGCCGTCGCGGCGATCAAGCTGTCCTTGACCGCCATCGAAAGCCCTTTCGCTTTCAAACCGGCCATCATCTCGGCCCATTCCGACGCGACTTTGGCATCGAACGAGAGCACCGGAATCGCCGCCTGAAGTTCCTGGAACCATTGTTCGAGTCGAGCACGGCGCTGGCCAACGGGAAGCGAAAGGATCCCCAACTCTAATTCGCCGAGGACGACCGACGAGACGGCACTCTCCAGCCGATGTGCCTGCAACCATTCGACAACGCGAACTTGCGGGGCTGGCTTCATCGCTTCACTCAGAATGTTTGTGTCAACGAGATACTTCACTCGAACGGCGATCTAATCGTGTCGGTGGACTCGGAACGAGGCATCGGCTGGAACCAGCCTTTTTCAGGACATGACAACAAGATGTCCACGAAATTCTTCGACGACTTGCCGGCCGACTTCCCTTTCTTCTTTTGACGTGTGCGGCGAGTGGCAGACGGCGTGGTTCCCTTCAATCCGAGTTTCTTGGCCGACCGGATCACGACCGACTGATTCTTGACCTCGATCTCGAGATCACCCTGCAAGCCGGCTTGCTCAATCAGCGGCTTGGGAATGCGCACGCCTTGCGAATTGCCGACACGGACGAGTCGAGTCTTCATGGAAGCATCCTTCTCTCTCGGCGACTCACGCCGTCGTCACCGGCAGCGACACGAGCATCGGCGAGGGCTTGGGCATCGAATCGCGCGGGTCTTTGTCTTGTTCGTCGGCGAGGACGGTGTCCACGAGGAAGTACAAAAGCTGCCGGAGGTCGTCCGATTCAACGTCGTCGGCGAGGAGTTCGGCTCGATCGCGTGACTTTTCGATAAGTCGTTCGGCTTTGTCGAACACGCCGAGTTCTTCGTACAAGCGGCGAAGGCGAGCGAGGCGGATCGCGTCTTGTTCCTCGCGATCGAAGTAGCAGCTTTGCATGAGTTGCCGTTGCTCGGCGTTCGCGGCTTGCCAGGCCAGAGCCATGATCAGCGTCGGTCGCAGTGCGAGTGCGTCTTGGCCGGCGACCATCTTGTTGTCGTTGTCGCCGCGCCAGTCTTTCAGGTCGTTGAGAATTTGGAAGCCGATGCCAACGTGCCGGCAGAATTGCGGAATGAGTTGCTCGTACTTCTCAACCGATCCAGCCATGCGGAGTCCGGCGTACAACGCGGCCTCAAAAGCGGGCGAAGTCTTGAGCGCGTAGATTTGCAGCGCGTCGAGCGGCGTGAAGTCGAGCGTTGGGTTCTGCTGCCAGAACATCTCCGCGCCCTGGCCATCGCACAGCTTGATGTGCGCGGCGGCCATGCGTTCGAGGACATCGCAGGCAACGTCGTAGGGTAGGCGGCTCGCCTGCCCGTTTTGTTCTGCCGTTGCCACGGACTCAGGCGAGCCGCCTGAGCTACGACTCGCCGCGATCAGCTTGTATCCCAGCCCGATCAGGTGATCGCCAACATTGATCGCCGGGCCGAGGCCGTGCGTGCGGTGCAGGGTTTCGCGGCCATAGCGGAAGAGGTCGTCGTCTTCGATGTCATCGTGGACCAGCGACGCTTTGTGGAATGCTTCGATCGACATGGCGACGCGCGCGACCGAGTCAGGAAACTCGAATGGTTGAGTATTCGAATCGAAATTCTTCAGACACGAGCCACCGGTCGCGGCGTCATAAGCCGCGAGCGTGATGAACGGACGGAAGCGTTTGCCGCCGTTGCGGAGCCAGTCGTAGGAGATGTCTTCGGTCTTACCGAGCGGTGTCGCGGCCGCCTCCGGCGTCTTGCTGCGAACTCGCGGCAGCAGGCGATCGAAGTGCTCGTCGAACAAACGATTGGCCGCGCGCATGATCGAGACGTAGCCGGTCAGGCGCGAGTCCTGCATCGGCTCGTACTTGTCGAGCACTTCCCAAATCCACGACTCGTCCAGCGATGTGTTGTGGCAATCGCCGGAGTGCAGCGGCACGGCATAGCTCGGCACGCCCGCGATCAGAACTTTGTCGATCGCCTTTTCCAGCACGTTCAGGCACGCAACACCCAGAATCGCATCGACATATCCGCCGACGATGATCTTCAGCACGATCGGTGAGCCTTCGGCGACGAGCACCTTGTAGCCGAGTTGCTCGGCCCGCACTTTGTAGTCGGCGATCGTGCAGGCTCCGCAGCGTTCGCAGTCGAGTCCGAATTCGGTGTACTCGGCCGGGCAACCCTCAGCGTGCTTCAGGCAATGCGGCAGCAACAGCATCCGCCGCTCGAACGGAGTCGCCAGGAATTGCCGACGCCAGAAGAAGTTCCCGATCAACACCGCCGCGAACCCGCTGTACTTCTCCGGCAGCGACATCTCGCCGAGCAACTGCATCGCCCACACTTGAAGCTGAGTCTTGTTGAACGGCTTCGAGTGATCCAGCTTCTCCGCAAACTGCTGCGCCTTCGCTTTGACGAGTTCGCGCAGCTCCAACGTCTCCGGCACGATCTTCAGATGTGACGTGCTGGAGCGAATCTTTTTCCGTTTCGGCATCGGTTCATCGTCATCGTCTTGGATGTCGGACGTCCGCCGATGCGCCGCAGCGTCCCCGTTCCGCCGTTCAACAGGCGAATGCGGCTGGGCAAGCGATGTGTGCTGAGCCAATCGCTCTTCAGGCTCGTGCAAGGAAGTTGTGGCAATCGACATTGTTGACTCTCAATCGCGGGCGAGGCCCGTTCGTTTCGATCGTTGATTCCGAAAGGGACCCAAAAGTTAGACGTCGGTATTGGCACCCGCGTGAATGACCTCGTTGACGCTGTCGTGATCGAAGTAGATCGGGATACCGCCTGGTGCCAGAAACACGGCCACTCCCTCGCGAACAATCAAGGCGTGTGGGTGATCGACTTCAAAACGCCGGCCGCTGAGAAGTGTCACCGTGAAAATCCGAAACGGCTGCTGGTCGCGTAATTCCGTGAGCAGTTGGTCAAAGTGGGCTTCGGTCATGATGTGGTCCTGAGTGCTTCAGTGATTTCCTCCGCGTAGCGACAATCGCATCCTCAGTCATTCCCCATCTTTTCCGATGACCTCGACCGCTTTGCGGAGCGCCGCGACGGTGAAGATCAGCGGATACAGGGCCTCAAAATACCATAACTTGGCGAAATAGAAACCGATGGGGGACGGTTCACGGAATCGACCGTCTTCGACGCGGGCGATTAACCAGGATAATCCGGCTTGGACGGCAGGAATGTAGCCCTCACGTTCCACGTGAGGAAAAGCCGATCCGCCCTGCCGCGTCGATTGTACGATCGACGTCCGCTCTGACTGCCGCGCTGTGTCCGCGCTCGGCTGATCCTCACGTGGAACGTGAGGGCTACTTTGTCCCAGCAACGCTTCGATCGCCAGTGCGGTTTCCTCGATGCTCGACGGAGTTCCCGGTCCCGCGCCCCAGCCGCCGTCGGGGTTTTGGTTCTCGACGAGCCACCTCACGCCGCGCACGGCCGACTCGTCCGACATCCGCCCCAACGCCTGAAACGCCGCCAACACCTTGGCCGTTCCATACGTCGGGTTCTCGTCGTTCGGAGCGTGCTGATTCCCAAACCACAACGGCAGCCAGGAGCCATCGGGACGTTGAGATTTTTTTAGGAACTCGATTCCGAAATAAGTCTCAGGAACGTCCTCCGTCAGCATTTCGAATAAATCACCATCTTCGACAGCGAGACGATCACCAACGAAGTGCATCACCATTGCTCTCAAGGCATGAGCAGTGATGTCGGGCGAACTGCGATCGAAAGGTAGCGTGCCCCAACCACGACAAAACGTCGGCCAGCCACCATCGCGATTCTGAAGTCCGATCAGCCAACGAATCGCAGCGTTGAGTGAATCCGTACCGCGACCGTTAGGGAGCGGCCCGGCTGGTTGATCGGGGCCGCTCCCTGACGGTCGCGGTACGGCTTCGAGATTCATCAGCGCGAGCATCGCACCCGGTGTGTCGTCGCCATCGGGGACTCCGCCGGGGAGGTCGGTCCAGGCCCAGCCGCCGGGGGCGGCGTTGGTGTAGGGGTGGACGACTCGGTATTGCTGGCGGAGCAGCCAGGCTCGCAGGCCGGGGCGGGCGTCGAGCGGCACGTCGTCCCCCAAGGCGTTGATCGACAGCGTCGTCACCCACGTCGCCAAGTTCGTGTCGATCGGCCAGGAGGTAGGGTGGGACAAGCTCGCTTCGAGCGCCGGCCCACCGGATGTGTCTGATGGTGGGCCGGCGCTGCGCTGGTCCCACCCTACTTCGCGCCTCGCCGACTTCACGATGAACTCGATCCCCTTCTGTGCGACCGGGTGATCGTGCAGGCCCATTGCGGCGAGGCTCATCGTGACGAAGCTCGTTAGCGGAGTCGCTTCCAGGAAACCGCCGTTGGGAGGCTGAATCCGTTCCAGCACGCACAAGCTGGCCGGCTTGGCCCAGCGTTGCAGCCAGCGCCGCAGCGGATTCCACGACGGACGAAAATGAAACCGCACTTGCCCAATCGCAATCAGCGCCGGCAGCGCGTAACTCACGACCGGCAGTCTCACCGCCGCGTAAAACTTTGCCGGAATGCAGGCGAGTTCAAACGGCAGCGAGATGACATCGTCCCAATCAACGAGTCCGGCGAGTGCGCAGTGCGTGAGGATCGGCACCGAGAACGTGCGATCCTTACCGTAGCGAGCGATGACGGCTGGCGCGCCACCGGCGCGGTCGATGTAGGCAGCGGCGTAGGTCAGGCTTTCCAGCCTGACCCGATCGCGCGTTTGGCTGTCGTGTTTCAATTCCGCGTCAACCGCGCGATCGGGGTCAGGCTGGAAAGCCTGACCTACGGTGTGAAGTACCGCATGGCACAGCATCGTCGTCGAGATGTTGCTGATGCTCTTAACCGTATCGCCCCAACCACCGTCTTCGTTTTGATGAGCGATCAGCCACTCAGCGCCGCCGCGAATCAGACGAGTCCACGCCTCCGGCACGTCTCGCCCCACCGAGACGTACTGCCGCCGCATCTGCTCCAACGCCATGACCGCCGTCGCCGTTGAGAGCGCTGAAGTTGATAGCTCGCCCACCCAATGCCGCATCTCGCTGACCGGCGCATTGAGCAGCTTCTGAACGGGATCATCGGCCGAGGTCGGCTCGCTGATCATCTCGGCAAGCAACGCCACCTTCGCGGTTTCGTAGGCGCGGCGGATGCGGTCGGCCACCTTGGAGTGCGGTGGCTCGACACCGCCCTCCATTCGATCGCGGGAACAATCCTGCGAATGGTCATCGGCGCGGTCGTGACAGGCAGGTTCTCGATCACGATCATTCACGAGCACGTCTCTTGGCGATTCGAGAATTGACTCCCGCGATCGAATGGAGGGCGGCGTCAAGCCGCCGCACTCCAGGTTACAACTCCAACGCGTCGAGCGAATCAATCAAGTCGTCCAACTCATCCCGCGGCTTCTTTGGTTTATCTTTGAGCCGTTTCGGAATGCCGATCGTCAGGCCGACGGTGTCTCGGCCGTCGCGGACGAGTTCGACGTCACGCTCGCGCGCGGCGAGTTCGACGGCCGACGGTGCGCCGAACAGTTTCGACAAGTCGATCTTCACGTCGCCGATTTCGCCGTCGGCACCGGCGATCGCGGGAGTCTTGTGGCCGGGGAAGACGATCGCGTTGGCGGGGCAGACTCGGCTGCACGCGGGGCAGCCTTTTTTGCAGTTGTCTTGTAGCTCGACCAGGATCGAGCCTTGCTGGTCGAGGCCGTAGACGCCGAACAGGCAGAAGTCGATGCACTCCATGCAATTCGTGCAGCGGCTGTAATCAATCACCGGATACCAGCGCCGCCGCACAACCTCGCCATTCGCGGGAGCGTCGTCATCGTCGTCGAGACTGGTTGCGGATTTCTGCTCGGCCAGCAGGTCCAGGGGTCTCAGGTATTTTTCCAGCCGCTCTGACTGCGGCTGCGTTTTGAGGAAGCTGAAAAAATCGACGAGCGGCATTGAGGACTCGCTCGCGATGCGACGGATCTCGTCGAGATACACCTTCGCGTCCGAGTGATCGCGCAGGTCGAGGCAATAAATCTTGCGATTCGGCACCGGACGCAGATCAAGCTCCGTGCCATGTCCGTTTCCATTGCCGTTGCCATTCCCATTTCCGTTCCCGGAGGGAGTCTTCGGGTCGCTGTGCCCATGCCGCCCGTTGCCGTTTTTCTTCGCCGGCGCGTCCTCGTCGCTGTCCTCCTCCGACTTTGACTCCAACAGCGACACACCTTCGTGGCCGCGCACGTTCTGGCGATCCAAAATCCAGCGAGCCCCTCGCGGATACAGCCACGAGAGCACGACCACATCGCCAGGGATCGACCGCAAGAACTGTGTCCCGGAATGCTCGGCCGAGAGGTCGTACAAATTCGGCACCAGCGCGACTTCGATGTTTTCCTCAGACGACAACGCCGTCACCAGCTCTTCTTCGAGCTGCTGTTTCGCCGGGTTCTTGCCCTGCGCTTGCGAGATGACGACGGTGAGTTTGGGCATTTCAGTTGTACTGTCCCTTAATCAGCTTCTCGGTCTTGTCCCAGCCGGCGGCGAGATGCTCGACGTACTCCGCAGCCGTCAGAAAAGCCGTGTCGGTTTGCATCGAAAACAGAAAACCCTTGCCGTAGCCGTCGGTGTTGATCGCGGAAGGATCGTCGAGCAATCGTTCGTTGAAGTCCAGGATCGTCCCCTCGGCCGGCGCATACAGCGTCGAGACGGCCTTCGAGCTTTCGATCTCGCCAATCTCCTGCTTCTTGGACACGGCCGAGTGCGCGTCGATGGACCATTCCAGGAAGTAAACGTCTTGCAGGAGCCGCACTGAGTACGCGGTGAAGCCGACTCGGTAGTGTCCCGGTTCGCCGTCCGCTTGCAGCCAGAGATGGTTGTCCGAATAAACCCGATCGATGGGGATGCGGGCCTCGAACTTGCCCATCATGAAGGTGAGGTCGGACATCGGCGGGACTGCGTGAGGGCGGGAAGGTTCAGTGCGGAGGAGAGCAGTAAACCGGGCGACACGACATCTTGCAAGCAGCGTCTCTCTGGTTCACGACGCAACGGGGTCGGGAGTCTTTTTCAGGTCGGCGTTGCGCTCGCTGATAATCAATCACATTCCGACGTTCAATGACCATTCGGCCGACCTGAAAAAGACTCCCGACCCCTTCCGCAGGTTTCGGTGGGTCGGTATCGTTTCGCCCCCCTACCACCACCCCGCCTCGCCGCTGCTGTTCAAGGAATTCCCATGATGTTGCGAGTTGCGTTTCGTCTTTGTTTCTCACTGGCTGTGTCGCTGATCGGAGTCTCGTTGTGTGTCGCGGCGGACGGCAAGAAGGCCGACCCGCATGACTGGCCAACGTGGCGTGGCCCGGAAGGGACCGGCGTCTCGCGCGAGAAGAATCTGCCGGACTCTTGGGCGCTCGGCGGTGAGCTTTGGGAGAGTAAAGCGCTCGGCAGCCGGTCCACGCCGATTGTGCTCAACGGCAAGCTCTACACCGTTTGCCGCTACGAGCCGGAAACCACGAAAGAGGGGGAGAAAGTCGTCTGCGCTGACATCAACACAGGCAAAATCCTTTGGGAGAACGTCCACAACATCTTCCTCACCGACTCACCTGCCGAGCGGGTTGGTTGGTCGAGTGTCGTCGGTGATCCGACGACCGGGCACATCTTTCTGCAAGGGCTGTGCGGCGTCTGCAAGTGCATCGACGGCGAGACCGGCAAGACGATTTGGGAACGTTCGCTGATGGAGGAGTACGGCATCCTGAGCACGTACGGTGGCCGCACGAATTTCCCGATCGTGTTTGAAGACCTGTTGATTCTCAGCGGCGTGATGACCGGCTGGGACGAGTACGCGGTTCCGGCTCACCGCTACGTCGCGTTCAACAAGGCGACCGGCGAGGCGGTGTGGATTCAAAGCACCAAGCTGCGACCGGAAGACACGACCTACAGCATGCCGTTCTTGACGGTCATCGACGGCCAAGCCGCGATGGTCACGGGGGCGGGCGACGGTTCGATTTACGCGATTCAGCCGCGCACCGGAAAAATCATCTTCCGCTACGACGCTTCGACGCGCGGCATCAATACGCCGCCGATCGTCGTCAACGGCGTCGTCTACTGCGGTCATGCCGAGCAGATGTTTAAGAATCAAGCCGTGCTCGGAGCCGTGTTCGCCTTCAAGGCCACCGGCGAAGGGGACATCACCGACAAGAAATCATTGGTGTGGGAACTCCCCGCTCGAACGATCGGCCGCAGCGCGCCGTTGTTCGTCGACGGCCGAGTCTATTACGCCGATGACAGCGGCAAGCTCTACGTGATCGACGCCAAGACCGGCAAGGAGATCACCAAGCGACCGTATTCGCTCGGCCGCATCATGTTTTCCAGCATCGTGTATGGCGACGGAAAAATTTACGCCAGCGAATACGGTAAGTTTCACATTCTCCAGCCGAGTGCTAGCGGTGTGACGAAGCTCAGTGAAGAGCGTCTGGGGGGTGAACTGATTGGCTCGCCGATCATCTCGCACGGCAAGGTCTTCATCACAACGCTGGAAGGGATGTACTGCATCGGCAACAAAGACTGGAAACCAGCCGCCGATCCGATCCCGCCCGCTCCGCAAGAGGTCGACGCCAAGAGCGATCAGAAGGTCGCGCAGGTGCAGGTCAGCCCGGCCGAGTTGCTGATGACTTCCGCCGAGAACGCGACGTTCGCAGTCACTGCCTTCAACGCGAAAGGTCAACGGCTCGCGGCCCCGCAAACCGCGAAATTCAGCGTCGCAGGAGCCGGCTCGATTGACGACGCCGGCAAGTATTCCGCTCCCAAGGCTGACGCGGGGCATGTCGTCGCGAAGATCTCAGCCGAAGTCGAGGGTGTCAAATCGCCGATCGCTCGCGTGCGCATCCTGCCGCCGCTGCCGTGGAAGTTCGACATCACCGACAAGCAAGTCCCGATCACTTGGATCGGAGCACGCAATCGCCATCAAGTGCGCGAAGTGGACGGAGATCAGGTTCTCGTCAAGGTCACGACGATTCCGAAAGGGACTCGCAGCCAACTCTGGATGGGACAGCCCGACCTGCACGACTACACGATTCAGGCCGACTTCAAAGCCACGATCATCAACGGCAAGACTGCCGATGTGGGTCTCGTCAATCAGCGCTACACTCTGGCGTTGATGGGCACAAAGCAGCAGTTGCAAGTTCGCTCGTGGGTCTCGCGCGTCGAATTGCGATTCGCCAAAACGATCAAGTTCGCATCGGAACCGAACAAGTGGTACACGCTCAAATTCCAATCCGAGAACAAGGGGGACCGCGTCATCCTGCGCGGCAAGGTCTGGCCGAAAGGGGACTCCGAACCGAGCGACTGGACCATCGAAGCGGCCGACTTGACTCCGAACAAGAACGGCAGCCCCGGCCTGTTCGGGAACGCCAGCGACGCGGAAATCTTCATCGACAACATCAGCGTATCACCGAATTAACTTGGGCTTTCGGCGAGCCGATGGGCGTTAGCCCTCGGACGGTTCCCATCGCGAATCGTCCGGGGTCTAACGGCCTCCGGCTCGCCAAGATTTAGAGGGATTGACCATGAAACTGTTTTGGAATCTCAGCGTGTTTGCGTTCTTCAGCGCCACGCTGATTGGTTGTAGCGGCGATGCCCCGAAGCCCACGCCGGCTCCGAAAATTGATCTCGGCTCAAGCTCTGAATCGACGGACGCTCCCGCCGGGAATACTGAACCAGAGGCTGGGGCCGCCAGCGGCGCATTCGATCCGACGGCCGAGACGGTGAAGGTCACCAACACCATGCAGGTCAAGCCGGGAGACTGGCCGCAATTTGGCGGCAGCCACTTCCGAAACAACGTGCCGGAAGGCAAAGGCATCGCCACCGAATGGGACGTCGACACCGGCGAAAACATCAAGTGGGCGGCGAATCTCGGTTCGGAAACCTACGGCAATCCGATCGTCGCCAACGGCAAGGTGTATGTCGGGACCAACAACGGCTCCGGCTATATGAAACGCTATCCGAGCCGAGTCGATCTTGGCTGTCTGCTCTGCTTCGACGAAGAGACGGGCGAGTTCCTCTGGCAGCACTCCAGCGAGAAGTTACCGGCTGGCCGAGTGAACGACTGGCCGAATCAAGGCATCTGCTCCGCCCCGCTGATTGTCGGCGACCGGGTGTGGTATGTGACCAGTCGAGGCGAAGTCGTATGTCTCGACGCTGACGGATTCCGAGACGGCGAAAACGATGGCCCCTTCAAGGCCGAGAAGCCGGACAAAGCCGACGTGGTCTGGGACGAGCAACACGAAGCGGACGTCGTCTGGAAGTTCGACATGATGAGCAAGCTCGGCGTGTTCCAACACAATATGTGCTCGTGCAGCGTGACCTTCGCCGGCGACACGCTCTTCGTGAACACGTCAAATGGCGTGGACGAAGCCCACCTGATTCTGCCGCAAGCAAATGCTCCCAGCTTTGTCGCCATGAATATGCACACGGGCGAAGTCCTGTGGACCGACAACTCGCCCGGTGAGAATGTCCTGCACGGCCAATGGAGTTCACCCGGCTTCGGAGTGCTCGGCGGCCAAGAGCAAGTCCTGTTCGCAGGTGGCGACGGTTGGCTGTACTCGTTCGATCCCAAGGGAGAGGACGGCAAGTCGAAACTGCTCTGGAAATTCGACTGCAACCCCAAGGACTCGGTCTACCTGCTGGGTGGCCGGGCCACTCGCAATCACCTGATCGCCACGCCGGTCGTGTACGACGGATTGGTTTACATCGCCGTCGGTGAAGACCCGGAGCACGGCGAAGGGGTCGGCCACCTGTGGTGCATCGATCCGACCAAACGAGGTGACGTCAGCCCCACGATCGTGGTCAATTCCGCCGATCCGTCGAAGCCGATCGCGCACAAGCGGATCAAGGCACTCGAAGCCGACCTGGGAGACATCGAAAAGGAAAACGCGAACTCGGCCGCCGTCTGGCACTACATGGGCAACAACCCGCAGCTTTCCCGTGAGGATGAAGAAAAGCTCCGCCGCGACGGGAAGAACGTGCCCAAAGGCGAATTCGGGCAGACGATGCACCGCACTTGCGGCACCGTCGCGATCAAGAACGATCTGCTGTTCATCGCGGACTTCAGCGGGCTGTTCCACTGCCTCGACGTGAAGACCGGCAAGGCTCACTGGACCTACGACATGCTGTCCGCTTCGTGGGCCTCGCCGCTGATCGTCGAGGGCCGCGTCTACATCAGCGACGAAGATGGCGATATCTCGATCTTTGGCTTATCCGCTGCCCCGCATGTCGCCATGAAGGAAATGAAAAAGAAGGACGGCAGTGTCTTCATGAAAGACGGCAAGCCGGAACTGTTCCCGCTCAATGGCCAACTTTCGGAAATCGGCATGGTGGAAGTGAACAACAGCGGCGGCGCGGTCTTCACGACGCCGATCGTCGCCAACAACATGCTGTTCATCGCCAACCGCAACCAACTCTTCTGCATCAAGCCCGGCACGAAGAGCAAGGTCGAGAAACCCATGCCGGTCTCGGCCGAGTCCGATTAGATCCAAATTCGTCGGCGAGCGGGGCGGCGTCAGCCCCCCGGTGCGTTCGCCACGGGACCGGGGGGCTGACGCCACCCCGCTCGCCAAGTTCCCTCACCTTCTCCTCTTCAAAAGTCTCAACATTTCTATGCGATTGATTCCCACGGACCTCATCGAAGTCCGCCGTTCTCCTGGTCGAGGCCGCGGCGTGTTTGCTCGTCAGTTCATTTCCGAAGGCACGGTCGTCGAGCGTGTGCCGATGCTCGTCTTCGCGGAAAGTGACCTCGAATCGGACGAGGGCTTTTCGACGCTGTACCACTACGCCTTCGAGTGGGGCAAAGGGACGGTCGCCCTCGCGCTGGGGTACGGTTCGATCTACAACCATTCGTACTCGCCGAACGCCCGCTACGACGACGTCGCTCAACGCACGAAGGTATTCACCGCCGTCAGAGACATTCAGCCGGGTGAGGAAATCACCATCAACTACAACGGCGAGCCGGAAATCTCATCGCCGATGGAGTTCGAAGTTCTGTAGCCGTTTTCCATTTTGTGCCCTTCATTTTCCGCCAGCTTGTCTTCGGAAAGAAATCCGCTGGCGAAAAATGAGGGGCGAAAAATGAAACGCATACAAATACGATGTCCGCTCACGAATGGCCCAATTCTCCGCAGGCGTTTTCGCAGGACGACCCCATGAGCGACTTTCACTCGGACATCGTTGACCGCATCAATCGCCGCCGCCTGCTCGCACGTTGTGGCGGCGGAGCCGGCATGTTGGGACTTGCCGCGCTGCTTGCGGACGAGGGACTGATGGCTCCCTCCGCGCTCGCGGACGCCGCGACCGATCGGAAACTGAATCCACTGGCTCCGGCGCAGCCGCATTTCACCGCGCGAGCCAAGTCGGTGATTTGGCTCTTCATGAACGGTGGTCCGAGCCAAGTTGACACGTGGAACTACCGCCCCGCGCTCGCCAAGCGCGACGGGCAAGAATTGGAAGGCTTCGATAAGAACACTGGCTTCTTCACCGCTCAGGTCGGCCCGCTGATGAAGTCGCCGTTCCAGTGGGCGCAGCACGGCGAGAGCGGCACCTGGGTCAGCGAGATTTTCCCGAACCTGTCGAAACACGTCGACAAGATGGCGTTCATCCACTCGTGCTGGACCGAGTCGAACAATCACAGCCCGGCATTGTTCATGATCAATTCGGGCATGCCGCGCATGGGGTTTCCCTGCGTCGGTAGCTGGGTCACATACGGCCTAGGCTCAGAAAGTCAGAACCTGCCGGCATTCGTTGTGATGTCCGATCCGCTCGGCCGCGGGCTGCCGAAAGGCTACTCGCAGAATTGGGGAGCGGGCTTCCTGCCCAGCGTCTTCCAAGGGACATGGCTGAAACCGCAAGGAGAGCCGATCGACAACCTCAAACGTCCGGCCGAGATGACCGACATCCAGCAGCGAGCGCAGCTCGATTTGCTGGCACGGCTCAATCGAAAACAGTTGCAAGCGAAGCCGGAAGAACTGGAACTCGCCGCGCGAATCGAGAGCTTCGAGTTGGCGTACCGGATGCAGTCGGCCGCGCCCGAGGCGCTCGCGATTGAAAAAGAACCGGAACACATTCAGAAGCAGTACGGCGTCGACAATAAGAAGTGCGAGCACTTCGCCAAACAATGCCTGATCGCTCGGCGGATGGTCGAGCGTGGCGTCCGCTTCGTGCAGATTTACTCCGGCGGCATGGAGAACGAGCGAAGCTGGGATGGCCACGCCAATATCGCTCAGAATCACACCGGCTTCGCGCAAGAAACCGATCAGCCGATCGCCGCGCTGTTGGACGACTTGGCTCAACGCGGATTGCTCAACGACACGTTGGTCGTGTGGGGCGGCGAATTCGGGCGGCTGCCGATCGTGCAAAAAGGGGGCACCGGCCGCGATCACAACCCGCACGCCTTCACATACTGGTTCGCCGGCGGCGGCGTGAAAGGTGGCACCAGCTACGGCGAAACCGACGACGTCGGCTTCAAAGCCGCTGTCGACAAGGTGCATGTCAACGACCTGCACGCCACGGTCCTGCACCTGCTCGGCCTGGACCACAAGAAGCTGACGTACCGCTACAACGGCCGCGACTTCCGGCTGACCGATGTTGCCGGAGAGGTTGTCAGCAAGATCTTGGCTTGAAAGAAACTAGCCCGACGCGCCAGCGAGGGATTCGGAGCCGTTATGAACTCCGAATCCCTCGCTCGTATGTTGAAACCACAGCCCAGCGGATGTCAGAGTTTTGGGTTGTGGTTGTTCGTGAGGAGCGTTGAACACTCGCTGTGGCTTGACCACTCGCGCTCGTATGTTGAAACCACAGCCCAGTGGATGTCAGAGTTTGGGTTGTGGTTGTTCGTGAGGAGCGTTGAACACTCGCTGTGGCTTGACCACTCGCGCTAGATTGCTCCCTCCGAACTTTGACATGAGAGATCGTTACATCTTGGCCCTCGAGGTCTGATCACGAGCGTTTCCGGTCAAAGGCCAGCGGAGGAGTCTCATGACAACCGTTTTTCCTGTTCTTTCTGGGGGAGGTTGTCATGTCTTCGGGGAATGCTCCTGCGTCAGTCGGAATGGTGCCACTCGGAGTCGGGATTGATACGGCTCGGTATGGCCATCATGTCTCCTTTTTGGACGAGCAGAAACGATCCGCCGCCAAGTCGTTTCACTTCACCGAATCGGCGGCGGGGTATCAACAGTTCCAAGCGGTTTTGCAGAAGCTTGTGGAAAAACATCCGGGAGTTCACTTTCACATTCGGCTGGATGCCGCCGGCCAGTATGCGGAGAACCTCGTGCAGTGGCTGCATCGGTTGCCGTTTGACACCACGATCTCGGTGGGGCAACCGGCACGCAACAAAGCGTACCGCCAGGTTCACTTCGACAAGCGCAAAGCCGATCCCACCGAGAGCCTGGCATGTGCTCGATTCGCGATTGTCGAACGGCCCGCCGCCACGCCGCACAATCCGCCGGAATTCCAACAACTCCGCGATGCCGTCGCCCTGATGGAGTCTTCGGCCAAGCAGCGGACGCGGTTGATCAACCAACTGCATGGGTTGTTGGCTCG